>VBIZ01000180.1 GCA_005880575.1 Chloroflexota bacterium | reverse complement strand
TCCACTACGCGTCCGGCTCGCCGAAGCCGCCGCCGCCGGCTGGAAGAGGGTCAAGAAGACGCTGCCGTATCACGCCGGCGCGCTCGTGCAGCAGATCCGAACGCGCGGTTCGCTCAAGAGTGTCGATTACGAAGAGGCCGGGATCCGCATCGAGGCGGACGTGCCGCCCGAGCTCGCGGCCGAGATCGACGCCGCGATCCGGCGCCGTTAGAAGGCGGGTAGCCAACCGAGCCCGGCGGATCAAGTCCGCATCGAGCGGTTTCCTGAGACCGCGACGCGACTCCTCGCCACCGCCGGCCATCAAGCATGGGCCGCACAGAAGGGGAGTTGCTCATGCGGTTTTCAGCGGCAGCAGTCGCGGGCGTCCTTGCGGTCGTGGGCGGTCTTGGCGCCTTCGCACCGCTGCTCGTCCAGGGAGCGAGCCTCGACGCCGCGGAGCAGGACCTCGTCGCCCGCATCAATGCATTCCGCGACGCCCGGAGCCTCCCGGCGCTCGCGGTTTCCGACACGCTCACCGCGGCCGCGAAGTGGATGTCGAGCGACATGGGCGCGCGGAACTACTTCGCTCACACGTCGCTCGACGGACGATCGCCGACGCAGCGAATGTTCGACGCGGGCTATCCGGCCTTCGGCACCTGGACCGGCGAGGATCTCGCAGCCGGGTACACGACCACGGCTGACGTGCTGAACGGCTGGATCAACAGCCCCGCGCATTACGCGGTCCTCGTGAACCCTCACTACCACGCGATCGGCATCGGTCGCGGGTACACGGCGGGATCGACCTACGGCTGGTATTGGACCGCCGACTTCGGCGGCGTCGTCGACGTCGTCCGAGCGGTGCCGGTCGCCCGTGCGGCGACCGCGGCGCAGGCTGCGCCGAGCTTCGTGGCTACGGCGCAGGTCGCGCTGCCACCGGATTCCGGCTATCACGCCAGCTGGACCGCGCAGAGTCCGGATCCGACCCTCCTGGCGGGTGAGCCGGCCACGCTCGTGGTCGCGCTCATGAACACCGGGTCGCGCGGCTGGTATAGAGGCGTCGCCTACCAGGAGGCGAACCTCGGCACGAACGACCCGCGGGACGAGGAGCGGCCCGAGCTCGCGGCGGACTGGCTCTCAGCGAATCGGCTGGCCTCGACGACGACCGACTACGTCGGTCCGGGCGAAGTCGGTTGGTTCGAATTCACGGTCCGGGCTCCCTCGACCGCCGGCGACTATCGCCTCGGAGTGCGTGGCGTGGTCGATGGATCCACGTGGCTCGAGGACGACGGGATCTTCTTCATCATCCACGTCCGTGCGCCGGCCCCGACGGGAAGCATCAGCTTCGTCCGGTGATGATGGGGACAGCGGGGTCGTTGCCCCATTCCTCCCATGAACCGTCGTACGTGCGCACGTCGTCGTGGCCGAGCGCGGTGAGCACAAGGTGCGTGAACGCGGCGCGTACGCCCGCCTGGCAGTAGGTGATCGTGCTCGTCTCGGGGCCGAATCCCGCGTTGGTGTAGAAGTCCTCGAGCTCGTCGGCGTCGCGTAGCGTCCAATCCTCTTTCAGCGCGTCCTTCCAGGGGATGTTCACCGCGCCAGGGATGTGTCCGCCGCGCGCCGCGCGATTCTCGGCGCCCGTGAACTCGGCATCGCGGCGCACGTCGAGCAACCACGGATCGCCGGAGCGCACAGCAGCAAGGACGTCCGCCTTAGACGCGACGACGCGCTCCCGCGGACGGGGCGTGAAGACCGCGGGCGTGTCGAGAGATCGGTCGCCGGTCTCGAGCGAACGCCCCTCGGCGATCCATTTCTGGATCCCGCCTTCCATCACCGCCATCCGATCGTGGCCGAACCGCCGAAGGGCGAGCCACAACCGAGCGGCATGGTGGCCGCCTTCCGCGTCGTATCCCACGACCATGGTCTCGTCGCCGATCCCCAGTCGGCTCATCGCGCGCGCGAAATCCGCCGCATCCGCCAGCATCCAGCGCGGATGGCCCGATGCCGGCGGGGGCGCGGCGAAGTCCTCGGCCCAGTTCGCGTAGCCGGCGCCGGGCAGATGCCCAGAGATGTAACGGGCGCGCATGTCTTCGTCGAAGCTGAAGCGGCAATCGACCACGCGGACGTTCGGATCGCTGATCGCGGAGGCGACCCGCTCGGTAGACCAGAAGAGCTCGGCGCGTGGGAGTGTGCTCACGAAAGTGACTCTATCCGCGCTAGTCTCGATGCGCGACGTGTGAGCAGAGGAGAGGGAGCGCGACGATACGCGATAGCGGTCGCGGCCATGCTGCTCGCCGCGGCGTGCGTCAGCGCGCCCACGCCTCCAACCGGTGAGACGAACACGCCGATTCCGAGCGAGGTCGTGAGCACGAGCACGCCCGCGCCGACGCCGACGCTCGTTCCGCAGCCGGCGAATGCACCCGCGGTGAGCTTTGCCCGCGCCGACCTGTCTCGAGGCTCTTCGAGCGGAGTGACCGGTACGGGTCCGCTCGGGCTCGGCTCGAGGGGGCTGACCGAGGGTACGTACGACGACCCCTACGGAGCGCGAGGGATCGACTTTCGGAGTGGTTCGTGGACGAGCGACTGGGTGCCCGTCGCGTTCCCGTTCGACGAGCTCGTCGCGTCTTGGAACGCCGAGACGCCGCTCTCCACGTGGATCAGGCTGGAGATGCAAGCTCGGGGTACCGGTCGCGAGACGAAGTTCTACACGATGATGACGTGGGCGTCCGGCGACACGGACATCCATCGCACCTCCACATCGGGCCAAAAGGATGCGGACGGGGACGTCAACATCGACACGTTCAAGCGCGCCGCCGCCGCGCCCCCGCTCGACGCTTATCGCCTTCGGGTAACGCTCTACCAGCGCCCCTCGAGCATGGCGTCGCCTTACGTTCGGATGCTCGGCGCGATGGTGTCGGCGCCGTTCAAGTACGAGATGCCGAGCGCCTTCGACGGAAACGCGATCGACCTGCAGGTCCCCGCGCTCTCGCAGGAGGAGCACAAGGGCGAGTTCCCCGAATACGACGGCGGTGGCGAGGCCTGGTGCAGCCCGACGTCGACCGCGATGGTTCTCGGCGCGCTCGGGGGCGGGCCTTCGGATGATGACCTGCAGGCATTTCCGGGTCCCGACTACGACGACGCCCAGGTCGACTACGCGGCGCGCTACAGCTACGACTGGAATTACAAGGGCGCTGGGAACTGGCCGGCGAACGTGGCCTATGCGACGCGCTTTGGCTTTGAGGGATTCGTCACCCGTCTTCGGTCGCTGAGCGAGGCGCAGCGATTCATCTCGGCGAGCATCCCGCTCGTCGCTTCGATCAACGGCGATCTGCCGGGGTTTCTCTTCGGAAAGACGAACGGACATCTTCTCGTCATTCGAGGCTTCGACACGAACGGCGACGTGATCACGAACGATCCCGCCGCGAAGACGAACCCCGAGGCGCGCAAGGTCTACGGCCGCGCCGATTTCGAGCGTGTGTGGCTGGGTGGTTCGGGCGGGATCGTGTACGTGATCTATCCGAAGGGGAAGGCGTTGCCGCCGAACGCTCCCGGGCTGCCGCCGAACTGGTGAGACCGCGCTAGTGTTGCCCGGCCACACGCGCGGAGGAGGTTGACGATGAGGATCCCAGCAGCGCTGGTCGCGGTGCTCGCGCTTCTGCTCGGCCAATCTTTTGCCGGCGGCCCGGCAGCCGCGTCGCAGTCGTATCCGGTGAGCTACCACTCGTTCGCGCTCACCGCGGATCCGGCCCATGGCACGACGCTGACGAAGGCCGGCGCGCTCACGCTCGCGTCGAGCGGATTCACGACGACGAGCTACACCGACCCGTACCTCGGCACGACCAAAAGCTACGACATGGGGTCGTGGACCTCGCCGAAGCTCTCGACCGGGTTCGGCTTCAGCGAGCTCGTCTCATCCTGGATCGCGCAGACGCCGTCCGGCACGTTCATCCGCGTCTACATGAGCGCGACCCGTGACGATGGCACCTCCACGAAGTGGTACACGATGGGGATCTGGGCCTCCGGCGACGGCGACATCTATCGCCGCTCGGTGGGCGGCCAAGGCGATGGCGACGGGTACATCGCGATCGACACCTTCTTCGCGAAAGACCATCCGATGTTCGGGTACCAGCTCAAGCTCGAGCTGTACCGGGCCACGGGAAGTGCCGCTTCGCCCGCCGTTACGCGGATCGGTGCGGTCGCATCCGACCCTGTGAACACGAAGCCATACCTGCCGAGCGCTACGACGATGACGAAAGACAAGATCCTTCCGGTGCCGCAGTACTCGCAGGAGATCCACGCCGGGCAGTACCCGCAGTACGACGGCGGCGGGGAGGCGTGGTGCAGCCCGACGTCGACCTCGATGGTCGTCGCGTACTGGGACAGGAGCCCGAGCGCATCCGAGTACGCGTTCGTGTTGAGGGATTACCCCACGACCGCAGATCCCTGGGTCGATCACGCCGCCCGCTACATTTTCGACTACCACTACAACGGCGCGGGCAACTGGCCGTTCAACGTCGCGTACGCCGGCGCGCGTGGCCTTGACGGCGAGGTCACGCAGCTGCACTCGCTTCGCGAAGCGGAGCAGTTCATCAACGCGGGCATCCCGCTCGTCGCCTCGATCGCCTTCAGCTCGAACAAGCTCGACGGCTTCCTCTTCAAGAGCACGAACGGGCACCTTCTGGTGATCGTCGGCTTCACGAAGGAGGGCAACCCCGTCGTGAACGACCCCGCGGCGACGAGCGACGCGACGGTGCAGCGCGTCTACGACCGCGCGCAGTTCGAGCAGAACTGGATGACCTCGACGGGTGGGATCGTCTACGTGATCCATCCCGCGTCGGTCCCGCTTCCGCAAAGCGAATTCGGTAACTGGTGATCGCCGCTCGGACGTGATGCGCGGCGATCTCCGGCGCGCGCTGGCCCTGGTCCGCCGGCGGACCCACCGCGGTCCGCCGGCACACGTTCGGCTTCTCGAGAGGCCGGACTGCGGACTCTGCGCCGAGGCGTACCGCGCCCTCCGCCGGGTCTCGCTCGATGTGCCGCTCGACGTCGAGCGTATCGACATCACCTCGGACCCCGCGCTGTTCGATCGGTACGCGCTGCGTATCCCGGTCGTCACGATGGGGGAGCGTGAGCTCGACGCCGCGGGCCTCGACGACCGGGCGCTCCGGGCGTGGCTTCGTGCCTAGCTCCGATTCCGTGCGGCTAAAACCGGTCGCGCACGCGGAATGCAACCAGGCAAGCCGTGGCACGGACGCGTCGTCGGCCGGTCCGGTGCCGGCACTGTGGGTACGTCACAACGCCGGTCTCGGGGTTCTGTCCGAATTGTCTGGAGCGTTTGCCCCTGAGCAGGCGGTTCGGAGTCGTTCCGATCGTCGCGATCGCGGGACTCGTGGCCCTGGGCGTGGCGGTGTTTGCCGCATCGTCGACGGGTAGCGTCGCGCTTCGACCTGCCGGAACCCAGGCGAGCCCGACCTCATCCGCCGGCGCCCCGAGCGCAACGACGACCGCGACATTGACCTCGCCTCCATCCGCAGTGACGCCGCCACCCTCGTCGTCGCCGTCACCGTCGACCGCACCCGTTGGATCGCCCGCCTTGCCGGCGCCGTCGGGGAGCGCCGCGCCGACTCGCGGCTCGCCAACGCCGGCTGTCCTTGGAAGCCAGGGCACGCCCGCCCCCTCCGGCTCGCTTCCATCGACTGCTACGTCGCCAGAAACCCGAGCGGGTGGGGCGCCGGACTGACGAACAACCCATTCCCTTTTCAGAACCAAATCAGCACAGACGGAGAATTGGCCTGACCGGTACAGTCGGGGTTCACGCGTCCCTATATCCGCAGGTGAGGAAGGCATTAATGGGCGTCTACAGAGCCGAGTACATCTGGATCGACGGGACCCAGCCGACGCAAAAGCTGCGTTCGAAGACCAAGATCGTGCCCGACGGCGAGAAGCCGCCCATCTGGGGCTTCGACGGATCGAGCACGCAACAGGCGACCGGCGACAAGTCCGACTGCGTGCTGCAGCCGGTATTCGTGTGCCCGGACCCGATCCGCGGCGGCGATGACAAGCTCGTCCTCTGCGAGGTCATGTTGGTTAACGGGCAGCCGCATCCGACGAACATGCGCCGCGCGAACCTCGAGATGGCTGAGCGGTACAAGGGCTTCGATACCTGGTTTGGTATCGAGCAGGAGTACACGTTCTTCGAGGGATCGCGCCCGCTCGGTTTCCCGGACGTCGGGTTCCCGGCGCCTCAGGGCGGCTACTACTGCGGCGTCGGCGCCGATGAGGTGTTCGGGCGCGACGTCGTGGAGGCGCACCTCGACGCCTGCCTCAAGGCGGGCCTCAGGATCTCCGGCATCAACGCCGAGGTCATGCCGGGGCAGTGGGAGTTCCAGGTCGGGCCCCTGAACGCACCCGAGATCGGCGACCAGCTCTGGGTCGCGCGCTGGCTCCTCTATCGGGTGGGGGAGGACTACGGCGTGAGCGCGACGCTCTACCCGAAGCCCGTACGCGGCGACTGGAATGGCGCCGGCGCGCACACGAACTTCTCGACGAACGAGATGCGCGAGAGCTACGACGCGTGTGTCGCCGCCGCCGAGGCGCTCGGCAAGCGCCACGACCTGCATATCGCGAATTACGGATTCGGCATCGAAGAGCGGCTCACGGGTCTGCACGAGACGTGTTCTTACAAGGAGTTCCGCTACGGGGTGAGCGATCGCGGCGCATCGGTGCGCATTCCGTGGCAGGTCGCGAAGGACCGCAAGGGCTACATCGAAGATCGCCGCCCGAACGCGAATGCGGATCCGTACGTGACGACGCGGCTCATCATCGAAACGGTGTGCGGTGCGGAGACCTCGGGCCGTTCGCGCAACGGCAGCAAGCCCGCGCGCGATGCGAAGGTGCCGACCACCACGCGAAAGGTGGCTGTTCGAAGCTAACGTGGCCGACGCGTTCGTCTTGCGGCCGGGCGAGGGACGGCCGATAGACCTCGGCGGCTTCCGCATGACTGTGAAGGCGACGAATGAGGACACGAGCGGCGCCTTCACATTGCTCGAAGCCGATGAGCCGGCCGATTTCGGTCCGCCTCTCCATGTCCATCGCGACGCCGCCGAGGCTTTCTATGTTCTCGAGGGGGAGTACATCCTCTTCATCGAAGGACGGGAGTATCCGTGCCCGGCAGGCTCGTTCATCTTTGTTCCTGCGGGCATCGAGCACGGCTTTCGCGTCGGGAGCGGCGCAAGCCGGAAACTCAACCTGTACGCGCCCGGGGCGATGGTCGGCTACTTCGACGACGTAAGCGCGGCGATCAGTGGCGGCCGCCTCGAACCGGAGGCGTTGTCGGAGATCGCACTCCGCTACGGCATGGAAGTTCGCGGCCCGGTGCCCGAGGGCTATGTCTAGGCCCCGGAGATGGTCGGCTCTGACCCTCGCTGTGGTCGCTCTCGCGTCAGCGTGCGCCGCACCCGCGGCCATCCCCGGAGACAGCGTCCCGTCGAGCGCGCCGACCGAGACCTCGTCGCCTACTGCGGCGCCGACCATCGCACCGACCGCCACAACGCTCGTCCGCACCCCCGAGCCGATCCCGACCGGAGCGCCACAGTCGTCGCCTCCGCCGGTGACGACCGTCTCGCAGACGTTCGGGCTTGGGACCGCGGCAGCCCTCATCGAGGTCGTCGGGCCGTATCGCACCTCGGCCGAGACCGACCTTCGCTCGTGGGTGCCGATGTATCTCGATGCGCTCGACAAGTACCGCAGCGATCCAATGGGTGCGAACCGAGGGCTCCTCGACCTGGTGTACGCGCCGGGCCCCTACGCGGAGTTCGTCCGTCAGTCCCTCCAGGCGAGCGTTGGGCCCCAACCAACCCCAGGCACCCAGCGGCGGTTCGAGCTCGGTCAGCTCACGATCCAGCACATGTACGCGAAGCCGTGGGGACGGGTCGCGTACATCGACGCCGCGTTGACGTATCTCGATCGCGTGACCGAGGCCGGCGGGAAGACCAGCACCCTTCAGCACGCGCAGCAGGCCCGCTTCGTCAACCAGGGGCACGGGATGTACAAGGTGATCGACGGGTACGACCCGATGATCGGGCGATGGGTCGATGGCGAGCAGCCGCGGTGGTCGTCGCTTGCCCTCGAGGCGGAGGCGGCGTTCCCCGTCGGCTGGTACCTCCAACGGGAAAGCTACGTGCCGGCGGAGCAGTACCCGCACGCCGGGGCGCCCGGGAGCTACTGGCTCATCACGGCATACGACAGAGCCCGAAACGACCTCCTCAACCAGCTCGACGCGAGCTACGCAAAGAAGGAGTTCACGACAAGGCGGTTCGACGACGTGAGCGTCCGCATCTCGCGGTTCGAGCCGGCCACGTTCCTGGGCGATGGGGTTGTCACCGTTGTGGTGAACGCGCGGCTTGTCACGACGGCCGGCGGACCGGAGCGCTCGACACCGGTCACCCGAACGCTCCGTTTCTACCGCATCACGCGCGACGGACTGAACACCAACTGGCAAGCCGTCGACGAGCAAGGGGCGAACGGCGTGTGGCTCTCGGGGGGAAACCTTGAGCTCGCGGAGATCGATCAGGACCGCGGCTGATAAGCCCCTGATGCCGGCGGTCGCCGGCCGCACCACGCGGGGGTGGCTGTTGCGGCCGAGTTGCGACGGTCGGATGAACCCGAGCGCTCTAGCGTATTTGCGTGGCACGTGTCGCAGTGTTCTTTGCCGGCATTCTCATGGCGGCGTGTGTGACCGTGACCGTCCATCCGATAACACCGCCGCCATCGCCAAGCGGATCAACCCGCCCCGTCACGGCAGGGAAAGGCTTCGGCCTCGTCCCGGACCAAGACGGGCAGGTCGTGACGGTGGATGCGGACACCGACATCATCCGGCTCGTGCTCGACGATGGCTGGACCTGGAAGGTTGTCGTGGACACTTCGTATCTGCGTCTTACGGGATTCGGACCTTTGTACGGGAACGGATTTACCGCGCAGTACTGGACGTACAAGCTCCTGCAGACTGGTGAGACGAAAGTCACCGCGACCGGAGCGCCGACCTGCCGTGAGACGTCTCCTCCCTGCGGCCGGCCGGATCGCCTCTATTCCGTTACGCTTCAAACCCGCTGAGGATCACGAGCTATGCGCGGCTCGACGACGATCTCACCGCGTCGTCCGACGTCTGTGGCAATGAAGTTCAGGAGCCGCGCCCCCTCATCTTCTACCGCGACGCGATCGCGCTTCGGCAGTGGGTCGAGGAGCACGACGCGCAGTGTTGTGGCTTTCGCTTCGCGTTTCAGCGCCCACGTCGCCCCGACGAAGCCGTCGATCAGGACACTGCCGAAGCTCGCGCCCTCCAGGTAGCCGGCACGTTTGGAGACCAACGGGCGAACGATCCGCGTCCGATCGGCATGCGACAACACGATGTTGTCGTAGACCGGAAGGAAGCGGACCGGAGCCGGAGTCTCGGGGTCGGGTAGAGGACCACCCGGCACGTCGAACAATTCGCGGCCCTTTTCGTCGCGAAACGTCCGAAGGCGCGGACGCAGGCGCGCGAAGACCTCCGAGAGCGCGCTCAACCCTGACCACGTCCGTGCATCGCCGACCGTGGCTGGGCCGAACGCGGCGAGATAGCGAAGGATGAGCTCGTCGGGCGAGCGTTTCTTGCCGAATGGAGTGCCGAGCCAGGCCTCGAGGGTGGTCCGACGTGCTTGTCCGCTCGCGCCCCAGACCCCACGCGGCGGCACCTGCACGAGCGGCAGGAGGTAGCCGATCGCCGCGGCGAGCGAATCCGGGTCGCGCTTCGGCCAGCGCTTGTGGAGCAGCGGTCGCAGCTCCGCGCTGCTGCGCGGTTTCTCGTCGACGATCGTGCGACCCAACGCGAGCAGCCGCTCGAGGTCCACGCCCTTGAGCTGCCGCCCAAAAGGGCTCGCGTTATGGAAGACGCGCTCGAGGGCAGGCTGCACGATCGGACGGAGCGCCAGCGCGTCGCGAGCCGTGACGAGATGAATGGTCGCGCGCATGAGCGTCATCCGCACCGCCTTCCGGTCGGTGATCAGCGTGGCGAGGTCGTCCGTCCGAAAGTCGTCGAGTCGGCTCCAGAGCGCCACGTACGGGTCCGCAGGGATCTGCGCCTGCATGCCCACGAGCCGTTCGATCGCATCGGCGGTCGAGATACCAGATCGCCGAAGGAGGAGCTGTCGCTCGAGGAGAGCGCGATTGAGAGCGCGCGCATCGAGTACGCGCGTCAATGCGACGACTGGATCGGCCGCGCCCGCTCCTCGGACACAGAGATGTTCGGTGACGGAGGTGCGGCTCGGCGGGTCGCGAGCACCGAACCGAGCACGATGAGCACGAAGCCGATCGCTATGCCGACGGTGAAGGGTTCGCCGAGCAGTGCGACCCCCAGCGTCAGCGCGACAGCGGGGTTGACGTACGTGATCACGGTCGCCCGCGGCGCGCCCACCTCGGTGATGAGGGCGAAGAACACGACGAACCCGAGCGCGGTGCAGATCACACCGAGGACGCCAACGGCGAAGAGGACCGATGCGGACGGAAGCGTCGACGGGAGCTGTGTCAGCGCGAACGGTGCATATACCAGCGCCGTGATGCCGAGTGACGCGGCCACCACGCCGAGCGGTGGAAGCCGGCCGAGCCTCCGCTCGATGATCATCGGCCCGGCCCCGTAGCAGAGCGCGACGAGGACGACCTGGCCGATCGCGCCCAGATCGTCGGCGCGCACGTCCAGACCGACGAGCGCCGCGACGCCGCCGAAGCCCAGGACCAGGCCGGCGATGCGGCGCGAGTCAAGTCGATCGCGGCCGCCGGCGAGCACCGCCAGGACGGCCGCGATGGATGGCGACGCCGCGATTAGCAGCCCTGCCAGCGAGCTCGTGATCCGCCGCTCCGCATCGGAGAGAAGGAACCACGGCACCGCTATCTCGACGAACGTGTACGCGACGAGCCACTTCCACTGCGGGCGCAGAGGCGCGAGATCCTTCCGCGCTACCGCAAGAGGCAGGAGGATCGACGCGCCGATCACGCTGCGGAGAAAGACGAGCGTCGCGGGCGTGATTTCCCCGACCGCGACTTTGATGAAGAGGTACGGGATACCCCAGATCAGGGCCATCGCGACGAAGAGGATCCAACCTCGTCGTGTCACCGGCTCACGTTAGCGTCCGGATCTTCCTTTCGAGGTCCTGCTTCTGCGTGAGGAGCTGTTGCTTCTCGGGCAGCTGCGAGTGTCTCGCCGCGTCGCGGCCGCCGCGACTCTCGCGTGCGATCTTCGAGATCTCCCGATTGACGCGCTGCAGGTCATCCTTCAAGAGCTGCAGCTCGCCCGACGTGACCGACGGAGCTGCGGCCGGCGGTGCTTGGGCCGGCTGAGGCTTCGGCGGCGCGGCCGGCCGAGCTTTCGCGGCAGGCCGAGGCGCGGTCTTGCGGGTGCCGCTCTTGTTCTTGATTCACTGAGCATAGGTCGCGACATGATCTGACGAGCCGCGCACCGCAACGTGCGCCAGATCACGTGGTCGATGTGGCGAGCTGCGGCGGTTCGCGTCATTCAGACCGCTAGACCTCGTGAGCCGGCGCCGGGAGGCACCAGCGTCAGGCAGCAGGAGGAATCCCATGCGTCTTCACCTACGTGCGTCGAACATCGCTCGAAGGGCGATCGCCGCGATCGGGGCCACGGCTGTGGCGTTCGCGATGCTCGGGACCGGGGCCCTCGCGGCCGCGCCGGTGGTCCACGATCACATCTCCAGCAGCAGCGCCGCGGCTACCAACACCGTCTGTGCGGGGACAATTTGCACGGCGACGTCCGTCTTTGTCATCGTCGATAGCTCGGGCGGCGCATCGCAGGCATGTCTCGATATGACCCGCTATGACAGTGTCGCGTTCGTCGTGCTCGGCTATGAGACGGGCTGCGCGCCCCTGGCTCCGGCCGGCTTCTCGATCGACACCAAGGCTCTCGCGAATGCTGCGCTCTCGCCGATCGACATCACGCTCCAGGCATTCACCTGCGGGGCGAGCGGTTGCGTGCCCACGGGAGCCACACGCGTGGCGCAGGTCAGCGCCACTTACGCCGGCGTCGGCGACACCAACACTTTCAGAGCGAACAGCAAGTCCACGTTCCGCGGCTGCACGATGTACTTCGTCGGGAAGGGCAGCTCGCGGGATGCCACCGCAACCCTCACCGTCGGCACCGAGTCACTCAGCGGGGTCGGCTCACTCTTCACGTCCACGCAGATGATCAAGGTCCTCTGCCACTAGACAGACGATCCGCCGCTGCGGGCCCGGCACGCGGGCCCGCAGCCGCGGAGTAGGCTCTGCCGGTTCGCGGATCCGCGACGAATGGGGGAGCTCGGTGTGGCCGCCACGACTACGAAAATGCCGACGACGAAGACGCGCAAGTTCCAGCTCGACGAGAAAGACCTGCCGACGCACTGGTACAACATCCAGGCCGATCTTCCTTCGCCGCTTCCGCCACCCCTTCACCCCGGCACCGGGCAGCCGCTCGGCCCGGCGGATCTCGCACCGCTCTTCCCGATGGAGCTGATCAAGCAAGAGGTCAGCCGCGAACGCTGGATCGAAATACCCGAGCCCATCCGCGATGCTTACAAGGTCTGGCGACCGACGCCGCTCATCCGCGCGCTGGGTCTCGAGAAAGTGCTCGGCACCCCTGCGCGCATCTACTACAAGTGGGAGGGCACGAGCCCCGCCGGCAGCCACAAGCCGAACACCGCGATCGCACAGGCTTATTACAACAAGGCCGAAGGGACCAAACGTCTCGCCACCGAGACCGGCGCGGGCCAGTGGGGGAGCGCACTCGCGCTTGCCGCGCGGATGTTCGACCTCGAGTGCAAGGTTTACATGGTTCGCGTGTCGTACGACCAAAAGCCGTACCGGCGGATCCTCATGGAGACCTGGGGCGCCGAGGTCGTCCCGAGCCCGAGCCCCGACACAAAGGCGGGCCGTGCCGCCTTGGCCAAGGATCCCAAGAGCCCCGGCAGCCTCGGACTCGCGATCTCAGAGGCCGTCGAGGACGCCGCCACCCGCGACGACACGAAGTACTCGCTCGGGTCGGTCCTCAACCACGTGCTCATGCATCAGACGGTCATCGGTCAGGAAGCCAAGAAGCAGCTCGAGCTTGCCGGCGAGCGTCCGGACATCCTGGTCGGCTGCATCGGCGGCGGCTCGAACTTCAGCGGCTTCGCCTTCCCCTTCATCGGTGACAAGCTCACCGGCAGGGTCAAGGACATTCGGATCATCGCGGTCGAGCCGATGGCCGCGCCAAGCATCACCAAGGGTCGGTACGTCTACGACTTCGGTGACGAGGCGATGATGACGCCGCTCGTGAAGATGCACACGCTCGGTCACTCGTTCATGCCGGCACCCATCCACGCGGGCGGGCTCCGGTATCACGGCATGGCGCCTGCGGTAAGCGCGCTCTACGAGCAGAAGCAGATCGAGGCGGTCGCGGTGCACCAACGGGCGACGTTCGAGGCGGCGGTCATGTTCGCGCGCGCGGAGGGCTATCTACCCGCACCTGAGTCCGCGCACGCGATTCGCGTCGTGATCGACGAAGCGCTCCGCTGCAAAGACGCGGGACAGGCAAGGACCATCGCCTTCAATCTCTCCGGTCACGGTCACTTCGATCTTGGCGCGTACGAGCGCTACCTGAACGGGCAACTCGAGGATTACGAATACTCCGCGGAGAAGGTCGACGAGGCGCTGGCCGATCTGCCGACGGTCGCGGTGTAAGTAGGCCGAGATGCCGAAGTCACGAGCCGAGCGAGACCGAGGACGCGGCGAGACACCGTCCAAGCGGGCGCTCCGCGGCGCTCAGAGGACCGCGCGTCAGGATCCCGAACGAGGCGTGACCAGCCGAGCGCGCAAGCGCGTCCAGGGGCTCGAGTCTGTGCCCGATCCGAGATACGGCGGCCGTCCCGGCGAGGAGAAGTCCAAGTGGCGTTCGCCCGTCGAGCTCATGACCCCGCGGCAGAGACGCTTGGCGAAGAAGAAGCATTAGCGAACGGAGCGCTCATGTCTGAAGACGAGGCGACAAACAAGGCCACCGAGCGGCGGTTCGTCGAAGAGATCTGGAACAAGGGAAACTTCGCCGTCGCTAAGGAGCTCGTCACACCGGAGTACCTCGATCATGACGCGATGACCTCGGGTGTCGGTCCGGATGGCGTTCGACAGGAAGTGTCCGTGTTTCGGAATGCCTTTCCGGACCTGCGTTTCGCGATCGACGACATGGTCGCCGAGGGCGACAAGGTCGTGACCCGTCTCACCGCGAGCGGCACACACGAGGGCGACCTGCCGGGAATCCCCGCGACGGGAAAGCGTGTGACGATCTCAGGCATCGTCATCAGCCGCTACAAAAGCGGAAAGGCCGCCGAGGCGTGGTTCAAATTCGACTTTCTCGGCTTGTACCGGCAATTGGGAGCCATCCCGGCGAGACGAGGCGCGCCGGACGACCAGACCCGCTAGGAGGGCCGTATGTACCGCTTTATCGTTTTCATTCACATCGCGAGCGTGCTCGGGCTCCTCCTGGTACATCCGGTGACGGTCGCGTTCCACCTGAAGGAGGAGCGCGATGACACGCGAATCCGCGAGCTCCTCGAAGTGACCGAAGCCGCGAGCAAGCTGCGGTGGTTCTTCTTCGGACTCACGATCGCGACCGGCGTCCTGCTCGGCTCCCTTGGTTCGTGGTGGGGAACCGCATGGTTCTGGGCGGCACTCGCGATCTTCGTCGCCATCGGAGTCGTCATGAACGTCTACGGCGGCCGGACCATCGATCGCATCGCCGACACGCACGACGACGCGGAGATGGAACGCCTGCTCACGCGTTTCAGCCCGTGGCTCCTCGCCGTGACGGGCGCCGGCGGTCTGCTCGTCATCCTGTTTCTCATGCTCTTCAAGCCGTCGCCAGGCTAGGCCACCGCTACTCCGCGACCGGCCGCACCTCCACGATGCCTCCCGCGGGCCAGCGCTTGGCGATGGCGATCGCCTCCGCCTCATCCTTCACGTCGACGACCGCGTAGCTGCCCACCGACTCCTTCGCCTCCATGAAGGGTCCGTCGCTGACCATCGGCAGGTCCTTCTTGCGGACGCGACCGAGGCGGACGGTCTTCGTCCCGCGCCCCAGGCGGTGACCCTCGACGATCTTTCCCGACCGCGCGTGCTCCCCGAACCATTCGCCGATGTCGGCGATCCCGGTTTCCCGCTCGCTCTGGGTCAACGCCATCCACTCGTCTTCGATCGCGTAGAAGGTGAGCATGTAACGCACGCCGTCCTCCTTCTTGCCTCTCCTGAGGCTCCAACCTACCGACGAAGGCCGGCACGCCGGATCGACAAAAGCGCACCCCTCGCGCTGCCCTGCCGCGTCATGAGATCGTGGCGGCGAGGCCAGGGTGACGCATGGTGAGCTCGTCCTCTACGAGTCGCGCGGGCCGCAACTGTGGCAACCGGGATGCGCGGCCATCGGCGTTCTTGTCGGCGGCGCGGCGATCGCGACCGGACAGCTCGGCGGCATCGTGCTCGTCGTTATCTTCGGCCTCTTCCTCGCGGTCTCCGTCGCGTGGTACAGGCAGCGGCCCGATCGACTCACCATCGACGACGCCGGATTCACAGTCGCGCGCGGAGCTCTCACGGTCCGGTGTCCCTGGTCAGATGTCGTGCGCGCCTCCATTGTCCGTGACCGAGGGCGTCCGTGGATGCACATCGAGCTTCGTTCCGACAGCCGAGTGAACTATCCGTGGCGGAAGGCTCTTCCTGGCTCGTTACGCTGGACCGCAGCCACGCTGCCGGCGAGCTACGGAATGGAGGTCGATGAGCTCGCCGCGCTATTTGAGAAGCGTCGCCAGGCCGCGGCGCAGGAGCGGGTTGCTCCACAGGACCATCCGGACCCGTCCCTGCCGGCCGGCTACACCACCCGCACGACCGAAGGCGGGCTGGCGATCGTCCGGCCGAGCGTGACGCTCTCGTGCGCGACCGTGTTTGTTGGCCTCTGGACGGTGCTCTGGGATGTCGTGACCGTTGGCATGATCGTCGGAGCCGGCCGCGACGGCTTCGAACTGAACGAAGTCGTGCTCCTCGGCATCGCCGCGGCCGTGGGTGTCGGTGTCACGGTTGTCGGTCTTCGCGCGATCCTGATCCGCCGGTCGTGGCTGCTGAGTGACGGCGTCGTCGAGGAGCGGACGGCGCTCCGCGGGGTGGGAGACATCAGCCGCCGCCCATACGTTGACGTTCAGCGCATCGAGATGCGGACCGGGATGTGGGTAACGGGGGCTGGCAGGACCGACGAGCTCGTGCTCTGGACGACGAGCCGGCCGTCCCCGATCACCTTGCATCCGCCGGTCGAAAACGCGCCGGGAGGGGTCCGCGCGCTGGGGAACCTGTTTGCTGCGCAAACGCGACGACCGTTCACGACCGTCGAGCAGCGCATCCCAGAGCCGAAGCCGCCGGGCGACTGACCAGCGTCGTCAGGCAGGCGGCGGGAGGGATGCCTGCATGCAATATGCATGCTATAACTTCTCCGATGGCTGCGAAGAAGACCGATGTCCAGCTTCGAGGGGTTCCGGTGGCACTCCGTGAGCGTCTCCGCAAGCGAGCCAACAGCAAGGGTCTGTCGATGAGCCAGTACGTGATCGGGATCCTTACGGACGATTTGGCGCGGCCGACCGTTGCGGAGTGGGCGGCCGAGGTCGGAAAGCTCCCGCCCATCGACCTCGGCGGTAAGACGGGTGCAGACCTCGTGCGCGAGACCAGACGAGAGATGGGCCTCGGGGACTGATCGTCCTCGACGCCTCGGTCGCAGTTGAGATGCTCGCGGAGTCGGCGACGGGCGTCGCGGCCGCTACGACGATCGCGACAGAGCGGATCGTCGTTCCTGCGCATTTCGATATCGAGGTCTATGGGAGTTTTCGCCGGCTGTTCCGACAGGGCACGGTGACACGGGGAAGGTTCGACGCGATCGCCGTACGCTTGGCGCGGCTCGCTGCGGAGCGGGTTGGGCTGTCAGGCTTGATGCTGGATGCTCACGTGATCGCCGACCGGATCTCGGCGGCCGATGCGTTTTACGTCGCGCTCGCGCGCCTACGTCGGATCGAGCTCTGGACCGCCGATGCGGGGCTAGAGCGCGCCGCTGCGGGGCTCGCCAAGGTGCGACTCATCGCGTGACGCCACTGTCCCTCACGCAGATCCACAGGATCCCGCGGACGCGTCCGAGGTGGTTCCGCAGCGGTTGGGCCACGCAGCTGAACGTGTCGTCTTCCCAGGTGCCGTCGCCACGCTGAAATCGACTCACGGCGGATGAGATGACCACCGGACGTCCGGTCGCGTACGCCTCATCGTTCTTCTCTCGCCACCACGTCTGACTCGCATCTCCGGTGTAGACGTCCCGGTGCGTCTTGCCGATCGCCGACGTGACGGTGAGCCCGCGGCTCAAGCGGTTTTGATAGGCGAGTACGTGATCTGGCCCGAGCGTCACGCCGACGAGAAATGGTGCATCCTCGTAGGCGAAGAGCTCTTGCTCGAGGTTCGGAATCGCACGGCGATCAGCGATCGCGTCGGTCGCGAGCTCGAATGCGATCTTCTCTCCGAAGCTCGTCGACATCGTCTCAGCGAGCAGCTGCGCTCGGTTGCGGACTTTGAACGCCATGAACAGTCTCGAGATCTGCGCGGAGACCCCTCGCTCGGTGATGCCGAGCTCATACGCCATCTCTTTGTTGGTGAGCCCGCGGGCAACCAGGGCCAGAACTTGCTTTTGGCGGTCTGTCAATGCTCCACGCGGCCGGCGTGCTGTCGCTGATCGCTTGGTTACGCCCGTCTCCCTCTCGCGCAGCCCGGGCCAAGGATATGTGCCCTTGGCCAATGAGTCTTAGGGGTTGAGCAAGAATCGAAGCGCGGCAGACGCGTCAAGGAGATGATCGCCCTGGACTAGATCTTCTTTCTCGCCTCCGGCGGGTTGTCGGCTTCGTCCGGGAGTATTCGTCGGTCTTTGCCGACCAGGCTTGCGATCAGACGACTCGCACTTTCATCGAGCATCACACAGCAGGAGCGCGAACCGTAGTCGACGACGGTCATCCGCACGTTTTCGCCGTCGTACGCCGCCAGCTGGGCCAACAGGCGGTCGGCCCCGAGAGGCATTTTGGCCCAGTCCATTCCCGGCTTAGTCAGCCGAATCCCGTAGATGCGACGAAGGTGCCGAGTCGGAACGAAGCTGGATCGCACCTGCCCCGGCACGCTCGCGCGCAAAGCTTCACAGCAGATCCGGGCGGATTCCTGACCCTCGCCTTGTGAGCAGACCACATCAGCCACTCTCGCCGCGGGGAGTGTCTCAGTCATGGCGTCCAGACTTGCTCACTCGGGCGAAGCGCGGAAGCCCCGGGGGAGCCACTTGACGCATCTGGGGTATCCTTGCTAGACATCTCGCAGAATGAGGATTACACGAGATACAGGAGAGGCCAAGGCAGCGAACGGCCTCATTTCGGCCTCCTACGTCGATCCCCGGGATCTCGGGCCGAATAGCCCCGTACGCGACCTCGCACGGGCATATCTACAGGAGCTGCGCGACAAAGGCCGCAGCGAAACGACGCTCCCGCGGTACGAGCGCTTCCTCGTGGAGTTCCTGGAGTTCGTCGAGCGTGATGGCGCCGCGCCGCGCGTCCGAGATATCGACCTCCGGATCCTGAAGGCCTTCGGGAGCCATCTGACCCGCCGCCGGCTCCTCGCCGGGCGGGATGCCGGGAAGCG
>VBIZ01000070.1 GCA_005880575.1 Chloroflexota bacterium | reverse complement strand
GAGCGCGAGGAGGAGGAGGATCGTGCTCACCGCGGCCGCGCTCGTGTACTCGCCGAAGCTCGAGATCAGGCTGTAGGCCTGCGTCGGTAGAACGTAGAACACTCCGCCGATCAATTGCGGGTTTCCAAAGTCCTCGAGGATGTAGATCGCGGTCGTCAGGATCGCCGCGCCGAGGCCCGGGCGTGAGAGCGGCAACGTCACGGTCCAGAACACCCGCCAGGACCCCGCACCGAGATTGCGCGCGGCCTGCTCCATGCGCGGATCGCTTCGCGACAGGGCGTCGGCGATGAGCTGATACGCGAACGGGAAGAACGCGATCGTCTGGACGCCCCAGACGCCCATGAGTCCATAGATGTTCGGCGACTGCCCGAAGACGCCGTAGCTCACGATCCCGCGCGCACCGAAGAGCAGCGTGTAAGCGGCGGCGACCACGAAGGGCGGGGAGAGGAGCGGCAGGATCCCGACGAGCCGGAAGAATGGCTTCCAGCGCATGTTCGAGTAGACCATCGCGTACGCGTAGACGAATCCCAGCAGGACCGCCGTCGTCGTCGAGAGAAGCGTGAGCTCGACCGAGTTGCGAAGCGGGACGAGCCAGGTGCCCTCTTGCAGGAATTGGACGTAGCCGCCGGGACCCGGCGTGAGGACGACGTTCAGCTGCGGGTAGACGATGAACGCGAGGACGAGCGCCGCGACAGCCAGCAGCGCGAGCAGGAGTGCCGGCTCGCGCCGCAGGCTGCGCATCTTCTTCTAGTTCGTGAGGATCATTGGATGCCCACCGCGGACTGCCAGAGCTTCTGGATGCGGGTCTTGTTGTCGGTCGCCCACTGTCGGTCGTAGTTCACCAGGCTGACCTGATCGAGCGTCGGTGCGCCGGGCGCGGGCGAGACGTCCTTCCGGACCGAGCCACGGTTCGAGAGCTTCACGTTGAGGTCGCCCGCCTCCTTCGTGAGCACCCAGTCGACGAACGCCTGAGCGCCCGGAAGGTTCTTCGTGCCCTTGACGATGCTGACGGCACCGACCTCGAATCCGGTGTCCTTTGGGACGTTGAGGTCGATCTTGCTGGGGTCCTTCGCCTTCTCGGTGAGGATGTCGTGGCTCCAGTTTGGCGCCCCGGCGGCCTCGCCGTTCGAGATCGACGTGATGACGCCCGGTGAGGTCGGCCCGTACGACAGGATGTTGGCGTGGAGCTTCTTCATGTAGTCCATCGCCTTGGTCTCGTCGCGGCCGAAGCGGAAGATCTGTGTGGCGATGAAGATGTATCCGCCCCCCGTCTTGATCGGGTCCGGAAGGATCAGCTTCTTGTTCCAGGCCGGATCGAGCAGGTCGTCCCACGTCGCGGGCTTCTTTCCCCCGATGTCCTTGTTCAAGCGGCTCGTATTCGAGATGAAGCCGAAGATCCCGGTGTACCAACCCGTCCAGAGGCCGGACGACTCCTTGAACTGAGCGGCGACGTCCTTCGCGTTCGGTGATTGGTAGGCCTCGAGCAGCCCCTGCTTGCCGAGCGGGTCATGAAACTCGCTCGAGCCGCCGACGAAGATGTCGGCCTGGGGGTTGTTCTTTTCGGCGGTGATCTTCGTCTGGAGGTCCCCCGCGGCCGCGAGCGGGAGCACGCTGACCTCGACGCCGGTTGCCTTGGTGAATGCCGCGAAGAGCTGGTTGTTCGTCGATTCGTTCAAAGCCGAGTAGATCGAAATCCGGCCGGTGGCCTTCTGCCCGGCGCCGCCGCACGCGATGATGACGGCGGTAGCCCCGGCAACCTTGAGGAACGTGCGCCGATCCAGCTCAGGTGTCATGTATCCCTCCCCATGCGCGTCGCGCGGATACTACGCTCGTGAGCGTCCTTCGGACGACGACCGACACACGTGACGATGCCGCGCTACGCAACCGCGAGACGATGGAACGGCTCGTCGCGGAGCTTCGCGAGCGTCTCACGAAGGCGCGGCTCGGGGGTTCCGAGCGGGCCCGTGAGCGTCACACGAAGGCAGGAAAGCTCCTGCCACGCGAGCGCGTCGAGCGGCTGCTCGACCCGGCCACCTCGTTCCTGGAGCTGTCACCGCTCGCGGCGTACGGCATGTATGACGACGAGGCTCCCGGCGCCGGGATCATCACCGGGATCGGCCGTGTGAGCGGCACGACGTGTGTGATCGTGGCGAACGACGCGACCGTGAAGGGCGGGTCGTATTACCCGCTCACCGTGAAGAAGCATCTGCGCGCGCAGGAGATCGCCCTCGAGAACCGGCTCCCCTGCCTCTATCTCGTCGATTCGGGTGGCGCGTTCCTGCCGCGGCAGGACGAGGTGTTCCCCGACCGCGAGCACTTCGGACGCATCTTCTACAACCAGGCTCGCCTCTCGTCGCTCGCGATCCCGCAGATCGCGCTCGTCATGGGCTGGTCCACCGCCGGCGGCGCGTATGTGCCCGCCATGAGCGACGAGACCGTGATCGTGAAGGGCCAGGGCGCGATCTTCATAGGCGGCCCGCCGCTCGTGAAGGCAGCCACGGGAGTCGACGTCTCGGTCGAGGAGCTGGGCGGCGCGGACCTCCATACCCGTGTGTCTGGTGTGGCGGATCATCTCGCGCTCGACGATCCGCACGCGATCGCGATCGCGCGTGACATCGTCGCCCAGCTCGAGCGGCCGACGTACTGGGGCGTGGATGACAAGTCCGTACCGGAGCCGCCGGCACACGACCCCAAGGATCTCTACGCGCTCATCCCCGAGGACATCCGAACGCAGTACGACGTTCACGAGGTGATCGCGCGGCTTGTGGACGGCTCGCGCTTCCACGAGTTCAAGGCGCTGTACGGCACGACGATCGTGTGCGGATTTGCGCGCATCGAAGGATTCCGCGTTGGGCTCGTCGCGAACAACGGAGTGCTGTTCAGCGAATCAGCTCTCAAGGCCGCGCACTTCATCGAGCTCTGCAACCAGCGCCGGGTGCCCCTCGTCTTCCTTCAGAACATCTCCGGGTTCATGGTCGGGCAGGAATACGAGGCCGGCGGCATCGCGAAGGACGGAGCGAAAATGGTCACCGCGGTCGCCTGCAGCACCGTGCCCAAGTTCACGGTGATCATCGGGGGCTCGTTCGGCGCTGGGAACTACGGGATGAACGGTCGCGCGTACTCGCCGCGGCAGCTCTGGATGTGGCCGAACGCGAGGATCAGCGTCATGGGCGGCGAGCAGGCCGCCACGGTCCTCTCCCTGGTCGGCACGTTCAAGGACGACGCGGAGAAGGAATCGTTCCGCGCGCGGATCCGCGAGCAATACGAGACGCAGGGCTCGCCGTACTACTCGACCGCGCGCCTCTGGGACGACGGCATCATCGATCCTCTGGACACGCGGACGGTGCTCGCACTCGGGCTCGCTGCGGCGCGGCATGCGCCGATCGAGGATGTGCGCTACGGCGTCTTCCGGATGTGACTCGTTAGGCGCCTGACGGTCCTAGCCGAGCTGCGTCTCTATCCTCGCGAGCAGCGCCTCGACATCGAACGGCTTCGTGATGATCGCGTTCGCGCCGAGCAGGTCGCGCTCCGCGGCGGCGCCCCGATGCGCGGTGAGGACGAACACGGCCGCGCGCCCGAAGCGGGCGCGCAGAGTGGCGACCCACGCGAGCGCGGACTCGCGCTGATACGCCTTCACAGGAATGAGGTCGGTGATCACCAGATCGGCGCTCTCGTTCGCCGGGATCGCATCGAGCGCCGCCGCGAAGAACCCCTCGTAGCCGGCCTCGGCCAGGACCGTGCGCAGTAGCTCGAGGATGGCTTCGTCGTCGTCGAGCACGAGGACCTTCTTCATTCGGCGGCCTTCATATTGGACGACGTAACGAATTGGCAACTTACGCTGACGCTCAACCGGCCGAGTAAATGCATAGGTAGCGGGCACACGCGATGCATAGAGAACGTCCTACGAACACCTAGTTTGGTCGAGGTCCAAGCATGGAACCGGTTACTTCCCAGCCGATTGATCCAGCCGCGGTCGCGACCGCGCAGCGAAAGACGCTCTCACCGATGTCCGAGCGCCGGATGCGGCGCCTCCTGGACGTGCTCTGCGACGGGACCCGTCTAAAGATCGTTCGGGCTCTCCGCGATAACCAGCTTGCGGCGAGCGACCTTGCCCGCATCCTTGGCCGGAGCCGCTCCGCGACGAGCCAGCATCTGCGGGTACTACGAGAGGCCGACGTCGTTCAGCCTTCGCGAAACGGCAACGTCGTGCGGTACAAGCTCGCCTCTGACATCAACGCGGAGATCTTGAAGGACATCGGGCGCGCGTTCGATCGCCTGGAGCCCGAAACCGCCTAGCGCCGTCCCGTCGAGAGATCCTCCGGAAGATCGACGTCGCGACGCCACTCACCCTGCGGATCGACCCGGGCCCACACCCCCTCCGGCAGGCCCTCCGGATCGAGACCTTCGACGAGCGCGCGGAGCCTGCGCTCGCCGCTCTCCAGAAGCCTTCGCGCCAGCGCCAGCGCGGGCGCGACCGGGAGTGCGGCGGGAAGAGGACGCCGGCCGCCCTCGTCGAGCAAAACGACGGCGTTCGGCCCGCGCCCGCTCGCGTGTCCGGCCATGAGCGCGAGGAGCTCTGCGCGAACGCCGGGCATGTCCGCGGCGACGAGCATGGCGCGCTCGCCGTGAACGCGTTCGAGTCCGGCCCGCGTGCCGGCCAGCGGTCCCTCGTAGGCCACGGGATCGCGCGCGAAGGAAACGCGTGCGGCCCACTCCGGGAGGGCGGGCGGGGCCGCATCGGGCGCGATCACCATGATGACGTCGTCGCACGAGTCGATCAGCGCGCGGAGGGGCCGGTGGAAGAGCGGCACGCCGTCGAACGGCTCGACCACTTTCGGACGGCCGAAACGCCGCGAGGCGCCGCCGGCGAGAAGGATCCCCGACGGTCGCGGAATGGGCGTCACGTCGGACACGTTATGCCACGCGATGGACGTCGAAGAGCTGCGGCACGAGAAGGACCACTACTTCGGACACGCGCACGATTCGCCCCTCACCGTGGAACAGCGCGCTAACTTCGAGGGCCTGCGGTACTTCCCCGAGGACGCGGCGCTGCGATTCACGGTCACGGTCGACCCCGAAGGAGCCGGCGCCGTCGAAGAGGTGGAGATGAGCGACGGATCGACCGAGCATCTACCGCGTGCGGGAACCGTGCGTTTCGACGTCGGCGGCGAGCGCGCCGGCCTCACGGCATTCGCACAGGGCGATGGGCTCTTCATCCCGTTCCGCGATTCGACGAGCGGGAGCGAGACCTACGGCGCCGGCCGCTACGTCGAAGCGGATCCGGTCGGCGACGGCCGCTTCGAGCTGGACTTCAATCGCGCGTACAACCCGTACTGCGCGTACAACGACGCGTGGCGCTGCCCGCTGCCGCCGCGCGAGAACTGGCTCACCGTGCCGATCCGCGCAGGCGAGCTCTCCTTCCACTAGGGAACAGGCGCGCCGTCTAGAGTTCGCGCGATGGGCGAGACCGTCAGGCTCAGCGGTGACTCGCGCGGCGTTTCGCGGATCAGCATCGCGCGGCCGGACCGCAAGAACGCGTTCGATGCGGCGCTCATTGGGGAGCTGACGGCGGCGGTAGGGCGTGTGGATCGCTCCTCTCGAGCCGTCGTGCTTCAAACCGAAGGCGACACGTTCTCCGCCGGCGCCGACATCGAGTGGATGCGCGGGATGGCCGACTACTCGCTCGACGACAACATCGCGGATTCGAAAGCGCTCGCGGGCATGTTCCGTGCGCTCTACGACCTCGAGATGCCCCTCGTCGCGCGCGTGCAGGGGGCGGCGATCGGCGGAGGCGCGGGCCTCGTCGCCGTCGCGGACATCGCCGTCGCGTCGACCGAGGCGAGCTTCGCGTTCACTGAGACGCGCCTCGGCATCCTCCCGGCCGTGGTGTCGCCGTACGTCGTCCGCAAGATCGGACCGGCGCGGGCGACCGCGCTGTTCGTGACCGGCTCGCGGATCGATGCGAAGCGCGCTCACGAGATCGG
>VBIZ01000069.1 GCA_005880575.1 Chloroflexota bacterium | reverse complement strand
GTCGGTCAGGTCGCGGCCGAGGTGCGGAAGATCCGCCCGCCCGAACCCTACAAGGGCAAGGGCATCCTCTACCGCGGTGAGCGCGTCCGTCGGAAGGCGGGCAAGACCGGGAAGACCGGCGCCGGAGCCGCGAAATAATGAATAAAATCCCTGATCGTCGCGCCACGCGGATCCGCCGGCACAGCCGGTTGCGGGGCCACCTCGAGGGTGGGCCGACCCGGCCGCGGCTGGCGGTCTTCCGCAGCCTGCACCATGTCTATGCGCAGGTGATCGATGATGCCTCGGGCCGGACGCTGGCGGCTGCCTCCAGTACCGATGCCGACCTGCGCAAGTCGGTCAAGTCGTCGTCGAGCGCCGAAGGTGCGGCGGCGGTCGGCAAGTCGATCGCGGAGCGTGCCCGCAAAGCGGGCATCGAAACCGTCGTCTTCGATCGCGGCGGTTTTCCCTACCACGGTCGAGTCAAGGCGCTGGCCGAAGCCGCGCGCAGCGCCGGATTGAAGTTTTGAGTCAGAACCAACAAGTGAGAAAAGCATGAGTTACCAGTACGGAAGAGGCCAGTCCGAGTTCACGGAGAAAGTTGTCCACCTGAACCGCGTCGCGAAAGTCGTCAAGGGTGGGCGTCGCTTCTCGTTCAGCGCGCTGGTCGTCGTCGGCGACCAGAACGGACGCGTCGGCGCCGGCCTGGGCAAGGCCGGCGAGGTACCCGAGGCCATTCGCAAGGCCGTCGAGTCGGCCAAGAAGAACCTGGTCACCGTTCCCATGGTTGGGACCACGATCCCACACGAGATCCGTCTCAAGAAAGGCGCGGCGAAAGTCCTTCTCAAGCCGGCGGCACCCGGGACCGGGATTCGCTCCGGTGGCGCGATGCGCGCCGTGGTCGAGCTGTCCGGTGTCAAAGACATGATCACCAAGTCGCTCGGCACCAACAACCCGGTCAATACCGTCCGCGCGACGATCGCCGCGCTGCAGGCCTTGCAGACGGCGGACTCGATCGCGCAGGCCCGAGGCAAGCCGGCCGATGAGATGGCCCGCCTCAGCCGCCGCGGGCCCGCGCCAGTCGTCGCGCCAGTCGCGGAGACCCCGGAGCCTGAACCGGAGCCGGTCGCCTAAGCCATGGCGCGCCTGAAAGTGACGTACGTGCGAAGTGTGATCGGGCAGAAGCCCGACCAGGAGCGGACCGTGCAGGCGCTCGGCTTGCGCCGGCTGCATCAGACCGTCGAACACGAGGACAGCCCGCAGCTGCGCGGCATGGTCCACAAGGTCCGGCACCTGGTCCGAGTCGAGGAGATCGCGTAATGAAACTGCACGAGCTCCAGCCGGCGCCTGGTTCGCACCACGCGCGGAAGCGCGTGGGCCGCGGTCCCGGCTCCGGCCACGGCAAGACGGCGACCCGCGGCCAGAAGGGGCAGGGCGCTCGCACTTCGGTGAACCTGCCCAAGACATTCGAGGGTGGCCAGACGCGACTCACCATGCGCATCCCGAAGCTGCGTGGCTTCCACAACAAGTGGCGCAAGCACTTCGCGGTGCTCAACCTGACGCGCCTGAACCGCTTCCAGGACGGCACCGAAGTCCGGCCTGAGACGCTCCTGGAGGCCGGCATCATCAAGGACGTCGGCGCCGGAATCAAGGTCCTCGGCACCGGCGACCTCCGCCGCAAGCTGACGATACACGCGCATCGGTTCTCGGCCGGGGCCAAGCGCAAGATCGAGGCCGCCGGTGGGACAGCCGCCGTGATCGAAGTGCCGCCGCCGATCCGCGAGAAGACGAAGCGGGCCAAGAACCAGCCGAAGCCGGCACGCCCGGCGGAGACGACAGACACCCCCGAAGCCGCAGAGAAAGTCGAGTCGGACGAAGCCGCGCCGCCCAAGACCTCCAAGAAGGCGAAAGCCGAGCCGAGCGAGAAAGCCGAGAAGCGCGAGAAGCGCGAGAAGGGCGAGAAGGGCGAGAAGGGCGAGAAGGGCGACAAAGACCAGCCGATCCGCGCGTCAGGTTCGGAGGATTCCCCGAAACCCGATAAGGGTAAAAAGAAGAGTTAGGCCATGCTAGAAGCGATCGGCAACGCGCTCCGCATTCCGGAGCTGCGCCGCAAGATTTTATTCACGCTGGGGCTCTTTCTCGTGTTCCGGATCCTGGCGCATATCGCCGTGCCCGGTGCCGACAAGGCCGCCCTCGACAAGCTGTTCAACAGCAATGCCTTCCTGGGCCTGCTCGATCTGTTTTCGGGGGGCGGGCTCTCGACCTTCTCGATCATCGCCATGGGGGTCAACCCTTACATCAACGCCTCGATCATCATGCAGCTGATGACGGTCGTCTCCAGCCGAATGAAGGAGCTCAGCAAAGAAGGCGAATTCGGTCGGCGGAAGATCACCCGCTGGACCCGCTGGTTGACGGTTGCCCTGGGCCTGTTGCAGGCGTGGGGCCTGACGCTGGTCTTCAGCCGCCAGGGCGTGCTGACGAACCTGAATTGGTTCGGGATCATTGAGATCATGGTGACCCTCACGGCCGGCACCGTGATGCTGATGTGGTTCGGCGAGCTGATCACCGAGTACGGCATCGGCAACGGCATCTCGCTGGTCATCTTCGCCGGCATCGTCGGCCGGATTCCAAACACGATCTACAACCTGCTGACCGGTGGTGGCGCGTCGCAAAACCTGGCGCCGCTGCTGCTTTTCGCCGCGCTGGCGATCGTGGTTACCGCCTTCATCATCGAGGTGCAGCAGGCGCAGCGAAAGATCCCGATCCAGTCGGCGCAACGGGTGGTCGGCCGCAAGGTCTACCAGGGCCGAAGTTCGCACCTGCCCTTGCGCGTCAACCAGGCGGGCGTCATCCCGATCATCTTCGCGATCTCGATCATGTTCTTCCCGGTGATCATCGGCAACTTCCTGGCGACGGCGCCGGCGCCATGGGGCGATATCTCGCGGGCGCTGCGCACCTACTGGGTGCCGGCCGGTCCCAATATTCCGACCGACATTCTGTATAACTTCGTCTACTTCATTCTGATCTTCGGGTTTACGTACTTCTATACCGCGGTCACCTTCGACCCGGTCGACACGGCCGACTATCTCAAGAAGCACGCCGCCTTCATCCCGGGCATCCGGCCCGGCGTGGCGACAGCGCAGTATCTCGACCGAACCATGACCCGCATCACGTTCGCGGGCGCGCTCTTCCTCGGCGGCGTCACCGTCCTGATCCCGCTGCTGGCCACGGCGCTCACCCGAATACCGACGCAGAACATGTACCTTGGCGGGACCGCGATCCTGATCGTGGTCGGCGTCGCGCTCGACACCATGAAACAGATCGAAACCCAGCTGATCATGCGTCAGTACAAGGGGTTCATCAAGTAGCGACTTCAGGTCGCGAACTGTACCTATGAACTTGATTCTGTTTGGCGCGCCCGGCGCAGGTAAGGGAACGCAGCGCGGATCGCTGATCGATACCTACCAGATCCCGGCGATCGCGACCGGTGATATGCTCCGCGCCCAGCGGCGCGCTGGCACGGCGCTCGGCGATCAGGTCACAAGCTATATGGACCGTGGCGAGCTGGTGCCGGACGCGCTGATGATCGACATGATCAAAGAGCGCCTGCAAGAGCCCGATGCCAGGACGGGCTTCATCCTCGATGGCTTCCCCCGAACGGTCGCCCAGGCCGAAGCCCTCGATGCGACGCTCGATCAGCTCCGCCGCCGAGTCGACGCCGTCATCTACCTGCGGGTAAGTCGCCAGGTGCTGATCGATCGGCTGTCGCACCGGTACAGCTGCCGCAGTTGTGACGCGGTCTACAACTTCACGCCCAAGCAGGCGCTCGAGGTGCCGCGCTGCACGGTCGACGGTGGCGAGCTCTACCAGCGGCCGGACGACAAGCCCGAGATCGTGGCGCACCGGATCGACGTTTTTCTGAAGCACACCGCGCCGCTGATCGATTACTACACCACGCAACACAAGCTCGAGAACATCGACGGCCAGATGAGCGTTGAAGACGTGCGCGCGGATATCACGCGGCGGCTGAGCGCGCTCAAAAAGGGGGCCGGTTCCCGATGATTATTTACAAATCGCAGGACGAGATCGAGTTGATGCGCGAGGCGGGGGCGATTCTTGCCGAAACCCTCAACCATCTGCAGTCCCTCGCCCGCCCGGGCGTCACCCTGCTCGATCTCGACCGTGAGGCCGATAAGGTGATTCGTGCTCGTGATTGCATCCCTGGGTTCGTTGGCTACGACGGGTACAAGAACGCCATCTGCACCTCGGTCAACGACCAGGTGGTCCACGGCATTCCGACCAATCGCAAACTTCGCGAAGGCGATTTACTGAGCCTGGACGCGGGGCTGATCTATCGCGGCTTCTGGGCCGACGCCGGCCTGAGCGTCGGCGTCGGGAAAGTCTCGCCCGAGGCCCAGCGGCTGATGGACGTCACCCGGGAATCGCTGGCGATTGGCATCGACCAGGCACGGGATGGCAACCGGATCGGCGACATCAGCGCCGCGGTGCAGCGCCACGTCGAAGCCGCCGGCTTCTCCGTGGTCCGCCAGTTCGTCGGGCACGGGATCGGCCGGGACATGCACGAGGACCCCCAGGTCCCCAATTTCGGCATTGCCGGTCGCGGACCCATGCTCAAGCCCGGGATGGTGCTGGCGATCGAGCCGATGGTCAACGCCGGCAGCCCCGAGGTGGCGCTTCTGGGGGACGGCTGGACGGTCGTGACTGTCGATCACTCTCTGTCCGCTTACTTTGAACACTCCGTGGCCATTACCGCTGAGGGTCCCGAGATCCTGACGGTCTCGAGGAAAGCCCTCCCGGCTCGCTCGTGATTAGCATGAGCAACCCTGTGGTATGCTATTCGTTCGTGCGCCGGAAGTCCGGCGATCTCATCATGGGCATTTGCCAGTGGTGAGTATTGTCGTCGGACGAGTGGTAGAGCCGATGCCCAACGCGCTCTACCGTGTCGAGCTCGACACCGGCCACAGGATCGTGGCACACGTGGCGCCGGCCGCGCGGCTTCGGTTTCTCCGGGTCATCCCGGGTGACCGTGTCCGCGTCGAGGTGTCACCGCTCGATCCGGGACGCGGTCGAATCACGAAAAAAGAACAGTGAGTCCCGTAAGTCAATAGAGAGAGTGAGCAGCAATGAAAGTTCGTGCGTCGGTCAAGAAAATATGTTCGAAGTGCAAGGTCATCAAGCGCGGCGGCGCAGTGCGGGTCATCTGCGTGACGCCGAAGCACAACCAGAGGCAGGGCTAGGAGGGTAAATGGCGCGTATCGCCGGCGTTGACATTCCTCGTGAGAAGCGGGTCGAGATCGCGCTGACCTACATCTTTGGTGTCGGTCCCCACACCGCCCGGCGTGTCCTGACCATTGCGAATATCGATCCAAATCTACGAGTTAAGAATCTCAATGACGAGCAGGTCGGCCGCCTGCGCGACGTCATCGACAAGGAAGCCAAAGTCGAAGGCGAGCTGCGCCGCGAGATCGCGCTCAACATCAAGCGGCTGATTGAAATTGGCACCTACCGGGGCCTGCGCCACCGGCGTGGCCTTCCGGTTCGCGGCCAGCGCACGCGGACCAATGCTCGCACCCGTCGCGGCCCGCGCAAGACGGTCGGCGTCCGCAAGAAGGTCGAGGCAAAGAAGTAAGTCATGCCAAAGAAGAAAGTCGTCCGCACCCGTCGCCGCGAAAAGAAGCACGTCACCGTGGGCCAGGCGCATATCCAGTCCACGTTCAATAACACCGTGGTCTCGCTGACGGACGCCCAGGGCAAC
>VBIZ01000068.1 GCA_005880575.1 Chloroflexota bacterium | reverse complement strand
GGCCGCCAAGGGCGTCGAGGTCCTCATGGAAGTGCGCATCGACGCGCTCGATATCACCGTCCTGAAAGGCGGCGGCGCCGAGGTCGGCGAGTGGGCCACGGCGCACGGCTTCCGTCTTCCCCCGGCTGCGCCGGAAGTCCTCGACTTCTACGCGAACCGCAGCCCCATCTTCCTCGCCGCCGTTTTCGACGCCGACGCGGCGAAGGCGCGCGGCCAGCGGATCGGCGACGGCACGCCCGTCCACGTGACGATCCCGACGAAGAACCCGTGGGTGCCGCTTCGCATCCTCGGTCTCGGTAAGAACGCGGGCGACCGCGTCGACGCCGATGTCTTTCTCCTGACCGACCAGCGGCCCGCACTACTTCCCTACCCGTTCGCGAACGGCATGCGTCTCGATCACAGCGCCGTCGCGACAGACTCCCTCCTCTCCGACCTTCGGTCGGACAAGGGCATGGGATGGGTCCCGCAGTCGGGATGGCTCACGAAGATCGCGATCGACGCGTCCGCCAGTCAGCTCACGTACGACCTCGCCGTCGACGCGGGGGGCACGAGCCCGTCGCGCGTCGCGGCAGGCCTCGAAGCGCCTCCGAGCCCGGCGAGCCCCTCCAGTCAGCCTGCAACAGAGGAGATCGCGCTCATCGGCATCGCTCTCGCGTTCCTCGGCGCGATCGTGATCCTCCGCAAATCTCAGCCGGTGACGGCGTGATCCTTCGAACGCTCGTCGCAATGGCGCTCGCCGCACTCGCGGCGAGCGCCTGCACGACCGCGAGCGCAACGCAGCTCCCGACCCATGTGGCGATCCGCGTCCACTACTCGCACTTCGACCAGACCAAGATCGACGTCCCGATGGGCGTGCCGATCACGTTCACGCTCGTCAACGACGATCCCATCGACCACGAATGGCTCATCGGTGACGAGGCCTTCCATGCACGTCATCGTGCCGGCACCGAGGCGGTGCACGGGGATCGGCCGAACGAGGTCTCGCTGCCACCCTTGAGCGTCAAGACCACGACGATCACGTTCGACAAGCCCGGACCGCTGACGTTTATCTGCCACTTCCCGCAGCACGAGGCCTACGGGATGGTCGGCGTCGTGATGGTGAAGCCCTAGCTTCGCGCGTCCTCGGCGGCGGCCTCACGCGGGCGGATGACCTCGATGAGCTTGAGGTCGGCGAGGGTCACCGGCTCGATCGCTTCCCATACGTGGTCGATGCGCGATCCGGCCGGGCAGTAGGCCCACGCACCCTCGTGGATCGTGACCGGGCTACCCGCCGCGACGGCCGTGTTGCGGCTCGCACCCATATGGGCCTGCGCCCGACAGACAAATCGGACGAGATCGGTATTCATCCCCACGCCCCCCGCATACCGGTATTCGCTCCTTGCTCGCTGAGGATACGTCCAAGCGCCCGCCGTGCAACTGCCCCGGTGCCGGACATGAAAGGACGGCGCGGCCGTTGCCGCGCCGTCCATCTCGTGAAGCATCGCCGCGTCAGCTCTGCTCTTTGAACTCGCCTTCGATCGTGTCGCCGTCGCGCTTGGCGCCGGCGCCCGCGGGCTCGCCCTCAGGTTGTTCGGCTCCGGGTTGGCCGGCCTGCTGTTCCGCTTGCTGCTTGGCCTGCTCCTGCTGGTACATGACCTCGCCGATCTTCGTCGAGGATGCCCGCAGTGCCTCGGTGGCCGACTTGATCCGCTCGACGTCGTCGGTCTTGAGGGCATCGCGTAGCGCCGCGAGCTTCTCTTCTACGTCCTTGCGCGTCTCCGCGGGGACCTTGTCGCCGAGATCCTTGAGCGTCTTCTCGATGGAGTAGGCCATCGTGTCGCCCTGGTTCCGGGCCTCGATCTTCTCGCGGTTGCGGCGGTCCTCCTCGGCGTGCGCCTCGGCGTCCTTGACCAGACGCGAGACCTCGTCCTTGGAGAGGCCGCTCGATGCGGTGATGGTGACGTGCTGCTCGCGTCCGGTGGCCTTGTCGCGCGCCTTGACGTTGACGATGCCGTTCGCGTCGATGTCGAACGACACCTCGATCTGCGGGATGCCGCGTGGTGCGGGCGCGATCCCATCGAGGACGAACCGCGCGAGGCTCTTGTTGTCCCCGGCGAGCTCGCGCTCGCCCTGGGTCACGTGGATCTCCACCTGCGTCTGCGCATCGGACGCGGTGGTGAAGACCTGCGACTTGGAGGTCGGGATCGTCGTGTTCCGCTCGATGAGCTTGGTGGCGACGCCACCGAGCGTCTCGATACCGAGCGAGAGCGGCGTCACATCCAAGAGGAGGACGTCCTTGACCTCGCCCTTGAGCACGCCCGCCTGGATGGCCGCGCCAACGGCGACGACCTCGTCCGGGTTCACGCTCTGGTTCGGCTGCTTGCCGTTGAAGAGCTTCTTCACCGTCTCGACGACGAGCGGCATGCGCGTCTGGCCGCCAACGAGGACGACCTCGTTGATCTGGTCGGGGGTGACGCCGGCGTCCTTGAGCGCCTGCTTCACCGGTGCGGTCGTCTTGTCGACGAGATCGCCCACGAGCTGCTCGAGCTTCGAGCGGGTCAGCGTCATGACGAGGTGCTTCGGGCCGGACTGGTCCGCGGTGATGAACGGTAGGTTGATCTCGGTCTGCTGCGTCGAGCTCAGCTCGATCTTCGCCTTCTCGGCGGCTTCCTTCAGCCGCTGCACGGCCTGGCGGTCGTTCCGCAGGTCGATGCCCTGATCCTTTTTGAACTCATCGATGAGCCAATCCATGATCCGCTGATCGAAGTCGTCGCCACCGAGATGCGTGTCGCCGTTGGTGGCCTTCACCTCGAACACGCCCTCGCCGAGCTGCAGGACCGAGATGTCGAACGTGCCGCCACCCAGGTCGTACACGGCGACGAGCTCGTCCTTCTTCTTGTCGAGCCCGTAGGCGAGCGCGGCCGCGGTCGGCTCGTTGATGATCCGCAACACTTCGAGGCCAGCGATCTGACCCGCGTCCTTCGTGGCCTGCCGCTGCTGGTCGTCGAAATACGCGGGAACGGTGATGACCGCCTGCGTGACCTTCTCGCCGAGATATGCCTCGGCGTCGGCCTTGAGCTTCTGAAGGATCATCGCCGAGACCTCGGGCGGCGTGAGCTTCTTGCCGACGCCGAGGACGATGAGCACGCCCCCGTTCGGCGCGGGCTCGATCTTGTACGAAACCATCTTCATGGTTCGCTGGACCTCGGGGTCGGTGAAGCGGCGCCCCATGAGGCGCTTGACCGAGTAGATCGTGTTCTCAGGGTTGGTGATCGACTGCCGCTTCGCGACCTGGCCGACGAGGCGCTCACCGTTCTTGGTGAACGCGACGACCGACGGCGTGATCCGTCCGCCCTCGGCGTTCGGAATGATCGTCGGCTCGCCACCTTCCATGTAGGCCATCGCCGAGTTCGTCGTTCCGAGATCGATGCCTATGACTTTTGCCATTTCAGTTCTTCTCCTTGCCTTCGCTCCCACTCGAGACGGTGACGAGCGCCGGACGAATTAGCTTGTCGTGTAGTCGATACGCCTTCTGGTGCTCCGCGATGATCGTTCCCTCCGGCTGATCCGATGGGACGTGCGCGACGGCTTCGTGCTGGTATGGATCGAACGCCAACCCGAGCGAGTCCACCGGCTTCAGTCCCTCGGCTTCGAGGATGCCGCGCAGCTTCCGCTCGAGGAGCCACATGCCCTCGACCCACGGCGTCCCTTTCAGCTCCTCCGGGATCGTCGCGAGAGCGCGATCGAACCCATCGAGAACGTCGAGGATCTTCGAGATGAGGTCGGACTTCGCGAACTTCGCGAACTCCGTCCGCTCCGCTTCGTTGCGCTTCCGGTAGTTCGCGAAATCCGCAGCCATCCGCTTCAAATCGTTCGTGAGCTCCTCCGCCCTCTGCTCGGCCGGGTTCGCGGCCGGCGGCGCCTCCGCGGGCGGGGCGTCGGTCTCCACGTTCGCGTGCCCGTTGCCACCACGCTCGCGCGCACGCTGCTCGAGCAGCTCCTCCGCGCGGCGAATCTTGTCGTCCATCATCGACCCTCCATGACTCGAACGAGATCGCTCATCAGCGACCCCACGTAGCGGACCGCACCGATCGACCGCGCGTAGTCCATCCGCGTCGGCCCGACGACGCCGACGAGACCAACCACATCACCGCTCGCGCCGTAACGCCCGATGACGAGGCTGCAGTCACGCAGCGACTCGTGACGGTGCTCGCGTCCGATCGTGATGTGCACCTCGCCGTCGCCGAGGTCGAGCGGCAGGATCTCCGAGAGGCGCGTGTGGTCTTCGAAAAGACTCAGCATGGCGCGGCTGCGGTCGCTCTCGGCGAACTCCGGCTTGGCCAGGATGTTCTGAAAGCCATCCACGTACACCTCGCGCGCGCGAACCGTGTCGTACTCGTCCAGGATCCGAGCGAGGGCTCGCGTGATGTCGGCGTCGGCGCCCTTCTCGGCGGCGGCTGCTTCGTGCACTTTTGTCGCCGTCGCGCCTCCGAGCGACTCGGTGAGCCGGCTCGAGAGCGTTCGGAGCTGCTCGGGCGTCGCGGCCGTCCCGAGCTCGAGCACCTGCTGACGCACCGCCCCGCCGTCGGCCACCGCGACGAGAAGGACTCGCCGCTCCTGGATCGGCACGACCTCCACGTGGCGCAGCGTCGTCCGCTTGCTCGCCGGCGGCGTGACGATCGAGGCCTCGGCGGTAAGGCGCGCGAGGCTCGAGGCCGCAACGCGCAGCCACGCCGCGGTGTCCTGGAGCGCTTGCTGGAACTGGTGCGAGACGGTCACTTGCTCGTCGGCGCGCAGCGACGGGATCGGCATGAGCGTCTCGATGAAATAGCGATAGCCAAGGTCGGTGGGCACCCGGCCGGACGAGGTGTGCGGATGCGTCAGGAGTCCCGCGTCCTCCAACGCCGCCAGCTCGTTGCGGACGGTGGCCGGCGAGACGTCGAGCCTGTACCCCCGGACGAGCTGGGCGGACGCGACCGGCTCGGCGGTCGCGATGTACTCGCGTATGACCGCGCCGAGCACCTGTCGGGCACGGGAATCGAGGTCCGGAAACTCAGCGGAATTGGGTTTCTTGGTCAATTAGCACTCTCCTGTCGAGAGTGCCAAGAGCGTACCAACCGCCTACCGTCGTCGTCAAGGATGTAACGCTCGCCAACTCGCCCGTGTCCCTGGCATCCAGCGTGCTGACTCCCTAAGACGGCGCGTCACGCCTCGGGCGGCGCGCTGCGTAGGGGTGGAGGTTCTGGCCATGATGTCCGAGTTCAAGCAATTCCTTCTCAAAGCGAACGTTCTGGCTTTGGCTCTCGCATTTATTTTGGGCGTGGCCCTGGCGGCGGTTGTCAACTCGCTGGTCAAAGACATCATCTTGCCGCCGGTCGGCCTCCTCTTCGGCGGGGTCGATTTCAACAACCTCTTCATCGACCTTTCGGGGAAGCATCCGGCGAGCCTCAAGGCGGCGCAGGACGCGGGCCTCGCGACGATCAACTACGGCGTATTCATCAATACGGTGATCACCTTCATCATCGTCGCCTTCGTCGTGTTCCTCATCGCCCGCAGCTTCGT
>VBIZ01000179.1 GCA_005880575.1 Chloroflexota bacterium | reverse complement strand
GTCGCGCCGAGCGCGCCGGCGACACCCGCCCGCCCAGCGAGTCCGTCCCCGACGCGGTGACGGCGCTCCGCGACGTGCGCCGCCCGGACTTCTACCTCGTCGCGTCCTCTCCGAACGCTCCGGTCGTTCCGATCGAGCTCCCCGTGGTCGCGGTCGTCATTCCCGCATATCGCGCCGCGCCGACCGTCGCCGGCGTGATCCGAAGCGTGCCCGCCTTCGTCCGCCACGTCGTGGTGGTCGACGACGGCAGTCCCGATGACACGGGGAAGGTGGTGAGAGACCAGCGCGACTCGCGGATCGAACTGGTGCGGCTCGAGCGAAACCAGGGTGTCGGGGCCGCGGTGCTGGCGGGCTACGCGCGTGCCGCCGCTCTCGGTGCGGAAGTAATCGCGAAGATGGACGCCGACGGGCAGATGGACCCCGATCACCTGCTGACGCTCATCACGCCGATCGTGATCGGGAGAGCGGACTACACGAAGGGCAATCGTTTCCTGCACGCGCGGGAGCTTCGCTCGATGCCCGGGCGTCGGCGATTCGGCAACGCCGGGCTTTCGTTCCTGACGAAGCTCGCGTCGGGCTACTGGGACATCTTCGATCCAACGAACGGCTACACCGCGATTCACGCGTCGGTCATCCCGCTGCTCGGCGAGGCTCCCATCGGGAAGCGCTACTTCTTCGAATCGAGCATGCTCCTGCGGCTCAGCCTGCTTCGCGCCGTGGTCCGCGACGTCTACATACCCGCGCGCTATCCGCCCGGCGCGGCGAGCCATCTTTCGGAGTCTCGTGCGGCACTGCAGTTCCCGTGGCGGCTCCTTCGCGGTTTCGTCAGGCGCATCGTTCAGCAGTACTTCGTCCGTGACTTCACCGCGGTGTCGCTCTATCTGGTCTTCGGGATCCTGCTGGGGCTGTTCGGCGCGATCTGGGGCGTGTGGCACTGGGCCCTCGCATCCGAAGCCGGAGTCGCGGCGACGACGGGAACGGTCATGCTCGCGGTCCTTCCGATCATCGTTGGCGTGCAGCTCCTCCTCCAGGCGTTCACGCTCGACATCCAGAACGTCCCGACCGAGCCGATCCACGCGAGCGTTCGCCTGGTCACCGCCGACAACGCGCGGGTGGGACGGCCGTAGTCGCCGGGCCGCGCCCTCGCGAGAAGCGCGTCCTCGTCCTCGGCGGATCGGGGATGCTCGGCCACAAGCTCTGCCAGGTGCTCTCCGCGGAGGCGGCCACCTACGCGACGTTCCGGAGTGCGGCACCGGACCTCGCGCCGTTCTACGGAAAGACGGAGCCAATCGCGCACGTCGATGCGCTCGAGATCGAGTCGGTCTCGGACGCGATCACGCGTGCGCGCCCCGAGGTCGTGGTGAACGCGATCGGCATCGTCAAGCAGCGGTCGACCGCGACCGATCCGGTACTGAGCATCGCGGTCAACTCGCTCTTCCCGCATCGCCTCGCGGAGCTCTGCGATGCCGCCGGCGCGCGTCTCGTGCATTTCAGCACCGACTGCGTGTTCTCCGGCCGGCGCGGGTCGTACGTCGAGGACGACGTGCCCGATCCGATCGATCTCTACGGGCGCTCGAAGCTCCTCGGCGAGGTCGATGCCCGGCGAGTCCTGACGATCCGCACGTCGATCATCGGCCACGAGCTCGAGAACATGACCGGTCTTTTGGAATGGTTCCTCGGCGAGGCCGGCGGCCGGGTGAAGGGATTTTCGCGCGTGCGTTGGAGCGGCGTGACCACCAACTTCCTCGCGCGAACCGTCGCACGGCTGATCCGCGAGGCGCCGGATCTCTCCGGCGTGTTCCATCTCTCCGGTCCCGCGATCTCCAAATACCAGCTGCTGGTGTGGCTCAACGAAGCGTTCGGAACGACGACCACTATCGAGCGAGACGACGCAGTGGTGTCCGACCGAACGCTCGTCTCGGACCGCTTCTGGTCCTCGACCGGCTTCGAGCGGCCGGAGTGGCCAGAGCTGGTGAGCGAGCTCGCCCGGGAAGCGAAGATCTATGGGGGGATCGCCAATGCTCGACGGTAAACGCATCCTGGTCACGGGCGGCACCGGGTCTCTGGGCCGCGCGCTCGTGCGCCGACTCCTTTCGGGCGAGGTCGGAAAGCCGGCGAAGGTCGTCGTCTTCTCCCGCGACGAGGCCAAGCAGCACGAGATGCGCGCGGAGTGGAACCGACCGCGAGTGCCGACGGAGGACGCGGCCTATCGCGACTACAAGCGCGTGCTCGAGTTCAAGATCGGCGACGTGCGCGATTACGACTCCATCGCGGCGGCCGTGCGCGACGCGCAGCTCGTGTTCCACGCCGCGGCGCTGAAGCAGGTGCCGTCCTGCGAGTACGAGCCACTCGAGGCCGTGAAAACGAACGTGCTCGGCGCGAGCAACGTCGTCCGTGCGATCCTCGCGCCCGGCGCCGACGTCGAGGTCGCACTCGCGATCTCGACGGACAAGGCCTGCAAACCGGTGAACGTGATGGGCATGACGAAGGCGCTGCAGGAGCGGATCTTCGTGAACGGCAACCTCGGCCACCGCACGAAATTCCTCTGCGTGCGCTACGGAAACGTCATCTCCTCGCGCGGCTCGGTCATCCCGCTCTTCCTCGATCAGATCCGCGCCGGTGGACCGGTGACCGTGACGATGGATCGCATGACCCGGTTCCTCCTGACGCTGGATCGCGCCGTCGACACGATCTTCGCGGCTCTCACGAGCGGCGAGGCAGGAGACACGTACATCCCGCGCGCTCCGTCGGCGTCGGTCATGGACGTCGCGAAGGCCCTCATCGGCGACCGGAAGATCGCGATCGAGATCATCGGCGTGCGACCCGGCGAGAAGGTGCACGAGATCCTCATCTCCGAGGAGGAAGTCTTCCGGACCATCGAGCGCGGCGAGTACTACGTCATCCGACCGGTGCTGCCCGAGCTCGGCGCGGCGGGCGCGCCGGCCCGTGACACCGAATACTCCTCGAGCGACGTGACGTTGGACGTCGCCGGCGTGCGCCGGCTTATCGCCGAATCCGAAGCGGGGCGATCGCCCGCGGCCGTCGCGAGCCGCTAGCGATCAGCCGAGAGGCTTCTTCGCGGCCTCGTCGCGCAAGAGCGACGCGAACTTCGCGGTGACCGTGTCCCAGTCGTCGCGCCGCTGGATCGCCTCCCGGCAGGTCTCGCCCAAGCGACGCGCGGTCGCCCGTATGGAGAGCGGATCCCCACCGTCGGCGAGGGTCTTGATGCGATCGATCACATCCTCCGGCCGGTCGATGTAGACGATGCCCGGAAGCCCGGCGAACTCGACCTCGAGCCCCGGCAGGCGCGTCGCGATCACGGCCTTCCCGTGCTCCATGTACTCGACGACCTTGGTCGGTACGAGGTGCTCCATCGTCTCGTTGGGGTACGCGGGGAGGAGGCCGAAGTCCGCGGCTTCGATGAGCGCCCCAACCTCGTCGACCGGGAGCTGGCCGGTCATGATGATCTGCCGCTCGAGCCCGCTCGCCGCCAGGGCTCGCAGCAGCTCGTCGTAAAGATCGCCGCGACCGACGATCGCGACACGCAGCCAGGGCACCTCCGATCCGCGACGCGCGAAATCCGCGACCAGCTCGCGAAGACCTGAGAAGACGTACTGCCATCCGACGAAAACGAGGAGCACCTCGCGCTCGCTCACGCCGAGCTGCGCACGCGCGCGCGATCCGGCCGCGACGTCGGGGCGGATCTTGCGAACGCCGATGGGGATCACGGCGAGTCGATCGGCGCGCGCGCCCATGCCGCTGGCGTATCGCACGAGGCCCTGGCTCACGACGATGACCCGGTCGGCGCCGCGCATCGAGAGGCTCTCGATGGCTCGGGCGATCCAGCGCACCGGCGGAGCCTCAGCGTGCGTGTGCAGCGCGTCCATGACGTGGTAGACGAACGGCCGCCCCGCCGCGCGGCTCACGGCGAGCGCCAGGAGCGCGTTGGAAATGCCATACGCGACGACAACGTCCGGCTTCGCGCGCCGGAAGATACTGCGGAGCTCACGCCAGTTTCCGAGGAGCCACGAGAGCCGCGCGATGGGCGAGAAGCGGATCATCCCCGGCCGGACGAGCCGGATGCGCGAATCGGCGAAGTACTTGTGGATGCCTGCGAACTCCTGACGGCGTTGCACGAGCGGACCGGCCCTCGAGGCCCAGTCGATGTCGTAGTCGATCACGGTGACGTCCGCATCGTGGGTCGAGAGCCACTCGAGAAGGCGGTGATGGATGATCGGGTTGCGGCTGATCCAATCCGTCTCCTGCGTGGCGACGATCCTCATCGGGCGAGGCGTGCCCGGGCCGCGCGCCGCCACCGGTCGAGACGCGGGCGCATCCCCCGGACGCGCTCCGGCAGGTCGCGCCGCGCGAGGATCAGCGCGACGAGCGCGAGGAGCCCGAACACGAAGAGAGGCGTCTTGATCGGCGTCGAGCGATAGTCGACGACGACGAAGTGCTCGCCCGCCGGAAGAGGGATCCCGATGAAGCTCGGCGACGCCATGAACGTCTCGACCGGCGCTCCATCGACCGTCGCGCGCCAGTTGGGGTGGTAGGTCTCCTTGACCACGAGCGTTGCCGGAGTGGGACAGCTCGCGATGAAGTCGAAGCGGCTCGCCTGGACCCGCTCGTACCGGAGCGTTCCGGACGGGCACCCGGCGATCTCACCGGAGAGGACGCGATCGGCCGGCGCCGGGTAATCCCAGCGGATGTACGCGCGCGCGGCCGGGCCGGGGCCGTTCACGAAGGCGCGGTTTCGTGGAAAGAGGCTGGCCGCGCTCGACACCTGCTCGCGGCCGGCGAGCGCGACGTACTCCGCGTGTCCGCTCGACGGCGTCGCGTACAGCACGTAGCGGGTCGTCGTTCGCAGCGGCTGCAGGAAGCCCGGCATCGCGAGACCGCGGGGTGCCACGACATATCGGACGTTGTACAGGTCGTACTGAGCCGCGACCTGGTCGTTGAAGTCGAACTGCAGGTCGGAGTTGAGCGAGGCCCCGCCGTAGGGTGGTGCGAGCATGCGGAAGCGATCCGTGACGAGGTACTGGTACGCGTGGACCGAGCGGAATGGGATCGCGAAGTCGAGCTGCTCGCCCCAGTTCGAGCGCAGCCCTGCGTAGACGCGGCCGGCGGGAAGATCGCGAAGCGCGCCGATGATCGCGGCCATTTCGGTGTCGGAGTCGATCGCCGACTTCGTTTGCCGCATCCACAGCCCGTTGAGGTTCTCGAAGTCGAGACGCTCCTTGATCGCCGGGACGAGGAGGATGGCGATGGCCGCCGCGGCGATGGCGGTCCGCGCGCTCGACTGTTGCGCTCTGACCAGCGCGAAGATCGCGCTGCCCCCGACGCCGATCAGCATGATCGCCGCGATATGGACGCCGCCGATGAACCGATGAAACAGGAGCGTCTCCTGCAGCGGGAGCAGCGACGCGAGCGGGCCGAGCGTCCCGCGTCCGAAGTAGAGCACCAGCCACACCGCGAAGAGCGCGAGCGCAAACGCCGCGGAGCTGGCGCGAAGGCGGATCGTCGCGACGACTCCGATGGCGAGGAGGGCGGCAAGGACGGGCACCCGGCCGTAGTCGGTCAGCTCGCCGCGAACGAGCCACCCGAGGATCGTGGGCGCCCCGAACGAGGCGTACTTCTCCGGCTGCAGGTACGGGCTCGCGTTCTGGAAGCCTCGTTCGAGGATGTAGGGCAGCCACATCCACGACGTCAGCGCGAGCGCGATCGCACCGGCGCCGGCAAGACGGGCGATGCGTGCGAGCGCGTTCGCGCGGGTCACGCCCCACACGAGAAGAAGCGCCGCGGTCACGACCATCATGTAGGCGTAGAGCAGATGCGAGAGCACGAGCGCGCCGAGTACGACCGCGGTCCAGCGGAAACCTGTGCCGTAGCGGAGCAGGCGCCACAGGCTTGCGAGCGCGATGAATGAGAGGTGCATCGCCCAGATCTGGGTGTACAGACCGAGACCGCGCCACAGGTAGCTCCCGACGTCGAAGCCGTAGAGGAAGCACACCGCGAAGAGCGCGAGCGCAAACGCCGCGGAGCTGGCGCGAAGGCGGATCGTCGCGACGACTCCGATGGCGAGGAGGGCGGCAAGGACGGGCACCCGGCCGTAGTCGGTCAGCTCGCCGCGAACGAGCCACCCGAGGATCGTGGGCGCCCCGAACGAGGCGTACTTCTCCGGCTGCAGGTACGGGCTCGCGTTCTGGAAGCCTCGTTCGAGGATGTAGGGCAGCCACATCCACGACGTCAGCGCGAGCGCGATCGCACCGGCGCCGGCAAGACGGGCGATGCGTGCGAGCGCGTTCGCGCGGGTCACGCCCCACACGAGAAGAAGCGCCGCGGTCACGACCATCATGTAGGCGTAGAGCAGATGCGAGAGCACGAGCGCGCCGAGTACGACCGCGGTCCAGCGGAAACCTGTGCCGTAGCGGAGCAGGCGCCACAGGCTTGCGAGCGCGATGAATGAGAGGTGCATCGCCCAGATCTGGGTGTACAGACCGAGACCGCGCCACAGGTAGCTCCCGACGTCGAAGCCGTAGAGGAAGTTCGTCGCGAAGAGCGTCGACGCCGAGGCACCCACGGCGGCGGCCACCACGTCGAAGTCCATCCGGCGCATCGACCAGAAGACCGTGAGCGGAAGAAGAACGATCCCGAGGTAGCGGACGATGTTGAAGACGGTGAAGATGTCGACCGTCCCTCCAAGCAGGCGATGAAGCGCGACGACGGAGAGATGGGGGAGGTTCTGGTAATAGAGGAATTGCGGGAAGCCCTCGTCCATCTCGGGGACCCAGAACTCGAGAACATTCTCCCCGCGCGCGAGCGCATCGCTCGCGTTCTCGATGTAGAGCGCGTGCTCCGTGTCGTCGTTGACGTTCGCGACCGGGACGGTCACCTCAGGGAGGAGGCCGATCGCCTGCGCGGCCATCGGTATCGCCACAAGGAGCGCCAACGCCGCGGTCCTCAGGGTGAGTCGATCGATCACCCTGCGCGCCGCCGCGCTCACTCTCGAACGCGGAGCCAAAGGAGAAGTGTCGGTTTGACGATGCTCCACCAATCGCGCACGCGGCGGATCTTGGAATAGTTGCCGCCGCCCTTCGGGTAGGTCTTCGAGACGCCGACCTCGATCACGCGATAGCCGAGCTTGATCGCCTTCCAGTGCAGGTAGTACTCGAGCTCGTATCGGTCGAGCCAGCGCTGGTCGATGCGGATCCGCGGATCGTCGAACAGGGAGAGCCTGTACGCGCGAAATCCGTTCGTCACGTCCGTCCCTTTGAATCCAGACAGGACGCTGAAGAGCCAGGTGTAGCCGCGGATCATGAGACCCCGACCGCGCGGAAGATGCACGCTCGCGCCACCCTCCGGGAGGAACCGCGATCCCTGGACGTAGTCGTATCCCGCCCGCAGCTGGTCGATGAGGCGCGGCGCCTCGGCGGGGTCGTCCTTCCCGTTCGCCGCCAGGACGACGACCGCGCCGTGGCCGTTCGCCCGAGCCGCCTCAATCCCCGTTCGGATCGCGGCGCCGACACCGCGGCGGCGATCCTGCGAGATGACGCGTGCGCCGGCTTCGCGCGCGAGGTCGGGCCCCCCGTCGTCGGACCCGTCGTCCACCACGATCGTCTCGGAGATCGTGGACGGCACGCGACGGACCAGCGCGGCGATGGCGTGTCGCTCGTTGAACAGGGGAAAGATCACGGCGACGGTCCCAATCTCGGCCACGACGGCACTCTACGAGACGCGCGACGGGCGTGACGCGCCTAGCGGATCGGATCCTTCTCGAGCAGGCCGCGGTTATGAACGTACAGCGCGGCCTGCGTGCGGTCGGTGAGCTCGAGCTTGCTGAAGATGTTCGAGATGTGGGTCTTCACGGTGCGCTCGCTGATGCCGAGCGTCGCCGCGATCTCCTTGTTCGCCCTCCCGCTCGCGACGAGCTTCAGGACCTCGCGCTCGCGTGCGGTGAGGTCGCTGTAGCCCTCGTCGTCGCCGGTCGGGCGGTCGCCGGCGCGCAGCCGACCGAACTCGTCCAGCACGCGCTTCGCCACCGACGGATAGATGAGCGAAAACCCATCCGCGACGGTGCGGATCGCGTTCGTGAGCTGGCTGCCGGTGACCTCTTTCAGGAGGTACCCGGAGGCTCCCGCGCGGATCGAGCTGAAGACCAGCTCGTCCTCGTCGTAGTTGGTGAGGACGATCACGCGCGACGAAGGCACCGAGTTGCGCACGCGGCGCGTCGCGGTCACCCCGTCCCAGTCGCCCATCTTGATGTCCATGAGGATCACGTCGGGCAGAAGCTCCTGCGCGACCGCGAGCGCCTCGTGCCCGTCGCCGGCCTCGCCGACCACCTCGATCTCGGGCTCGGTGTCGAGGATCGAGCGAAGCCCGCTGCGGACCAAGGCGTGGTCGTCGGCGATGAGGACGCGGATCTTGCGGACCTCCCTCATCGGCCGAAGAGCCTTCCCAGGAAGCTCGCCTTTTCGGTGCGCTCGAGGTCCTCGATCGCGCCGCGCTGATCGGTGTCCTCGACCGTGTCGGTCCAGCCCGGCGGCGTGCCATCGATGGCGACCCGGTAGGGGATCGTGGCCCGAACGATCGTCCCGCGACCCGGCTCGCTGCGCACCACCAGCTGCCCGCCCACGCCCTCGGCCCGCTCGCGCATACCGACGATGCCGTAGTGGCCCCGCTCTTCGGCGGTGCTCAGCTCGTTCGATTCGAAGCCTTTGCCGTCGTCCTCGATGGTCGCGACGACCTGCTCGTCGTCGTATCGGAGGATGACCTTCGCGTTCGATGCGCCCGAGTGCTGCCCGACGTTCCGCAGGCCCTCGCCGATGATCCGGATGACGGCCCGCTCGACGAAGGGCTCGAGCTGCCGCTCGGCACCGGTCTCCTCGAAATCCACGGCGACTCCGCTCTGCCTGCGGAGATCGTCCGCGAGACGAGCGACGGTCACGGGAAGATTGAGGCCGCCGGATTCTTCGGTTTGTCGCAGGGCCGCCATGTACTGGCGCACGTCGGAGAGCGTCGCACGCGCGTCCCGGGCGGCCTTCGCGAGCTGCGGCCCGAGCGCGGACGGGTCACGGTCGAGCGCGCGCTGGCAACCCTCGAGCGCGAGGACGACGCCGGTGAGCTCCTGCGCCACACCGTCATGCAGCTCCTGCGAGATGCGACGCCGCTCGTTCGACGCCGTGCGCTGCACGAGGTCGGTGGACGCGGATTTCTGCAGCATTCCCGAGAGGTACTCGCCCAGGGTGGCGACGAAGTCCGCCTCCGCGGACGTGTAGGGGGTCGTCGCGCGGCCGAGGACCAGGACGCCGAGGACGACCCCGGTCTGCGAGCCGCCGATCGGCGCGAGGAGGAAGTGCGTCGACGAGGGCGCGGCCCAATCCGGACGGTCCTCCGCCATTCCGTACTGCGCCGTCGCCGTGCGGCGCTCGCGAAGGACCTGTGCGAGCACCGTGTCGGTGCCTGAGGTGGAGATGTCCGACGGGGTGATGTCGCCGTAGCCGGTCGCGGCCCTGAGGTGCAGGTGATGCTCGTCCGCGGCCCACACGCCGACCGCGTCGTGACGCAGGTTGTCGGCGAGCATCGCGACGGCGCTCTCGAGATCGTTGTGCGGATCGTTCCCCAGGGTCGCGAAGCGCGAGAGCTCGTACAGCACGAGCGCCTGACGGCGATCCTCCTCGGCTCGCTGGAACTCCTCGGCCGTGAGGAGCGCGGAGGCGATCTCGGACGCCGCCTGCGTGAGCGAGTCCACCTGCATCTGCCCGTACCGTTCCTGCTGGGCGCGATGCTTCACGCTGACCACACCGAGCGTGCGACCGTTGGATCGGAGGGGAGCGATCATCGACTCGCTTGCGGTCGGGTCGGACCCGCCCTGGACTTGCCCCGAGAGCAGCATCGACCGGCCGGTCTGCGCCACCGTTCCCGAGATGCCTTCGCCGATCCGCTTCCGGTCCAGCTTCGCGGCATCCGGGAGTCCGCGCGAGCTTCGCACCGACAGCTGGCCCTGGTCGTCCGCGAGCATGATCGAGACGCCATCCGCGCCGAAGACGTCCGCGAGCTGCGCCGTCGCGCGCTCGAGCAATTGATCGGGGTCACGCTCCTTGCGGATGATCGCCTGAAGGTCACGGGAGGCCTTGAGCTTCGCCTCGGCGTCCTGTCCCTGGCGTTGCGCCCGCCAGAGCGCGTTCGCCTCCGCAAGCTCGAGCCCGATCAGGTCGCCAACACGGCCGAGGCTGGCGAGATCTTCGGCTGAGAAAGCGCGACCGACGAGCAACGCGGAGAGGCCACCGACGATTTGATCCTTCCAGATGACCGGGGATACCGCGAGCGTGTCAGCGATCCGACCGTCCGAGAGCCCGAGCGCGACGCCGCTCGTCGCTTGATCGGTAACGCGCTCGCTCATCGCCTTCGCGAGCATCGCCGCGGGGAGTCCCTCGCTCCATTTGATCTCTGTCGGCAGGTTGTAGGCGACGTAAGTGGCGTAGCCCTCGCCCTTCATTTGCAGGATGACCGCGATCGCATCGGCCCGCGCGACCTTTGCGAGGTAGGCCATGCGCGCGTTCCAGAATTCGGCGTCGAGTCGGAGGGTCAAGGGGAGGCCTTACGCCACGCCGGCGCCGGCCTCGCCCTCGATGCGGAGCTCCAGAGAGGTGCCGCCGCTGCGCTGCAAGGCGAAGCGCGGCTGTTCCAGGGTCGCGATCGCGGACCAGAGCTCGTCCACCAGCATGGGTACGCGAAGTCCGACCGCGAGCGTCGCGACGCCTCCCCTGAAGTCACGCACGTAGAGCGTACGGACCTGCGCCAGCGACTGGATACGCCGTTCGATGTCCACGAGCCGGGCAAAGGACGGTACGGGAGAGAGCATCAGCACAATGTTGCTGGTAGGAGCCGCCGCCTCCTCCCTCTCGGGAGTGAGTTGCTCCGATTCCGTTACCGCTTGGCTCGTTTCGCGCTCCACCACGGTCAATTCGGGCGCCGCCGGTGGGATCTCGGCGGGTGCCTCGGGCTGTCTCGAGAAGACTTCCTCTTCCTCCACGACCGGCGACGGCTGAGCCGCCCGCGCCGCCTCGGCCGCGCGCGCTGCCTCCTGCGCCGCGCGTGCGGCCGTATCCGCGATCCGCGCTGCCTCGACGATGCGCAAGGCTTCGTTCGCCGCCGTCCGTCGCACTTCCTCGGCTGCGAGCCGCGCCTCTTCGGCGCGCCGCGCCTCGTCCTCGCGCCGCTGCGCCGCGAGGCGTTCGTCCTCGTCGCGTCGCTGCTGGTCGCGACGCTCCTCTTCCTCACGCCACTGGGTCGCGCGCCGCTGCTCTTCCTCGCGCCATCTCGCGACGCGGCGCTCCTCTTCTTCGCGTCGCTGCTGCTCGAGACGCGCCGCGTCGGCAAGACGCGCTTCGTCTGCGGCGCGGCGCGCGTCCTCGGCCGCACGCACCGCGGCCATCGCGCGTTCCGCCTCTTGTGCTGCGCGCTCGGCCTCGGCGGCGCGATCGGCTCCGGCTGCGCGTGCGGCCTCTTGCGCGGCGCGCATCGCTTCCTGTGCCGCGCGAGCGGCCTCGGTAGCGCGCTCTGCCTCGACCGACCGATCGGCATCAGCTTGCTGCTGCGCGAGACGATGGGCCTCGGCGACCCTCCGCGCTTCGTCGGCGGCGCGAGCCGCATCTTCCGTGGCGCGCTGCGCCTGCTCCGCCACGCGAGCCGCCTCGGCAGCGCGCTGCGTTTCGGCGGCGCGCTGCGCCTCGAGAGCGCGCCGCGCTTCTTCCTGCGCCGAGCGCGCTTCATCCTGAGCGACGCGCGCCTGCTCTTGCGCGGTCTTCGCCTGCGCCGCCGCGGCGTTGGCTTCGCGGGCCGCGTCGGCGACGGTTCCGGCCTGGCGGCGGATGTCTTCAAGGAGCTCGGTGAAGACACCGCGGAGCGCGTCCGCCGCGAGGGCTCGCGAGTCTGGCGTGGTCTCCTCGGCCGCCTTCTCGGGTGCGCCGGCGGACTCCCGGCGCGGGCCGCGGAGTGCGGAGAAGCCGCTCCGCCGGTTCGACGCGATCTCGTCGGCGAGACCGTCGCGCTCCTCGCGGAGCCGCTCGATCTCTTTCATCAGCATCTTCCGCTCGTCACGGGCCTGCTCGAGGATCTGCTGCGCGGCGTTCTCGGCTCGCGCGCGGATCTCGTGAGCGGCGCGGAGCGCGCCGGATAGAGCGTCGCGGACGGTGGCGTCGAATTCCTCGTAGACAGCGACACGTTTCCGCGCGGAATCGAGCTCCGACTCGAGCGACCCGACACGCTTGGTGAGCTCGGTGACCCGATCGGAGAGCGCGCCGATGATGTCTCCGGACGCGCTTAGACCCCTCGGCTCCTCGGACACGCGGTCGCCCTCCAAATGCTCGCTTCTCTGCCCACTTCCCCGCGTGTGACGCCAAGCGTATACGACCGCGCCAAGGAAAGGCATCATCCGCGCATCACGCGGCCAAAGGTCTTGCTCGTCGTGGGGCACCCGACCATCGGCGCGGCGCTCGAGGCGCTGCTGCGGATAGAGGATCGATACGAGGTGAGGCGCGCGCAGTCGTTAGAACAGGTCGCATCCGGCTCGGACGGCTGGGTCGCCGACCTCGCGCTCGTCGACGGCGTGCTGGTTCAGAGCGGAAGGACGGAGGTTCTACCGATGCCAACCCTGGTGCTCTCGGGCAATCCGCGCGACGGCCGCAGGCTGTCAGCGCAATTTGCCCAGGGACAAGGCTGGCTACGGAAGGACGCGACGGCGGAAGAGCTGCGCGTCGCGATCGATCGCGCGCTGGCGCCGGCAGGCCGTCGGTGGTCGGTAATGATCGTCGTGGCGATATTTGTGCTGGCGGTGATCGCGTTCGTCATCGCGCGGTACGCGCTGCAGATGTAGGGGGTCGGCGTGGCCAAGGACGACAAGAAGAAGAAGGACAAGGGTCATGAGGACGTCTTCGACCTGGCCGCGCGGATCGGTGCGCGCCCCTCGCCCTCGGATCCGACGCCACCCGAGGCCGCCCCACCGGCGGCGCCGTCGCCGCCTCCGACCAGGCGGCTCGACGGTCCGATCCCGTCGGCTCCGAAGCCGCGTCTCGTGCCGGCGAAGGAGGACCGCGCGCAGAGCGCGATGATCCAGAAGGCTCTTGTCGACGAGGATCAAAAGCGTGAGCCGGCGATCCCATCGCCGCGAGCGGCGCCAGGACCCGGCGAGATCGATCTCGTCGTGACCCCGCTTCCCACGCCCGACGACTGGCATCGCTTCGAGCTCGCGCTGCGCAAGGTGCGAGGGGTGGGGCAGCTTCGCACCGAGTACTACCGGCATGGCGTCCTCAAGGTGAGGGTCAGCTATCAGGGAACCGACCGCCTTGCCGCGGCGCTCCGGTCGGGGGTTCCGGGATATCGCGTGCGAGTGATCGGTGAGGATCGCGCGACGTTGCAGATCCTGGTCACATCGGACGGCGAGGAGCGCCGGCCCGGTTGAGCGGAGCGCGCAGGTCGATCTAGCCGATAGAGTGGACGCGATGTCCGACTTCGAAGCCCGCGCCCGGAAGGTCCTCCCGCCCGTACTCGGCCACTACACCTGGCTTTCGATCGAGCGCGGGGAGGGAAGCTGGCTCGTCACCACCGACGGCCGGCGCGTGCTCGACATGACCTGCGGCATCGCCGTCACCGCGGTCGGCCACTCGCATCCGCGCGTCGTGAAGGCCGTCGTCGATCAGGCGCAGCGCCTCATGCATATCTCGGCCGGGGTCGCGAAGTACGAATCGAGCATCGCGCTGGCCGAGCAGCTTGCCACGATCACACCACGCGGCCTGGACACGGTGTTCTTCGGCAACAGTGGCGCCGAAGCGGTCGAGGGGGCGATCAAGCTGTGCCGCCAAACGACCGGCCGCGAAGCGATCATCGCCTTCCGCGGCGGATTTCACGGACGCACCGTTGGCGCGGCGACCCTCACGACTTCGAAGGCTCAATACCGCCGCGGCTACGGGGCACTCTTGCCCGAGGTGTATATCGCGCCCTACCCCTACCCACTCGCGTGCGCGCTGCCCGAGCCACATGACGCCGAAGCGTGCGCGAGGCATTGCTTCGCCGAGCTCGAAACGATGCTCGAGCACGAGGTGCCGCCGGAGCACGTCGCGGCGATCGTGATCGAGCCGGTGCTCGGAGAGGGCGGATACGTGGCCGCCCCGGCGTCGTTCCTGCGATCGCTGCGCGAGCTCGCGACAAAGATCGGAGCGCTGCTCGTGTTCGACGAGATCCAGACCGGCATGGGCCGGACGGGTGCGTGGTTCGCGGCGCAGAAATTCGGCGTGACGCCCGATGTCATCACGGCGGCGAAGGCGCTCGGCGGCGGCTTGCCTCTCGGCGCGGTGATCTCGACCCGCGAGCGGATGGAGAAGTGGCGGACTGGTACCCACGGCTCGACGTTCGGCGGCAACCCGGTCTCGTGCGCGTCGGGCCTCGCCACGCTCGAGGTCATACGCGACGAGAACCTCGTCGCGCGGGCCGAGACCATCGGCGCGATCATGGTCGAAGAGCTCGCTCCCCTTCGATCGCATCCGCGGCTGCGCGAGATCCGGCGATTCGGCGCGATGGTGGCGGCCGAGTTTGACGAGAAGTCGGTCGCGAAGGCGGCGATCGCCGCGTCGCTCGAGCGCGACGTCCTTCTTATCACCTGCGGTTTCCACGACCAGGTCGTTCGGTTCATCCCAGCGCTGAACATCGGCGAGAGCGATCTTCGCAAGGGCATGCGTTCGTTCGTAGAGGCCGCTCGCTCGGCCCAGGTGGCCTCGCCCGCCTGACCTCAGCGGCCGTTTCTGGTCGCGAGCGATCCCCATCGCGAGCGGCCGCTACCAGATTTTGTACCGGCCCTATTGATGACCCCTAGTCCTTGACATCATCTTTTTTCGGGTCTACGGTCGCCGCCTGCACCGCTAGATGTTGGGTCTGACCGGGCGGCTGGACCCAGATGTAGTGGCAAAGGGCTAGAGTCAGGGAAGGTAAGAAGGAGGGTCAAATGACCCGTCGGCCATTCGCTTTCGCGTCCGCAGGCGAGAGGCTCCTTCTCCTTCTTTTACGGGCTCTGGCGAGCGGCTCAAACCTCGCGGCTTTCTAGGGGGGCACGCACATGGCAATCGCGGACATCGCAGAGGTCTCTGTTCACCGCGCGGAGCCGAAAGGCCTGCGGATCGACCGACGCTTCACCCGCGAAGGGGTCCACCCATACGACGAGGTCGAGTGGGAGCGCCGCGACTCCGCCATCCCGGGCGAGAGCGGCAACGTCTTCGAGCAGAAGGGCGTCGAGGTCCCGAAGTTCTGGTCGCAAACGGCGACGAACGTCGTCGCCTCCAAGTATTTCCGGGGCAAGCTCGGATCGCCCGAGCGTGAATCGAGCGTCAAGCAGATGGTCGATCGCGTGGTCGACACCATCGCTCGCGCCGGCTTCGAGGGCGGCTACTTCGCGAGCGCGGTCGACCGCGACGCCTTCGCCGATGAACTCAAGTACCTCATGGTGAATCAGTACGCGTCCTTCAACTCGCCGGTGTGGTTCAACATCGGCGTCCCTGGCGTACCGCAGCAGGCGAGCGCGTGCTTCATCCTCTCGGTCGAGGACGACATGCACTCGATCCTCGACTGGTTCCGCGACGAGGGGATCATCTTCAAGGGCGGCTCCGGCTCTGGGGTGAACGTGTCGCGGATCCGCTCGCAGAAAGAGAACCTCTCCGGCGGCGGGTTCGCCTCCGGCCCGGTGTCGTTCATGCGTGGGGCCGATTCCGTCGCGGGCTCGATCAAGTCCGGCGGCACCACGAGGCGCGCGGCGAAAATGGTCATCCTCGACGCCGACCATCCCGACGTCCACGAGTTCATCTGGTGCAAGGCCAAGGAAGAGAAGAAGGCCTGGGCGCTCGGCGAGGCCGGCTACGACATGAGCCTCAACGGTGAGGCCTGGCAGTCGATCCAGTTCCAGAACGCCAACAACTCGGTCCGCGTGACCGACGAGTTCATGAAGAGGGCCCAAACCGACGAGGACTGGAGCCTCACCGCACGTATCGGAGGAAACGTTCTCGAGACGGTCAACGCGCGTGCGCTCTTGAGGGAAATCGCGGAGGCAGCCTGGCAGTGTGGCGACCCCGGCATGCAGTTCGACACGACGATCAACGACTGGCACACGTCACCGGCGAGCGGTCGGATCAACGGATCGAATCCGTGCTCGGAATATATGAGCATCGACGACTCCGCCTGCAATCTCGCATCGCTCAACCTGCTCCGCTTTGTGCACAGCGACGGCGAGTTCGACGTGGAACGTTTCCGCGCCGCTGTGGCGATCGTCTTCACCGCGCAGGAAATACTCGTGGGCCACTCGGACTACCCGACCGCGAAGATCGCGGACAACGCGCGCTCGCACCGCCAGCTCGGTCTGGGCTATGCGAACCTCGGCGCGCTACTCATGCAGCGCGGGCTCCCGTACGACTCCAACGAGGGTCGCGCGTACGCGGCGGCGATCACCGCACTCATGACCGGCGCGGCGTACGCGCAGTCCGCCCGTATCGCCGAGGCGGTGGGACCGTACGAGGCATACCCGAACAACAAGGATCCCCACGACCGGGTCATCCAGATGCACCGACTGCACGCATACCGGATCCGGGACGAGCTGCTGCCGGCGAGCCTCCTTTCGGCGGCGCGTCAGGCGTGGGACGACGCGGTCGATTTCGGGCGGTCCGCCGGGTATCGCAACGCACAGGCGTCGGTCCTGGCACCGACCGGAACGATCAGCTTCATGATGGATTGCGACACGACCGGTGTTGAGCCGGACATCGCTCTCGTGAAGTACAAGAAGCTCGTCGGCGGCGGGATGCTGAAGCTCGTCAACGGCAGCGTCCCCTCGGCGCTCCGGCGCCTCGGCTACAGCGACACCGAGTCCGGCGCCATCACCACATACATCGAGCAGTACGGCACGATCGAGGGCGCACCGGGCATCAAGGACCATGACCTTGCGGTGTTCGACTGCGCGTTCAAGCCGCAGAACGGCGAGCGCACGATCCACCACATGGGTCACATCAAGATGATGGGCGCGGTCCAGCCGTTCATCTCGGGGGCGATCTCGAAGACGGTCAACCTTCCCGAGACCGCGAGCGTCGACGACGTCAGCGAGGCGTACGTCGAGGCCTGGAAGCACGGCCTCAAGGCGATCGCGATCTATCGCGATGGCAGCAAGAAGGTCCAGCCCGTCAACACGACCAACAAGGAGAGCAACGCCAAGACGGTCGAGACGATCGTGGAGCGCATCGTCGAAGTCACGCGGCCGCAGCGCCGCCGCCTCGCCGACACGCGGGCTTCGCTCACTCACAAGTTCAAGATCGAAGGGCACGAGGGATACATCACCGTCGGGCTCTTCGAAGACAACACCCCCGGCGAGCTCTTCGTCACGATGGCGAAAGAGGGCTCGACCCTCTCGGGCATGATGGACGCCTTCGCCACGAGCGTCTCGCTGCTCTTCCAGTACGGCGTTCCGCTTTCGCACCTCGTCGAGAAGTTCGGTCACATGCGCTTCGAGCCCGCCGGTTGGACCGGCAACCCTGAGATCGGTTTCGCGAAGTCGATCGTCGATTACGTCTTCCGCTGGTTGGGGAACCGCTTTCTTTCCGAGCCTGACCGCGCCGCACTCGGTCTTGTACGTACGACCGAAGTGGCCGACGCGACGTCACAGCTCGAGCTTCTGAACCGCGTAGTGCAGCTCGCGACACCCGAGACGCCGGCGACGAACGGGAACGGGCACGCGGTCGCGCCCGTCGCCGAGGCACCGGGTTACCGACGACTTAATTCCACACCCGACGCGCCCCCCTGTCCGCGCTGCGGCTGGCTGACCGTTCGAAGCGGCACCTGCCACAAGTGCGAGAACTGTGGAGAGACCACCGGGTGTAGCTGATTCACTCCGTCAGGCCCTGGCCGGCCCGCCCGCTGGCCAGTTCCGCCTATTGCCCGGGCACTCCCTGCTCCCCTGGGGTGCCCGGGCTTTTTCTTGCCTGGATCGCGAAGCGCGCGCGAGGCTGTCTGCATCTCGTTCTGCTGCTGCGGGTCCTGTCCCGGGCTCGGGGCCGTGCGCTCGCCGCACCCTCCCCACCTCGCGCGGCATTCGCTTTGCGAATGCCGCGCGGCGGGGCCCCGGGGCACCCGCGGCTTGCGCACAACCCGCTCGCCCGTGCCACCCGCATCAGCAAAGCGTCCCACCGTGCGCGTCCTCTGCGTTCCGTCGCGAATCCGGATTTGTGTGTTCAGGCGCGAAGGGATCCGGGACTCTCCTTCCACTGAGGAAGACGTGCTCGAGTGTGCGGGCGGCACGGGGGAGTGGGTTGCGCGCGAGCCGTATGGCCGGCCGCGTCGCACGCGTGCCGTCCCCAGTGGTGAGGAGCGGCCGGTAGGCGAGCGCGCGAGCCCGACCCCGTGACAGGACCCGCACACAAGAAGAGCAGTCGTTTACCGAGTCCTAACTAATGCGAATGAAATAGCTCGCCTGTCAGGAGTGTCGCGTAGGAGACAGACGTAGTAGTTGCCAACGTCTCAAATCAGTCGCCCGGCGACCGGAACGTGCCTGACACTCCGTTCGTCTAGGCATGTAGAGAGTTCACGGCGAGCAAGCGTGCGTCCGCTCTACGGCACAGGCCTTGCTCGAACAGTCGACGCGCTAATTGGTGTGCGCAGGGGAGGTAGGCGGCATGGCGGTCTTCGCGCGAAGCGGCGATCAGGCGCGGACGTCGCGCCGTGGCGTGTGGATGCTCGCCATCGCACCCCTGGCCGCGATCGCGCTTGCGGTCGGCGCAGCCTTTGCCGCCGACGCCGTCTACGCCCATCGCGCTCTGCCCGGCGTGACCGTCGGCGGCGTCGACATCGGTTCTCTCGAGGCGAACGCTGTCCGCGACCGCCTCACGACCGAGCTCGCCGCTCCGTGGGCCTCGTCGACCGTGGCCCTCGTCGACGGTTCGCGAACCTGGCAGACGACCAACGCCGCGCTGGGCATTGCGCCCGACATCGACGCTGCCCTGGCCGAAGCCCTCAGCTACGGGAAGGCCGGCAGCGTCGTGGACCGGCTCGGTGCGTGGATCGACGCCGTGCGGGGTCAGGCGAACATTCCGTTCGCGATGCACGCAAAGGGCAACGCGCTCGATCAATGGGTGGCGGCCGCGGCTCGCGACGCCGATCGCGCGCCGGTCTCCGGCGAGCTTCGCGTCGGCCCTGCCGGTCTCGAGGTGACGCAGCCGGCTCTCGGTCGTGAGGTCGATCGCGTCGGTACGGTTGCCGCGCTCCTCTCCGCCGATTCGCTCGGCGACCGTGAGGTCGCGCTTCGCGTTCGCACGTCGTATCCCGCCGTCGACGCGTCCGGGTTCGACGAGGCGTACGCGCGCGCCGCCGCGGTCGTGACTCCGGCCACGGTGCACGTCGAAGATCGGACGTTCACTGAGAACGCGAACTATCTATCGAGCCTCCTCGCCATCGAGCGCATCGCTGCGAAGCCCGGCGAGCTGCTCGCGATCCCGCAGGACTCGATCGCTCCGGCGGTCAGGTATCGCTATCAGGTGTCGCTCGTGAACGATCGCGTCGCGAGCTGGGTCACCGCACTCGGCCTCGTCCTCGACCATCCCGGCCGGAGCGCCAAGTTCAAGGTGAGCCCCGAAGGCGTGCCGTCGATCATTCCGTCGGAGAGCGGGGTCAGGGTCGACCAGGAGAAGCTGCGGGCCATGGTCCTTGACGAGCTCCTTCGTCCTGCGGGCGGGTCGACGCGCGACCTCGCGGCGCCTGCGGCCGTCGATCCCTCGAAGTTCACCACCGAGCAGGCGAAGGCCCTCCTGCCGAACCTCGTGAAGACGTCGACGTACACGACCTCCTACCCGCCGAGCGCGTCGCGTCACGCGAACATCTCGACCGGCGCCTCGCAGTTCGATGGCGTCGTCATCCTCCCAGGGCAGACGTTCTCGTTCTGGGAGCTGCTCGGCCCCGTCACGGTGGAGCGCGGCTACGCGTATGCCGGCGCGATCATCAACAACCGATCGGACGAGAACGTGATCGGCGGCGGACTCTGCCAGGTCTCGACCACGATCTTCAACTCGATTTCGCGCCAGGGCTACGACATCGTTGAGCGGCACGCGCATGGCTACTACATCGACCGCTATCCGATCGGCTACGACGCCGCGGTCTTCGAGCCCGGCGTGGACTTCAAGTGGCGCAACGACACCGCGAACCCAGTGTTCATCTGGTCATGGTCGGGCGCCACCTCGCTCACGATCGACACGTGGAGCATCCCGACCGGACGGACGGTCGTGATCAGCGAGGCCAGCCAGAGGAACTTCGTGCACCCGGCCGCGGACCAGCCCGCCGACCCCGCGTTTCCCAAGGGTGTGTCGGTGGACGGCCGCGATGTCTTCCGGACGCGCACCGTCTACGAGAATGGCGCGATCCTCCACCAAGACTTCTTCGGAAGCCACTACGCCCCGGTCTGGGGCGGCCCGGTGACACCTCCTCCGGACGCGCCGAAGCCCTGACGCCGGGCCCGAGACCGGCTTGAAAGCGGCGCGGATAACGGCCTAGCAGACAGGCCGTTAGAAGCCTGTGGTGGGACAGCGCACCACGAAAGACACGGCGAAACTGATCGAGGAGGTCGCGCGCGGCGACCGGCTGCTTGAGGACATCAAGGACCCAGAGCTGCGCGAAACCGTACGCCTCGCCCTCCGTCTGCACAAGGATCCCTACAGCGCACCCGACTCCCGGACCCGATCCCGAATCAGGTCTCGCGTCCTTTTTGGGTTGCAGCCGCGCGGGGCGACGATCCTCGACCGCCTGGCCGTCGCGTTCGAGCTTCTCGGCCGACCGACGCCCTACGCGATGCGCGTCCTTGCCGGCGGTCTCGTCGTCGCCGTCATCGCCGCGGCCACCGCCCTCGTGAGCGCGGGCAGTGTCGCGAACGACGCGCTGTACTCGGTGAAGGTCACCTCCGAGCAGATGCGGCTCGCGCTCGCGACCTCGCCGGAGGATCGCGCAGTGGTCGAGCTTTCGATCGCGGAGCACCGCCTTGCCGAGGCGACCGCGCTTGCGTCGCTGGGCAACGCGGACGATGCGATCGTCGCAACGAGCGAGTACGGGGAGCACATGGCGAACGCTGCGGCCGAGCTCGCGCAGGTCGAGTCGCTCCAGCCGGAGACCGCGACTCTGGTGGTCCAGCTGCAGCAGCGGATCGACGAGCATCGCGCGACCGCCGCTGCGGTGGTGGCGCGGCTGACGGAAGACCCCGAGACCGCCGCCGCGGCTGCGGCGCTTGCCCCATTCGCCGCGCGAGGCACCCCCGCCGCCGGGCTCAGTCCTGCGGCGGCCATCGCGCAGGATGCCGCGGACACGGCCGACGAGGCCGCCGCGGTCGCCGAGCGCACGTCCTCGGGAAGCGCCGGCCGAACCACAACCGCGGCGACCGCGGCACCCCGCGACGGCCAGACCGCTCGCCCCGTCACCACCGGCCAGGGCGAGAAGATCTCCAAGAAGGACCGGGCGGCGGGCGCGGCGCGGAAAGCGGCGGACGAGGCCAAGGCCGCGGCAAAGAAAGCGAAGGCCGGAGCGAAGCGGACGCCGGCGCCGAAGACACAGGACGACTCCAACAATCGAGACGAATCCAACAATCGAGACGACTAGCCAGGCCGTAGCATCGCGACCACCCACGTGACCCCCCAACGCCGTGCCGATCTCACGTACGTCGCGGCGATCCTCGTCGGTGTCCTCGTCATCGTCCTTCTCGGACCGCTCGATCGGCGTCTCGAGATCCTCCACATCAACGACTTCTCAGGCTTCTGGGCCGGACCTCGCGCAGTCCTCGCCGGGGTGAGCCCCTGGGATCCGACCGAGTATCCGAAAGCGCGTATGGCTTTCGACACGCAGCTCGACGCCGCGCCGGTCCTCAACTACATGCCTTGGACCGTCATCGCCCTGCTCCCGATCGGTCTCCTGCCGCTCGACCTCGCGGCATGGATCTGGATGGCCCTGTCGCTCGTCTGCTCCGCGATCGCGCTTCGCGCGCTCCTGCGCGAATTCATACCCGGTCGCGCCCTCGCCCACGGCATGCTCGGGCTCGCGCTCTTCGTCGGTCAGCCGGGCCTTCTCACGATCGTGCTCGGACAGTGGGCTCTCCTGCTGATGTCGGCGGTTGCGGCTGTCGTCCTGCTGGTGCGTGCCGGTCAAGCGCGCCGCGCTGGGTTTGCCGCGCTCGCGATGCTCGCGAAACCGCAGCTCTTCGTGTGGACCGCGCTGGGGCTCGGGATCGCAGCGCTCTTCGACGTTCGCTACAGGCGGTTCGTCATCTTCGCGGTTGTCGTCGGCGGCGCGCTCGTCGTGGCGAGCTGGCTCGCTTACCCGGACTGGTTCGGCGCGTGGAGCGCCGACATCCCGGCGCGCCGGACCGGCCGTTCCGCCGTGCTGCTCTCCGCGCTCGGTCAGCTGTTCGGGACACCGGGTCGCGTCCTCGCGATTGGCGTGATCGGTGTGGGCCTCGTGCTCGCATCGCGATTCGTTCCCGGGAGCGATCCGTGGGTTGCGATCTGGCTCGCCCTCTCGAGCGCCGGCGCGATATACAGCTGGTCGTACGACCACGTGCTTCTTTTCGTGCCGCTCGTGATCGCCGCGGGAGTGCTCGCTGAAGCCGGCCGGGAACGGATCGCTCAGCGGCTGGCGGTCGGCGGGGCCCTCACGCTCCTGCTGGTCTCGCCGGCTTTCTACGCGTTCGGGGTTTGGCGCCACGACGAGACCTTCAGCATCGTGGTCCCCGTGGGTTTCTTTGTCGCGATCACATGGTCGCTCTGGCCGTACCGTCGCGGCGCGTCAGTCAGCGAGCGTTCGGCGCAGCAGGTCCAGCCCGCTTAGGAGCGCGCGGCGGCGTCCATCCGCGGGAGAGCGAAACCGAATGTCGAGTCGTCGCGTTCGTGCGGGGGTGATCGCGCGCAGCTCGCAGGTCTCAGCACCGTGCGGGGTCAGCAGGAGGACCTCGCCACCGAGTCGGCGTCCCTCGGTTTCGAGCGTCGCCGCATCCGCTGAGGGACGAACGATCGCACCGGCGAACCAGCGGTCGGCACCGGGTGCATCGGCGAGCGACCGCGCGATGTCTCCAGCCGAAAGCGACTCCGCCACCGCGAGCCGCCAGCCGCGGGCCTGAAGGCGCCGGCCGATCACGCTCGGGAGCGTCTCGTCATCCGTGCCCCACACGTACTCGCCGAGCCGCTCGCGGATCTTTTTCTCCATCTCCGCGACGTGCTGATCGGCCTCCTCGGGAGCCGATGCCTTGTCCGCCACGCGAACGTGCACACCGTCGTTCTTCGCGTACGTCGCCACGGTCGGGCTAGTAGAGCGCACGAGCTCGCCGAGCTTCTCCTCGACCGCGCTCTCGCCGATGCCGAGGAGCTTGAGTGTGCGCCAGCGAAGCGACCCGCCGCGGGTGAGCGACGGCTCGACCGACTCCCACATCGGCATCATCTCGCGCGGCACGCCCGGCATCGCGACGATCCGCCTTCCGTCTTTCTGGACGTCCCAGCCAGGCGCGGTGCCGTTCGGGTTGAGAAGGGCGTGCGCCGACGGGATCAGCCACGCCTGCTTGCGGTTCCGGTCGGGCATCGCAAGGCCCCGTCCAGAGAACCACGCGACGAGCTCGGCCTCGAGGGCCGGATCGATCGAGGGTGTCTCACCGAGAGCGGCCGCGATGGCCTCGCGGGTCAGGTCGTCTTCGGTCGGCCCGAGGCCCCCTGTGGCCACCACCAGGTCGCTCCGGCCGAGGGCTCGCTCGAACGCTTGCCTTGCACGCCCGAGGTTGTCTCCGACCGTCTGCATGTACAGGCAGTCAATGCCCAAGAGGGCAAGACGGCCCGCGAGGTAGTTGGCGTTCGTGTCGACGATCTGGCCGAGCAAAAGCTCGGTCCCGATAGAGAGAAGCTCAGCTTTCATCGACATGATCGGACGTCATCGCCGCACGAAGTTCCTTGGCATGGGGATTGCAACCGGTCGGGTTCGACAACAAGAAATCCCAACCCTTCCCTTCCTCACCACGAACCCCGTCCGCAAGGACGGGGTTTTGTGGTCGTATGGGGTCGCCTGGCCGAGCCAGGGGGCTAGGGTACGCTGCGGAATAGAGACACCCTACGGAGGTGCTGCGTTGGCCACGGGCTATTGCGTCAAGTGCAAGGCCTCGCGCGAGATAAAGGACGCGCAGCAGATCACGATGAAGAACGGGCGCCCCGCGACCCAGGGGATCTGCCCCGTGTGCGGGACGAAGATCTTCAAGATCGGCGCTTCGACCTAAGCGCGCGACGCGTCCCACGCGACGTGAACACCGCCTAGGCAGCTCCAACGGGGAGGTGCGCTTATGAAAGTTCGCGAGCTCATGACAAGAGAGCCGACCACCGTCGAGCCGAACGCCACGCTCGGCGAGGTCGCGACGCTGATGAAGCAAGACGACTGCGGGTCCATCCCGGTCGTTCAGAGCGGACGCCTCGTCGGAATCGTGACCGACCGCGACATCGTCATTCGCGGAATCGCGGCCGGAAGCGACCCGAAGACACAGCGCGTGAGCGCGATCATGTCCGCTGATCCGGTCACCATTGGGCCGGACAACGACGTCACCGAGGCGGAGAAAGTCATGGCCGACCGTCAGATCCGCCGCCTGCCGGTGGTCGAGAACGGAAAGCTCGTCGGGATCATCGTGACCGCACAGATCGCGCGCGCGGGCGACAAGAAAATGGTCGGAGAGACGCTGAAGGAGATCAGCGAGCCTACGAGCGGCCGCGCTTCACACGCACGCGGATAACATTGGTGGACAACTCGGTTGATGGTGCTGCTTGGCCGTCGGTACCATTTCGATGGGCCAGTAGCTCAGCGGTAGAGCAGGAGACTCTTAATCTCTTGGTCCAGGGTTCGAATCCCTGCTGGCTCACACGGTTCTGAAGCAGCCGCGGCGGTAATCACTCGGTAGCCGACGCGAGCGCGAACATCCATACCGCCCCGCGGCGCGTACTTTCTGGCAGGTTGCGCAAGCGAAGGTCTATCGGCATCGCTGTCGGTGGCGCGGTCGTCGCGCTCGTGGTTCTGGTCGTGGCCGTCCCGCTTGCCCTCACCCATCGTCAGGACTTGCCGCTCGAGCGCGCCTACGGCGATGCGGCCGTCTCGGTGGTCTCGCGCATCCTCGGCGGCGACGCCGCGAACCCTCTCGCGAACGACGCGCGCGCGCTCGCGACCGGCCGCGTCGAGTACACCGGATCGTGCGCGGTCTGCCACGG
>VBIZ01000025.1 GCA_005880575.1 Chloroflexota bacterium | reverse complement strand
TTTCCAGCTTTCAGCTCGAGACGCTCGCACACAGCCCTCAGGTCGCGGTCGTGACGAACGTGCTCGAGGACCACCTCGACCACCACGGCACCCGTGACGCGTACATCGCGGCGAAGAAGAACATCGTCGCCTGGCAGGGCCCGCGTGACATCGCGGTGCTGAATCTCGACGACCCCGCCGCTCTGGCTATGCACACCGGCTCCGCGTCTGAGGTGCGTGGCTTCTCGCTCTCGCTCCAGCCGAAGCGCGGGGCGTACCTCGACAAGAGCGGCGATCTCGTGCTCGTGTCGGGCGACCGCAGGGCGGTCCTGTGCAAGGCGACCGACCTCCGCGTGCCCGGTCGTCACAACATCTCGAACGCGCTCGCGGCCGCGGTCGTCGGCGACGCGTTCGACATTCCGGCCGAGGCCATCGGGGGCGTCCTTCGGGCTTTCGAGGGCGTTCCGCGCAGACTTCAGCCGCTCGCGGAAAAAGACGGCGTGCTCTGGGTGAACGACTCCGCGGCTACGACGCCCGCCGCCACTCTCACGGCGCTTGCTTCCTACGATCGCCCCGCCGTGGTGATCCTGGGCGGAGTCTCCAAGGGAGCGGATTTCAGTGTTCTCGCGCGCGCGCTCGTGGACCGCGCGCGAGGCGTCGCCTTGATCGGGCGCGCGGCCGATGAGATCGCGTCGGCCATCGCGGCGGCGGACCCTAAGGGCGCGCTCGAGGTGCGCCGCGCGGCGACGCTCGACGATGCCGTGGCGGCCGCGCGTGCGATGGCGCGGCCCGGCGACGTCGTCCTGCTCTCGCCCGCGAACGCCTCGTTCGACATGTTCTCGTCCGCGGACGAGCGCGGGGAGAAGTTCGCGGCGATCGTACGGTCGTTCGCCTCGTGAGGACGGGCCTCGCACGCACCACCACGTATGATCTCCCGCTCGTCGCGGTCGTCCTGGTGCTGCTCTTCCTCGGGCTCGCGATGGTCTACAGCGCGAGCGGCATCACGGCCCTCGACGCGAACGACGATCCGAGCACTTTCCTGGCGCAGCAATCGGCGTGGGCGGCGCTCGGCATCGGCGCGATGTTCGTCGCGTCACGCGTCGACTACCGCGTCCTGCGCTTCGTCGCGGTGCCCCTGCTCCTCCTGGCGCTGCTCCTTCTCGGAGCCGTCCTCATACCGGGCGTGGGCGTCACGGCCGGCGGCGCGACGCGCTGGCTGCGCTTCGGCGGCAGCTTCGGTCTCCAGCCCGCCGAGCTCGCGAAGCTCGCTCTCATCGTCTACCTCGCGACCTGGCTCGGCCGCAAGCGCGACCAGGTCGGGTCATGGCGTGTCACCCTGCCGTTCAGCCTCGTGACGGCGCTCGTCGTCGGCCTCGTCGTGGCCGAGCCCGACCTGGGCACCGCGATCGTCGTCGTGGTCGTAGCGCTCGCCATGTACTTCGCGGCGGGCGCGCGACTCCGCGAGTTCGCGGCGCTCGGCGGGCTGACCGCGGTCGTCGTCCTCGCGCTGGCTGTCGCGCAGCCGTACCGCTACCAGCGGCTGCTCACGTTCCTCGATCCGTGGTCCGACCCGCAAAAGTTCGGCTTTCAGACGATCCAGATGCTCTACGCGCTCGGGCTGGGCGGTCCGTTCGGCGAAGGCCTCGGGGCGGGGAAGGAGAAATTCGGCTACCTGCCGCACCCGTACACCGACTCGATCTTCGCGGTGCTCGGCGACGAGCTCGGCCTGGCCGGCGCACTCGTGATCGTCCTGCTCTTCCTCGCGCTCGCGTTCCGGGGGATCCGGATCGCCCTTCGCGCCGAGGATTCGACGGGTGCGCTGCTGGCCACCGGCATCACGATGTGGCTCTGCTTCCAGGCGTGGGTGAACATGGCGGTCGTCGCGAGCCTCGTGCCCATGACCGGCATCACCCTCCCCTTTATCTCGTACGGCGGCAGCTCGCTCTGCGTCGGGCTGATCGCCGTGGGTATCCTCCTGAACGTTGGTCGAGCCCGAACCACGCAGCGGACGAGCGTGCCGGGTGCTTCTCGTCGGTGGCGGGACGGGCGGACACGTCAGCCCGCTCCTCGCGGTCGCGGAAGCCCTGACCGAAAAGGATCCCGAAACCAGCTTCCTGTTCATCGGTGGTCGTCGCGGCCTCGAGGCTGAGCTCGTGGCCGTCACCGGCATCCCGTTCCACGCCACCGCGATGCCGTCCCTCCGCGATCCGGACTCGCGTTTCTCCCTCGTCTCCCGTGCCGCCGTGATGCCGGTCGCGACCGCCGACGCGTTCTCGCAGATCCTGAGGTTCAAACCGGACGTCTGCTGCACCACCGGAGGGCTCGCGTCGCTCCCGGCGGTCCTCGCCGCGCGCGTCGCGCGCGTGCCCGTGTACATCTGGGAGGGCAATGCGATCCCCGGACGCGTGAACCGGCTGCTCGCGGCCTGGTCGCAGCGGATCGGCGCGACGTTCGAGGGATCGCTCCACGTGCTGCCGCGTGGCCGTACCTTCGTCGACGGTAACCCCATCCGCCGCTCACTTCTCGTGTGGACGAGGGAGTCGGGCCGCGCGAAGCTCGGGATACCCGCGGACGGGCCGGTGGTGTTCGTGACCGGCGGGAGCCAGGGCTCCGCGGCGATCAATCACGCCGTCTCGGGAGCCGTGACGCGGCTTCTGCGCCGCGCGACCGTGATCCACCACACCGGCAGTGCCCACCTCGCCCAGGTCACGGCCAAGCGCGAGACCCTGCCGGCCGACCTCCGCGAGCGCTATCGGGTGTTTGGATACCTCCACGAGGAGATGGGCGCGGCGCTCGCGTCGGCGGATCTCGTCGTCGGACGGGCGAGCTCGTCATCGATCGCGGAGCCGCTCGCTTTCGGCGTTCCGCTCATCCTCGTTCCCTTCGCGGCCGCGGCGGAGGCGCATCAGATGGCGAACGCGCAGGACATCGCCGAGCGTGGCGCGGCCATCGTCATACGCGAGAGCCAGCTCGATGCCGATCGTCTGGTCGCGCAGGTCACGGGCCTGCTCGACGACCCCACCCGCCTCGAGCGCATGGCGAAGGCCGCGCGCGCCGCGGGCCGTCCGGAAGCCGCGACTGCGATCGCCGACGAGCTTCGCAAGCTCGGCGGCTGCGGATGACGAAATTTCACATCGTCGGGATCGGAGGAATGGGCATGTCCGCCGTCGCGCGTCTCCTCATGGCGCGCGGCGACACGGTGAGCGGGTCGGACAAGGGCTCGTGGCCGCTCGCCGAGGCCCTCGCCGCGGACGGGGCGACCGTCGCGACGGCCTTCGAGGCACGGAACGTCGCCGGCGCCGATGTCGTCGTGCGATCGAGCGCCTACGGCGATGCGAATCCCGAGGTCGCGGCCGCGCGCGCGGCCGGCATACCGGTGTGGAAGCGTGAGGACGCCTGGCGCGAGCTCGCGCGCGGCAAGCGCGTCATCGCCGTGGCCGGGACGCACGGAAAGAGCACGACCACGGCGCTCGCGTGGACGGCCCTTCGGGCCGGCGGCCTCGACCCGTCGCTCATCTGCGGCGCGGTCCTGCGCGACCTCGGCACGAACGCATATGCCGGCCGCGATGACATGCTCGTCATCGAGGCGGACGAATACGACCGCGCGTTCCTCGTGCTCGAGCCCGAGATCGCGATCGTGACGAACGTGGAGCACGACCATGTCGACGTATTTCCGACCTACGCCGACGTGAAGCGGGCCTTCGCCCGCTTCGCCTCCGGGATCATCCCCGGTGGATGGCTCGTGGCGTGCGTCGACGATCCGGGTGCCGCCGAGCTCGCGGGAAAGGGGGACGCCGATCTCGCGGGTCGTCAGGTCGCGACGTACGGGATGGATTCCCTGGCCGGCTATCGCGTGGTCGAGCTCGTGCAGCGCGCTGACGGTGTGAGCTTCGATCTCGCCGGCCCGTTCGAATCCCAGGTGCCGGTCTCCCTGCGCCTGGCGGGTGCGCATAACGCACGAAACGCCGCCGGCGCGCTCGCGGCGGCCGATGCAGCCGGCGTCCCGGCGACGGCGGCGGCCAAGTCCTTCGCGACATTCGGCGGAACCGAGCGGCGGCTCGAGGAGCTCGGCGCGGCGCGTGGGGTCACGGTCGTCGACGACTACGCGCACCACCCCACCGAGATCCGCGCGTCCATCGAGGGAATGCGCGCCCGCACGAGGGGGCGGGTGATCGTCCTGTTCCAGCCTCACACGCCGAGCCGGCTGCGCGCGTTCTTCGACGACTTCGCCGCGGCTCTGCGCACGGCTGACGCGAGCGTCGTCGCCGAGACGTTCTCGTCGGCGCGCGAGGCGGCGGACACCGCCGCCGGCGCGAAGGCCCTCGCCGCGAGCGCGGGCGCCGCCTACGTCGTCGATGCCGAGGCCGCGGCGCGCGCGCTGGCCGATCGCGCGCGGCCGGGTGATCTCGTGCTGGTCCTCGGGGCGGGCGACATCCGGCCGGCCGGTGTCCGGCTCCTCGCGCTGCTGCGCGAGCGAGGGAGCGCGGCATGACCATGGCGACATTCGGCGCGCGCGGCGAATCGCTCGCGCCGTACACCTCGCTGCGGATCGGTGGCCCCGCGGATTTTTTTCTGCGCGTCGGGACGGAGAAGGATCTCCTCGACGCGATCCAGGTCGCGCGCGAGAACGAGCTTCCGGTCTTCATCCTGGGCGGCGGCACGAACCTGCTCGTGGCCGACCGCGGTGTGCGCGGTGTGGTGTTGCAGAACGCCTGGCGCGAGTCGAGCGTGGACGGTGAGATCGTGACGGCATCCTCGGGGACCGAGCTCGCGCACGTCGCTGCTGTCGCGGCGCGCTCCGGAGTGGAGGGACTCGAATGGATGGCGACGGTCCCCGGCACCGTCGGCGGCGCGGTCCACGGCAACGCGGGCGCCTTCGGCAGCGAGACGGCCGACGTCCTCGTCGACGCGGAGCTCGCCGATCTGAACGGCGACTCGTGGACCGCGAGAGTCGACGAGTTGGGCTACTCCTATCGCACGAGCTCGCTTCAGGGCACGCCGATCGTCTGCGTGCGCGCGCGCTTCCGCGGGAGAGGTGGCGATCGCGCGAACGCGGTGAA
>VBIZ01000024.1 GCA_005880575.1 Chloroflexota bacterium | reverse complement strand
GTCCAGAGCCGCGCCCGCCGCGACGGCGACGGCTACATGCTGTCGGGGACGAAGCAATTCATCACCAACGGATCGATCGCCGGATTCGCCGTGATTCTCGCCGGGATCGGTGAGCGCAAGCTTTCAGCGTTCGGCGTCGCGCGCGGGACCACCGGCTTTCGCGTCGGCCGCCGCGAGGAGAAGATGGGCCTTCATGCGTCCGACACGGCGCAGCTCGTCCTCGAGGACTGCCGCGTCCCGGCGGCTGACCGGATCGGCCGCGAGGGCGAAGCGTTCACCGACGTGAAGCGCGTGCTCGACCGGGGCCGGGTCGGCATCGCCGCACTCGCCATCGGCCTTGGCCGAGCATCGCTCGAGATCGCGTGCGGCTACGCCAAGGAGCGCCGGCAGTTCGGCCGGCCGATCGCCGAGTTCGAGATGATCCAGTGGCGTCTCGCGCGGGCCCGGACCGAGCTCGACGCGGCCCGTCTTCTCGTGCACCGCGCGGCGGCTCTCGCGGACGCAGGGCTGCGCTTCACCGACGCGGCGTCGAAGGCGAAGCTCTACGCGTCCGAGGCAGCGACGCGCGCCGCCGACTCGTCGCTCCAGGTACTGGGTGGGTACGGCTATCTCCAGGACTTTCCGATCGAGCGGCACCTCCGCGACGTTCGCCTGATGGAGATCGGGGAGGGCACCAGCGAGGTTCAGCGGATCGTGATCGCTCGCGAGCTCCTTCGCGCCGACTGATGGCCGCGACCGCGACCGGCGATCTTCTCGCTCGCGCGCGCGGGGGTGACAAGCGATCGATCGCGCGCCTCGTGTCGGTCGTCGAGAATGACGATCCTGGGGCGGCCGAGGCGATGCGCGCGCTCTACCCGGAGACCGGTCGCGCGCAAATCGTTGGGATCACCGGCCCACCGGGTGGTGGCAAATCCACTCTCGTCAATCGACTCGCCGGGATGTATCGCGAACGCGCGTCCAGCGTCGCGATCGTCGCGGTGGACCCCTCCAGTCCGTTCACCGGGGGCGCGATCCTCGGCGACCGCATCCGCATGCGCGAGCGATTCCTCGATGACGGCGTCTTCATCCGCTCGATGGCGAGCCGCGGGCACGCCGGAGGTCTCGCGCGAGCGACAGCACGCGTCGTCAACGTCCTCGACGCACTCGGGACGGACGTCGTGCTCGTCGAGACCGTGGGCGTCGGCCAGGAGGAGGTCGACGTGATCCGCGTGGTCGACACTGTGTGCCTCGTGACCGTGCCTGGCCTCGGCGACGACATTCAGGCGATCAAAGCCGGTGTCCTCGAGATCGCCGACGTCCTCGTCGTGAACAAGGCGGACCGTCCCGGAGCCGACGAGACGGCGCGCGATCTCGCGCAGATGCTGTCGCTCGCCAAGGATCGCCCGTGGAAGACACCGATCGTCCGGACGTCCGCGCAGTCGGGGGACGGCCTGCCGCAGCTTCTCGACGTGATCGACAGGCATCGGATGTGGTCGCGAGAGTCCGGCGACTACCTCGAGCGCCGACGCGCGGCCGCGCGGAGTCAGGTCGAAGCGCTCCTGCAGGAAGCGCTGCTGCGCGAGCTCGCAGGCCGTGTCGGCGCGTCGCGTCTTGACGCGGCGGTCGCTCGCGTCGCGGAGCGCTCGCTCGATCCCTATGCCGCGGTCGAGGAGCTCCTGCGCGGTTGAATCGGGTGGTCGAGCTCACGCTCCTGCGCACGGGCCTCATCGATCTTCCGCGCTCCACGTTCTTTCCCGACGGCGGCCCCGAAATCCACCGGATTCCGGTGTGGTCGGGACTCCTGCGGACCAGCGAGGGTCTCGTCCTCTTCGACACCGGCCTCCATCCGGTCCACGTCGATCGGCCCGACGCGACATACGGTGCTCAGAGCACTGTGACGCCGGTGATGGCGCGCGATGACGCGATCGTCGCGCGTCTCGCGAGCGTGGGCGTGCGCCCGGACGACGTGGCGATCGTCGTGAACAGCCACTTGCATTTCGACCACGCCGGCAACAACGGTGCGTTCCCACGGGCGACCTTCATCGTGCAGGGCGAGCACCTCGCGTACGCGAAAGGGAAACCGAACTTCCCGGGCGTGTACTGGGACATCCCCGAGCTTACGTACCTGCCCGTGACCGGGCGGTCGCGCGTCGCGCGCGGTGTCGAGGTCGTACCGACCCCAGGGCACGCGCCCGGACATCAATCGCTGGTGGTGGATCTCCCGCACGCCGGGCGGGTCGTGCTCTGCGGCGACGCCGCGTTCACGCGCGAGAACCTCGAGCGCGGCGCTATCCGCGCACAGGACGAAGCCGCGGCGAAGGAGTCGCTCGCGCTCATCCGCTCGCTCGTCGACGACGACCTCGATCGCGTTTTCACGAGCCACGACGCCGCGTCGTGGGCCCGCTGGCGGCACGCCCCCGAGACGTACCTGTGATGCCGTTCGTCATCGGCATTCTTGCGCACGTGAAATGGTTCACGGATCCGCGGGCGCATCCGACCCAGTACGGCCTGCTTCTCAGCGCGCCGGTGATCGCCGCCTTCGCCCTTGCCATCGGAGCGGCCGGCCTCGCCTACGTGATCCAGAACCGGGTGCCCGAGCCCGGTGCGATCCGTTCGCTCGAGCGGTACGCCGCGACGGGGCCACTCGCCCTTCGCATTGCGCTCGGGATCGCTCTGATCGCCGCGGCCGCCGCGAATTGGCTCTTCGTGCCCTCGCTCGTTCTCGATCGCGATCCAATCGGCCTCACCCTGCGAGCGATCGAGGCGGCGTGCGGCCTGTCTCTCCTCGCCGGGCTGCTTACGCGATACGCGGCGATCGTCCTGGCGCTCCTCGGGATCGTGGCGATGGTCCCATTCAGCATCGAGAGCATCCTCGAGCAGGTGCACATCCTTGGGATCGCGGTGTTCCTCTTCATCGCGGGACCGGGCCAGGTCTCACTCGATGCGCGCCGGCGCGCCGCTCGTTCGATCGAACATCGGAAGGCGCCGGCCGCCGCCGTCAACCTATTGCGGATCGCGATGGGCTTCGGCATCGCGTATGGGGCGTTGACCGAGAAATTGCTCGATCCTGCGCTCGCGCAGGCGCTGCTCGATCAGAGTCCGTTCCTCAACGTGTTGCGGCCGCTCGGGCTGAGCGACCCGGTGTTCATCTGGCTCGCCGGTGCGACCGAGCTTGTGATCGGCGTCGTCATCCTCTCCGGGCAGATCACTCGCCCCGTGATGGCCCTCGGGTTCGCGCTCTTCACCGTGACGCTGATCGTGTTCGGGATCCCCGAGCTGATCGGACATTTGCCGTACTACGGGATCATGTTCACGCTCTTCATCAGTCCCGACGCCGATTCGTGGCGCGTGCAGCGGGCGCTACGCCGGGCGGCATAGCCCGGCCGCTCAGCCGAAGGCGAGCTTTAGATCCTGGCGGTCGTCCTCGACGTCGGGGTTGCGGACGAGATCGATAAGACGCGGGTCGTTCGAAAGGACGAGACCCGCAATGCCGTCCGCTTCATGCTTTGCGCGAAGCTCTCTCCACGTAGCCCGGTCCTTGGGGAAGTCCACACGCACCCAGCGTTCATCCTCGACTTCGGCGTCCGTCACTTTGAGCTCATCGCCGTGGGCCTCCGCGATCGCAAGACGACCGCGGGACAGGCGATCCAGGCTCTCTATCGCCCCGGTCTTGGAACCCTTCACCCAGACGATTCGCACTCGCGAGGTCACCGCGGCGATCGCGGCGAGGAGCAGCGTGTGATCGCTGTGTGCGTTTTCGGAGGCCCAAAGTGCGTCCACGCCGGCCGCCTCGAGCGCTCGCGCGTCGGCGAACGTCTCACCCGGGTCGTGGTGCTCGTCTTTGAGCTCGACTCCGATCTTCATGCAAGCCGATCCTAGCGAGCGCCTAGCATCGTGCGGTGCCTCGTCCGCAGGCTCCTCCGGTCCAGGTCGCACGGTGGCGGGCCGGCGACTGGCGCGACGACCGCGACCAGGTCGCAGCCGAGGAGCCGCTCCAGCTCTCGCTCGACGGGAAGCCGCTCTCGATCGTCATGCGGACTCCCGGGAACGATCTCGAGCTCGCCCTCGGACTCCTCTGGGCCGAGCAGGTCATCCGCTCGCTTGACGATGTCGCCCGCGTACGCATCAGCGCCGAGGCGCAGGAGAGCGAGACGCGCGTCCCGGTTTCGGGTGATCTCGTGGAGTCGAACCAGGTCGACGTCTACCTCCGCACGACCGCGGCTCGCCGCCCCGAGCGCTCGTTCCTGGCGTCTTCCGCCTGCGGGGTGTGCGGCGCGACGACCGTGGAGTCCCTCGCGCTCGACTTCGCGCGCATTCCGCCGGGCCTGACGCTCGGCGCCGCCATGTTGCCGTCCCTCTCCGACCGCCTCCGTGAGCAGCAGCGCATCTTCGAGTCGACGGGTGGGCTCCATGCGGCCGGGCTCTTCGACGAACGAGGCGAGCTAGAGCTTCTCCGCGAGGACATCGGTCGTCACAACGCGGTCGACAAAGTCGTTGGGCGCGCGCTGCTCGACGGCCGGTTGCCGCTCGCGCGGTCGGTGCTCGCCGTGAGCGGGCGCGCCGGATACGAGGTCGTGCAGAAGGCGGTCGCGGCAGGCATCCCGATCCTCGCGGCCGTCGGCGCCCCCTCGAGCCTCGCCGTCGCGACCGCGGAGCGTTTCGGAATGACGCTGGTGGGGTTCCTTCGCGACGACCGCTTCAACGTCTACACGGCACCGGAACGTATCGGGAGGTGAGCGCGTGGCGGTAGCGCAGGACAAGCTCCACCCCAAAGCGCGAGCGATCGTCGACCAGCTGGCGGGTCTCCCGCGGCTTCCCACGATGACGCCGACCGAAGCGCGCGGCCGCCCCGAGCCGCTCGCGGCGGCGCCGGAGGCGGTCGGCGGCGTGACCGCGCGCGCCATTCCCGGTCCCGGCGGGCCTCTACCGATCCGGGTGTACCGCCCGAAGGACGCGCTCAAAGCCGCGCTCGTGTATTTCCACGGAGGCGGGTGGGTGATCGGGTCGCTCGAGGCCGCCGACGGCGCGTGCCGCGCGGTCGCGAATCGCTCGCGCTGCGTCGTGATCTCGATCGGCTACCGGCTCGCGCCGGAGACGAAATTTCCGGGACCGGTCGAGGACGCGTACGCCGCGGTGCGCTGGGTTGCCGACAACGCCGGGGAATTGCGGATCGACCCAGCGCGGATAGCGGTGGGCGGATCGAGCGCCGGCGGCAACCTCGCGGCCGTGGCCGCGCTGGTCGCCCGCGATCGCGGCGGTCCGCGGATCGCGTTTCAGCTCCTGAGCGTGCCGGTCACCGAGCTCAGCTCGAAGGCTGAGTCTCACCGTGAATTCTCGGAAGGCTACGGACTCACGGCTGCCGACATGGAGTGGTTCGGCCGGCACTACGTGCGCACCGAGGCGGACGCCGACGAGCCCTACGCGTCGGTGCTTCGTGCCGACCTGCACGGCCTACCGCCGGCCTTCGTGATCACGGCCGAGTGCGACCCCCTACGGGACGATGGCGAGGAGTACGCGCGACGGTTGAGCAAGCTCGGGATCGCCGCGCGCTATAAGCGCTACCCCGGCATGTTTCACGGATTCATGAGCTTTGCGAACGTCCTGCCCGAGGCGAGCGAGGCGTTCGACGACGCGGGCCGAGCATTGCGGGAAGCGCTGAGCTAGGGGCAGTAGCGCGCGGCGGGTCCTGTCCCCGGTTCGGGGGCGCGCGCTCGCGGCACCCTCCCCGCCTACCGCGTCACTCGCTTCGCTCATGCCGCGGGGCGGGTCCCCGGGGCACCCGCCGCTCGCGCACACCCCTCTCACCGGTGCCACCCGCCGCAAAGCGCCTAGGCGCCGCGCTCGAGCTCCTCCCTTATTTCCTTTATGAACGCGGCGATCGCCTCGGCATCCACGTCTTTCGCTTCTCGCAACCGCTCGACCGCTATGCCCGCCGTGTACGCGGCTAGCGGCGCGAAGCGGCGCTCCTTCGTGTGCGCGACGACTCGAGCGAGCTCGAGAAGCTCCTCCGCCACTTTCGGGTCGAGCGCCGGATCATCTATCTTGGCGCCACGACGCTCAGCGGCCTTGCGCCAGCTCTTGCCGAGAGACTCGAAGAACTCGTTCATCAGGCGAGAAATCTAGCGTCCGCCTTGCGGACCCAAAACTGCCGGAGTAGAACAGTCCAAGTCCGATGACGGAAATCACTCGTCGTGAGTTCCT
>VBIZ01000023.1 GCA_005880575.1 Chloroflexota bacterium | reverse complement strand
GGCTTCGTGAGGTAATCGTCGGCGCCGAGCGCGAGGGTCGTCGCCGGATCGGCTTCGACGGTCACGACGATCACCGGCACGTCGGCGAGCGCGGGATCGGTCCGCAAACGTCCGAGGAATTTTTCCCCCCGGCCGTCCAGTAGCCGCAGGTCGAGGACCACACCGAGTGGACGTCCGCGCGCCAGCGCGTCCTCGGTTCCCGCAAGGCCTCGCACCACCTCGGCGCGAAGATCCATCGAGGCCGCGACGGCGACGATCAGGTCCGCGTCATGCCGCTCGTCTTCGATGACGAGGATGCGCTCGCCGATAACCTGCTCGGCGACGACGTCGAATAGCTGCACCTTGAACGTGCTGCCCGTGCCCTCGGCGCTATCGAACGTGATCGCACCCTTCATCTGCTCCACCAGGCGCTTCGTCAGAGCGAGACCGAGCCCGGTCCCGGACGCGTCGCTCTGGCCCTCGTGAAAGCGCTCGAAGACGCCGAACACCCGGTCGCGCGCCGCACTCGGGATCCCGACGCCCGTGTCGGCCACCTCGAACCGCAGCTCGCGTCCGTCGGCGAGCGCGCGCAACCTGACGTGACCGCCGCTCGGCGTGAATTTCACGGCGTTCGAAACCAGATTGAAGAGCACCTGTCGCACGCGAGTCGGGTCGAGGTAGAGAGGCGGAGCCTCGGGCGACTCCACCGTGAACACGACGCCCTTGAGCTGCGCGGCAGTGCGGGCCGCGGCGGAGACCGGCTCGAGCAGCGCGTCGAGCGTCACGATCTCCGGCCGGAGGTCCAGCCTGCCCGCTTCGACCTTCGACAGGTCGAGCACGTCGTTGATGAGATCGAGCAGATGGTCCCCGGCCTCCTGAATGTTGCGAAGGAAGCGCCTCTGCTTCTCGCTCATCGACTCCGCGAGCTGCTCCGAGAGAAGCCCGGAGAAACCGAGGATCGCGTTGAGCGGGGTACGCAGCTCGTGGCTCATGTTCGCGAGGAACTCGGACTTCACCTTCGTCGCCTGGCTCAGGTCGCGGTTCGCCGAGGCGAGATCGCCATACAGCCGCGCGCCGTCGAGGACGATCGCGGCCTGCTCCGCGAGGAGCTGCACGAGATCGAGATCGTCTGAGGCGAAAAGTGGCGCTCGCGTTGCGGTGACCGCGAGCACACCGATCCGTTGGCCTCTTCCCGTGATCGGCGCCGCAAGCGTCACGCCGCCGGCCGTCCGGAGAAAGCGCGGCGTCTGAGCTTCGACGATTCCGGCCATTCCCTCGGCCAGCGACAGGAGCTCTTCGTCGTCCCCGATCACCAGCGCCTGGGTCTTCTCGTCGACGACCGCGATGCGCGCGGATTGCCCGGGGGCGGCGCGCCCGATCGCGATCTCGAGGCTCCGGAGGATCGTCTCGGGCGGGTCGTGCGGCGAGATCGATGCGGCCCGCGTCAGGAACGAGCGCAGCGCCGGCTCGCGCCAGGCGCGCTTCAGAAGGACCGGCGGCGCGAAGGCCACGAGATAGCCGACCGCCGACGTCAGGCTGAGGATCATCGAGGCCACGCTCGCCATCGGCCCGACGACGCTCGCGCCGAGCGCGACGATGAGGGTGAGGCTCAGAGCGAGGGCGCCGCAGGCGGCCGCGACCATTCGGTTCCGAGCAACGCCCTTTGCCTGACGCGCTTCGCGAATGAGAACGACGGCGGCGTAGGTGCAGAAGCCGACGAAGTACAGGAGGGCGAGCGCGATGATGACCGGCAGGGCGGCCGGGAGGACGACGAGCCGGAGTGCAGAGACGACAGCCGCGCCGATCCCGAGCAGCAGACCGCCAACGCACAAGCGAAGCGCGAGTGGCGGCACGCCTGCGAAGTCGTCGACCAGGCGCAGCTGGAGGTATGGAAGCGCGAGAAACAGGACGGCGGAGACGATTCCGAGGGCGGCGGGCACCTGAGTGCCTATCAACGCCGCGATCTGGCTCTGGGCGACGATGACGGCGAGCGCTCCGAAGAGGATCGTCGCGTCGATGCTCGTGCGGGAGCGTTCGCGGAGCGCCGTACGCAGCGCGCCCACGAAGACGACGAGAAACAGCGCGTTCGTAACGAGCCTGACGAGCTCCGCCCCGTTCATCCGTCCCTCCGTGAGTCGCCCGGAGAACAAATCTCTCGGGTGGCGTCTCAACGCGGGGGACAGCGCTGTATCAGTTAAATCGGAACGAGCATTCAGGTAACTGCCGATGTACCGATGGCGCACGGCGCCGCCCGGAAATGACGCATTCGGGGTAGCAGGAGGTCAACAAAAACTACCGCGTCCCGATCTGCTTCTGGAGCTCGAGGGCGGCGGCGTTCGCAGGCTCTTTTGCGAGCGCCTCGCGCAGCATCTGACGAGCTTCGGGAAACCGCGTCGCCTCGATGAGCCGCCGGGCGAGCGCGACGCGCAGCTCGTTCGAGTCCGTCGCGGCGATGCCCCTCCGAAGGAAGTCGATCGCCCCATCCATATCGCCGAGCTGGTGCGCCGCCTCCGACCCGACGGTGTAGTAGCCCGCGACCGTCGGAAAGAACGCGATGGCCTGCCGCTCGTTCTCGATCGCACCTTTGTAGTCGCCGAGCGCGAACTGGATGCGCGCAAAGCGATCGAAGCTGTCCGGATTCTGCGGATCGGCCGCGATCGAGCGGCGCATCGCCTCATAGGCCGAGTCGTGCGCGCCCGGCTCGTTCTGTTTCGCGAATTCGAGCTCCATCCGTCCGAGGTTCCACCAGAACGCGGGCGTGTACGGGGACCGTGTCGTGGCCTGCCGGTACGCGGTGCGCGCGCCGCCGAGATCCGGGACGAGCTCGAGGGCGCGGCCGAGGTCGTTCCAGTACACGGCGCGTCCGGGATCGATCGTCGTCGTGGTTCGCGCGAACCCGACAGCGCGGGCCGCGTTCGAGCCGGCGAGTGCCGCTTCGGCCGCCTTCGCGGCGCGGTTCGCGTCAAGGCTGCCGAGCTGTCCGAACGCCACGCTCGCGAAGGCGACAACGATGAGCAGCCCGACGAACGCGGGCGGCCGCAGCGGAGGGATCGAGGCCACCACGCGAGACGACCGCAGGTCGCTTGCGAGCGCGACGCCCACGCATACCCACGGGATCCACTGGATGCTCTGCGCGCCCGGGAGAACGAGGCCGCTTCCATAGAACGCAGCGATCGCGGCGAGCGCGACGATGACCCCCGCTGCGTCGGCATCCCGTGCGCGGCGCCACACGTGGAAGGCGAACGCGCCCAGCAGCGCGACGTTGGCGAGCAGGCCCAGGGCACCCGTCGTGGCCGCGACATGAAGGACCCAGTTGTGGGCCGACGTGTTCGTCGTGTTCATGCCGGCGATGCCGAACCACTCGGCCTGCTGGTACCGCGGATATGCGACCGCGAAATTCTCGAAACCGACCCCGAGGAAGGGGTGGTCGACGAACATTTGAAACGCGGACTGATAGAGAAGGACGCGGTCGCGCAAACCGATCCCGCGACCGATGTCGAGAAGACGGCCACCGAGGGGCGTCGCGACGAGGGTGATCACGAGCGCGAGCGCGGCCACCGCGGAGGCGAGCGCGAAGCGGGTCAGCGCGCGGCGCGACAGCCCCGCTCTTCGCAGCCAGAGCACCGCGATGACGAGAGCTCCCGTGGCGATCCCGAGCAATGAGCCCCGTGTCTGCACGATCAGCATGAGCGCGATGTTCAGGACCGCGAGCAGGATGACGACCACCGTCAGCCACAACCGCTGGCGCGCGAATACCAGGATGGCCACGCACGCGGTCGCGACGACGGCGAGGAACTGCCCATAAAAGTCGGGGTTACCGAAGGTGGCGAACGGACGGAAGCGCGGATCGAGGTCGACCCATTGCACCGGGTCGTGGCCGGTCGCCTGCTGGATCGCGTAGACGCCCGCCAGCGTGGCTCCCGCTCCGATCGTCCACGCCAGCCACGACGTGCGTCGCGGGTAGTCGATCGAAACGGCGATGGCCACGGCGATGAGCGCGAGAACGGCATGCGTGGTGAGACCGAGGTAGCGGCCCACCTCGCCGTACAGCGCGACGTACTGGTTCTCCGCGGTTGCCGTCGCGATGACCTCGGTCGCGATGACTGCGAAGAACGCGAGGAAGAGCGGCGAAGCGGGGACGCGAACGCCGTCGCTGAGCGCGATGACGACGATCGCACCCAACAGCGCCCAAGCCAGTCCATGCGTGAAGCTCGCCTTCGTGAGATCGAACACGTTCAGGATCGACGCGTCGAAGGAGAGGATGAAGATCGCGATCTCTACGCAGACGATGAGGAGCGCGAGCTCGCGCCAGAACACGCCCCGCGTGACGGGCCGTTCCCGTCGCGCTTTCTTCCGGGCCTGCGCCACTACAGCGCGCTCTCGAAGTCATCCTTGGCGCGATCGAAGTACCAGAAGCCGACGACGAAGAGAACGAGCGCGATCCCGGCCGAGTATGCGAGCGCGTCCCACTGCGGCGCGAGGCCGTCAAGCAGGGCGCGCTGGTACGCGACGATGATCGCGGTCATCGGGTTGAGGTACAGCAGGCGCAGCTGCTCGGGCCGGTCGTTCAGCACCGCGACCGGGAACAGCACCGGGGTGAGGAAGTACCAGGCGAGCAGCAGGATCCCGAGGATGTGCTGCACGTCGCGAAAGAACACGGCGAGCGCGCTGAGCAAATATGCGAATCCGAGATTCGTCACGATCTGAAGCGCGACCAGGAGAGGGATCCACAGGAGGCCCTCCGGATGGCGCGGTCCGAATATCACCAGGATGGCGAGCAGCACCACGAAGCTGAGGAGGAAGTTTGCGAGCGCCGAGAGCACGCTCGCTGCCGGCAGGAGCTGCAGCGGCATGCGCACCTTCTTGACGAGCGGTGCGTTCGCGAGGATCGCGGAGGCGCCGGACTGGAGCGACGTCGCGAAGAAGGTCCACGGCAGAAGTCCGACGAAGAGGAAGATCGCATACGGCTGCTCGCCTGATGCGGTGATCGGCCGGGTCCGCAGCACGACGCCGAACAGGATCCAGAAGACGACAAGCTGGAGCAGCGGGTTGACGAAGTTCCACATGAAACCGAGCGCCGAGCCCTTGTACCGGGCGCGAAGCTCGCGCCACGCGAAGTCGACGAGCAGCTCGCGCCGGTCGACGAGCACGCGGAGGTCGGCGATCACTGTGGAAGAGTATTTCGGGTGATGCCCACACGCCGCGCCCTCACACGCGATGGGACCGGGCTCGTCTACTGGACGTGGCCCGGCGACGGTCCGCCGACGCTGCTCCTCCATGGCATCGGCAACTACGGGCGCTACTGGGATCTGTTCGCGAATGCGGTCGCAGGCCGCCTTCAACTCATAGCGCCGGACGCGCGCGGCCACGGCGAGAGTGGGCGGCCCGCGGACGGCTACGCGCCCGCCGACTTCGTGGCGGATGCACTTGCCGTGCTCGATGAGCTCGGCATCGAGCGCGCGGCCGTCGTCGGCCACTCCATGGGTGGCCTCCACTCGATCAACCTCGCCGCGCGTCACCCTGAGCGAGTGCGGGCGCTCGTCATCGTCGACGCGAGCCCCGATCCGCTTCCAGAGGGAGCGGAGCGCGCGCAGCGGCTCCTGACCGGCCGGCCAGCGCGGTTCGCCGATCGCGACGCGGCGCGCACTTATCTCGAGCGGACCTCGCCGGGCTACTCGGCCGCGGTCTACGAGAACCGGCTCGCGTTCGCCTTCCGCGAGGAGAGCGACGGGCTTGTCTGGCGATCCGACGCCGCCGCGCTCAAGAGGATCATGACCGGCCGGATGCCCGCCGAAGACCGCTGGGACGCACTCTTGGCCATCGCCTGCCCCACCCTCGTGGTGCGCGGCACGCGCTCGAACGTCCTCTCGGAGGACACAGCGCGCCAGATGGCCCAGACCCTCGCGGACGGCCGCCTCATGGAGCTCGACGCGGGCCACAACGTCCCGCTCGACCGGCCGCGGGAACTTGCCGACGCGACCGTCGTTCTAGCCACATGAAGGCTCGCCTGCTCGCTGTCGCGTTCGCGATCATTGTCGCCGCGTGCGGCAGCGTCGCTGGATCGGGCGGCTCCGATCCGTCGCCGACGCCAACGACCAGCGTCATGGTCACGAAGGCCGACAACCAGCGGACCGTCACCGCTCACGTCGGCGATCACATTCAGATCGCGCTCGGCGACGACATCAGCTGGAAGCTCGCGCCGCCCGATGGCACGGTCCTCATGCAGGAACCGAATCGCAACTACATGCTCGTGCGCGGCACCCAGGCGATCTGGCTCGCGCGAGCCACGGGGCGGTCGACCATTCAGGCGAGCGGCGGCGTAAATTGCCCGAGCGGCTCCCTCTGCCCGATGCTCCTCGCGGTCTTCAGCGCGACCGTCGAAGTTCTTCCCTGACGGCCACCACTGCTCTACGGCCCGGCCGGCCCCCGACAGCTCGTTCCCGCTTTCGCGCCGACGATCGCGGACTGCTGTGCCGTCACGCAGGAATACGTGATGTGGGTCGCACCGTTCAGCACGCTCCCCTGATCGGTCCAGACGAGCGCCGCGCTTCCGCCACGGTCGATCACGATCGAGATCGAGTCGGCGAGATCGCGGTTTCCGCCGGTGATGCTGCAGAAGATGCCGTTCGTGCAGATCCCTCCGACGTGCATCACGCCGCTCGACGCCGAGGCCTGGTTGAACTTCGGCGCTGGGTCGGCGCCGTTCGTCGTCTGTGCGAAGGTGACGTACCACGGCGAGAGCTCGGCGTCCGTCGGCGTGTAGTCCGGGGAGTTGAGCCAGATGAAGTCGACCCGCCCGCTCGACCCCGCCGCGATCCACGGGAAGAAATGCGTTCCCTTGTCGCTGTTCACCTTCACTGGTGGGCTCCAGGTGCCGCCCTTGTTGCTCGAATGGCTGAACCAGATGTCGAACACGCTGGCGCCCTTGAGGTTGTCGGGGAACACCGAGTAGATATTGCCGGCGACGCCGCTCTGGCCGGAGTCGTCCACCGCAAGCGTCGCGAAGATGTCGTCGGTGTTCGTGTTCGCCCCGCCGTCGAACACGAGGTGTGCATCCCCAACCCAGCTCGTGACCGTGGCGAGGCCTGTGCCGACCGCGGGCTTCGAGTGCGCGACCCAGACCTGGTGAAAGTTCTGGATCTGCGTGAGGTTGCAGCCCATGCCGACGTTTGCGACCGGGTCCGCGGTGATCCACTGCACGTAGACCTCGCCCGTCTCGGGATCGACCTCGATGTCGCTCGGGACGGTGTTGCAGAACGAGTTCGCGAACGCCATGGCGTTCTGCGCGAGCACGTCGACCGACGGGCCGAACGTCGCTCCGCCGTCGTTTGATGCGGCGACGTTGATCTGGCTCACCGAGAAGTCGTGGTAGCTGATGTACACCTGGTCTTCGTTC
>VBIZ01000178.1 GCA_005880575.1 Chloroflexota bacterium | reverse complement strand
ATGACGTCATCACCGGGTCGCTGCTTCGCGTCATCGCCGGGTTCGGTCTCGCGGGCGTGTACATGCCCGGCGTACGGCTCGTCGCGCAGAGCTCCGATCCCGCGCGCCGCGGCACCGCGGTCGGCCTCTACGTCGCCGCGTTCTATCTCGGCGGCTCGCTCTCGTTCCTCGCGACGGGGCTGCTCCTCGAGCCATTCGGTTGGCGTGGCGCAGCCGTCATCCTCGGCGCCGTCGCTCTCGCCGCCGTGCCGATCGCGACGATCAGCTCGCGCGGCATCCCCGAGACGACCGGCGAGCGCGCGCATCTCGACCTCCGGGTGCTCCGGAACGGCCCGCTCGTCCGCACGATCACCGCGTACGTCGGGCATTCGTGGGAGCTCTTCATCATTCGCGCGTGGCTCGCCGCGTTCCTCGCCGCAGCGTTCGCGCTGCGCGGGCTCTCGCCCACCGACGCATCGGCGACCGCGAGCCAGTGGGCCGCGCTCATCCTTGCGCTCGGCGTGCCCGGCGTGTTCGTCGGCGGCTGGCTCTCCGACCGAGTTGGTCGCACGCGCGCCGCGCTCCTCTACGCGCTCGGAAGCGGTGCGATCTCGATCGGCTTCGGGACGCTCCTCTTCGCGCCGTGGCCCGCGATCGTCGGGATCGGCGGCATCTACGCCGCGCTGGTCGCCGCCGACTCCGCGGTGTACTCGACCGCCGTGACGGAGCTCGCGCCCGCCGCGCGCATCGGTTCGGCGCAGGCGCTGCAGGCCGTGGCAGGATTCGGGATCGGGTCGCTCGGGCCGATCGTGGCGGGGATCTCGCTCGATCTCGGCTCCGGATGGATCGGGCCGTTCCTCGTGGCGGGCATCGTGGGCATTGCGGCGGCGCTCCCGCTCGCGCTCGGGTTGCGCGAGCGTCCGCTCATCACGTTCGATCGCACGTGATCATCGTCGTCGAAGGCCCCAGTGGAGCGGGCAAGACGACGTGGTGCCGCACGCACGGCGGGAAGAACACGCTCGCGGAGAGCCTGCCGGATCCCGCGACGGTCCCGCCGGAGCCCCAGGCCGCGGCGAAGTTCTGGGTCGAAAGAAACGTCGCGCGTTGGCAGGAGGTGCTCGATCGTGAGGCTCGGGGCGGCCTGGTCGTGGTGGACACGGACCCGTTCAAGCTCCACTACCTCTGGTCCCTCTGGCGGACAGGTCAGGCGACCGAGCTCGAGTGGACACTGCAGCGCGATGCGGCGGGGGAGGCATTCGCCGCCGGTCGCTACGCGCTCGCTGACATCTTTCTCGTTGCCGACGTTGACGCTGACACGCTGCGCATGCGGCGCACCGCGGACCCCACGCGCACGCGGCGCAACTTCGAGGTCCACGTCAAGCTCCGTGACACGACCCTCGCGTGGTACCGCGCGATCGACCGGCTCGAGCCCGGCCGCGTCGTGTTCGGTCTCCCAGCGGCCGGCCTCACCCCGGATCTCCTCGCAAAGGGCAAGCGGCCACGCCGATCCGGGCCCGAGCTCTTCGACGAGCTGATGAACGAGCTCGTCCGAGCCTAGGCCGAGCGCGGTCGGAGCCGGCAAAAAAGTGCCGCCCGGTCCACGTAGGCTTAGATCGGATTTCCGAGAAGGGGTGGGAGCCGATGTTCGCGGCCTGGGGACGATTCGTGTACCGGCGGCGCTGGCCGGTCCTCGCGGTCTCGGGCGTTCTGCTCCTTGCCTCGATCTTCATCGTTATCCAGGGCGGGAAGCTGCAGTCCGGCGGCTTCATCGAGACCTCCGAGTCGGGTCGCGCGTCGCGGCTGATCGAGCGTGAGCTTCCGCGCGCAGGCGCGGCCACGTTCACGCTCATCCTCTCGAGCGACACGCTCTCGGCGACGAGCCCCGAATTCCGGGCAGCCGTCGACGCGGCCCTCGCTCCGCTTCGCAGCGACCCGCGCGTCGCGGCCATCGTCACGCCCTACGACGGAACGGCCCTCGACCCGACGCGGCTCATCTCGAAGGACGGCCACGCCGTCGCGGTCGACGTCGCGGCAAAGGACGATCTCGCCACCGCCCGCGACTACTACCCCGAGCTGCGCGCAAAGGTCCGATCCGACACCCTACGCATCCAGGCCACCGGGCTCCTCGCGATCAACAACGGATTCAACACGGTCCTCCAGGAGGACCTCCGCCGCGCGGAGACCGTTTCTCTTCCGCTCGCGCTCGTGCTCCTGCTCGTCGTCTTCGGGTCGATCGTCGCCGCGCTCGTGCCGCTCGGCGTCGGCGTCCTCGCGGTCGTCGGCGGGATCGCCGGCATGTTCCTCGTGGCGCGCGTCACCGACGTGTCCGTCTATGCGCTGAACGTCGTGACGCTCATCGGCCTCGGCGTCGCGATCGACTACTCGCTTTTCATCACGAACCGCTTCCGCGAAGAGCTGCGCAACGGCCACAGCGGCAACGACGCGCTGGCCATCGCCCTGGCGACGTCTGGTCGCGCGATCACGTTCTCGGGGCTCACCGTCGCGATCGGCCTCTCGGGGATGCTCTTTTATCAGGGCACGTTCCTCTCATCGATGGGCATCTCCGGTGCGATCGTCGTCGCGAGCGCCGTGTTCTACGGCCTCACGTTCCTTCCCGCGCTCCTCGCGATCCTCGGTCCCAACCTCGGGCGCGGCCGCGTGCCGTTCCTGCAGCCGGACGCATCGGGCACCGGCTGGTGGCACGCGATCGCGACCGCGGTCATGCGGCGGCCGCTCCTCGTGCTCGTGCCGATCGTCGCGTTCATCCTCGTTCTGGGCTCGCCATTCCTTCATCTGCGCCTCGCGAACAACGATGTGACGGCGCTGCCCACGCATGAGGAATCGCGTGCCGCGTTCGACCGGCTCGTGAACGAGTTCCCCGGCGGCAACCAGACCCACATCAGCGCCGTGCTCGAATACCAAAGCGGCGATCCGCTCGAGATCGCGCGCATTCCGAGTCTCGTCGACTACGCGAAGAAGATCGCCGCGCTGCCCAACGTCGACCAGGTCACGAGTCCGGTGACGGTCGATCCGCGGCTCGGACCCTCCGACTACATCGCGCTCTACTCGCAGCCGCGGTCGCAGCTCCCGCCACAGCTTCAGGCGCTCATCCAAGGGACGGTCGGCCAGCACATCGTCGTGTTCGACGTGGTCACGCAGAAAGGCATCTACAGCGACGAGGCGCGGCAGCTCGTTCGCGCGATCCGCGCCGTCCCGCCGCCGGGGGAGGCGACGGTCGGCGTCACCGGCTTCACCGCGATCGATCTCGACACCGTCGACTTCATCGCGAGCCACACGCCGCCGGCGCTCGCCTACATCGTCGCCGCGACGATGCTCGTGCTCTTCTTCCTGCTCGGTTCGGTGGTCCTGCCGCTCAAAGCCGTGGTCATGAACCTGCTCTCGATCTCGGCGTCGTTCGGCGCGATCGTCTGGATCTTCCAGGATGGCCACTTCGCGGCGCAGCTCGGATTCACGCCAGCCTCGATCGACCCGACCCTGCCCGTGATCATGTTCTGCACCGTCTTCGGGCTCTCGATGGACTACGAGGTGCTGCTCCTGTCGCGAATGCAGGAGGAGTACCTCCGCACCCGCGACAACACCAGCGCCGTGGCGATGGGCCTCGAGAAGAGCGGTCGGCTCATCACCGGCGCGGCCGCCATCATGGTCGGGGTCTTCGCTGCGTTCGCCCTCGCCGACATCGTGCTCATCAAGGCGATCGGGCTCGGGATGGCGCTCGCTGTGGCCATCGACGCGACCCTGGTCCGGGCCCTGGTTGTGCCGGCGACGATGCGTCTCCTCGGTGATCTCAACTGGTGGGCGCCGGGACCGCTCGCGAGGTTGCAACGGCGGATCGGCCTCTCGGAGTCGACGGCCTAGCAGGCAAGCCCTATAGACCGCCTCCGTAGCATTGGCGCTCGTGCAACCGGCACCGGCGACACCCTCAGGCGGCGCGACGCTCCGGCCCCTCGGTATCGGAGACGTCCTCGACCGCGTCTTCGCGATCTACCGCGCACGCGCGATCGGCCTCTTCGTGCTGGGGCTCATCCTCTTCGTCGCGGTCGTGATCGCTTGGGTCGTCCTCGGTGTGGTGTTCGCGTTCACCGGCGCATCGACGTTTCAGCGACTGGCGCAGCAGCCGACCAACGACCCGGCCGCACTCCTGTCAAACCCCGCGTTCCTCGAGCTCATGGGCGGGGTCCTGGTGTTCGCGATCGTTGGCTGGCTCCTGACGCTGCTCGTGGGCGCCGTGTTCACCGGAGCGGTCATCGACGCGGCGGCCGCCGCTCACCTGGGCCAGGAGCGCTCGCTCAGCCAATCCTTCGTCGTCGGCTTCCAGTCGTCGCTTCGCATCTTCTTCGCAGGCGTCCTCGCGACGATCGCGGTCACGCTCATCAGCATCGTGTTCAACGTCGCGAGCACCTTCGTCAACAACGGCATCGTGCTCTTCTTGATCTTCGCCGTCTCAACCTTCGTGCAGGTCTACGTCGAAGCGTCGTGGTTCGTTGCCCCGGTCATTGCGACGATCGAGCGCCACGGCCCGATCTCGTCGCTTCGCCGGTCCTGGCAGCTGTCGTCGGGATTTCGCTGGCGAATCGTCGGCCTCGTTCTCCTCCTCTTCGTGCTGGCGTTGGTCCTCTTCGTTCTGGTGATCTTCCTCGTGGGTCTCCTCGCCGCGGCAAACCGGACCCTCGGCGGGATCGCGATCTTCATCGCGGTCTTCGCGGCTGTCCCGATCTGGATGCCGCTCTTCTTTGGGACGATGACCGTCCTCTATTACGACCTCCGCGTTCGCAAGGAAGGTTTCGATCTTCAGCTCGCGGCGGAGGCCATGCCGCGCGCCTAGCCACTGTTCTCACATTCGTCGTCGTCCTGATGGTGGCGACGGCCGGGATCACGAACGCCGACACGGTCGATCTCGCCGCCTACCGATCGCGGCTTCGTGACGCGCGAACGCTCGTCCTTCAGGCGCGCGTCGCCACCGATAGCCAGCGCCCTGCGCTCGTCGAGCGGGCACGGACGGCGCTCCTGCAGACGACCGCCATACGAACGGCGAACGGAACGGTCATCGGAGTGGATGACTCGCGTGTGGCCCGCCGGCTTACGACCAGCACCACCACGCTCGACGTGGGCGTCGCCGACATCGACCAGCTGGTGGCGATCGTAGACCGCGCGGCAAACCCACCGTTCGACGTCGCGCAGGCCAACGCAAGGCTCGCGGATTTCGCCGTGGCGGAGACCGCCCGCTCGGGGAGCAACGACTTCTTCTCGGCGATCGGGGCACTCCTCGCGCGCCTCTTTCCGTCCTCGGACGCGCGGCTTCCGCCGGGCAGCGTCGAGCTCACGCTGACGATCGCCGGCGCGGGCCTCCTTGTGGTCGTTCTTGCGATCCTCATACGCGGGGTCCGCGAGCGTATTCGGCGGGAGACCGTGCAGCCCAGCGCGCACGCCGAGGCGGCGGCGAGCGCCGCGGTGCAGCTCGCAGCCGCTCAGCACGCCGCGCAGTCCGGAGATCCGCGCACCGCCCTCCATGCGTTCTATCGGTACGCGATCCTCACGCTCGCCGAGCGCCGGATGCTGCGCTACGAGCCGTCGTTGACCGACCGCGAGCTTCTCGAGCGAGCCTCGTCGCTCCCGCAGGTCGATACCCTGCGGGAGCTGATCTCACTGCACGATCGAGCGTGGTTCGGGCTCAAAGGCGCGACGGTCGAGGAAGCCGACCACGCCCGCGCTCTGGCGGAGCGGGCGGTCGCATGAGAGGCCGTGTGCGGATCGATCCCCTCTACGTGCTGGCCGGCGTTCTCTTCGTCGCGGTCATCGCGCTCGCGATCTTCGTCGGCACGAACGCCCAGTCCCAGGGGCGGTCGGGCTCGGCGCTCGACAACACAAGCGGCGGCACGGCCAGGCTCCGTGCGCTCCTGGAGGAGCTCGGGGGTCGCACCGTGCTCGTCGAGGGCGAACGCTTCGAGCCCCGCGAGACCGGTGTGACCGTCATGTTCATGCTGGGCGCGGCGGAGTTCGTAAGCGACGAGGAGGCCGTCGCGGTGCGGACGTTCCTTCAGGGCGGCGGCACCCTGATCGTCGGAACCGATCTCGGGTTCGCCGAGTCCGCGGTGCTGCGAATGTACGGCGTCAGCATGAGCGACGGCGCGACCGCTGGTCGATACGACGCGAGCTCGGTGATCGCCGCCACGGCGAGCGCGGGTCAGATCTCGATCGATCGCGGGCGGGTCCTCACGCTGAGCGATCGCTGGTCGCCGGTGATGCGCAGCGGTGGGCGCACTCTCGCAGCGATGACCCGCGAGGGTAGCGGCACCCTCATCGTCGTCGGTAGCCTCGCGCCATTCGTCAATCAATTCCTCGGCGCCGCCGACAACGGCCGCTTCGCCCTCTCGCTCGCGGCCGCCGGCTTCGGCACGGGCCGCTCCATCGGGTTCGACGAATATCACCACGGTGCGCATCCGTCACCCGAGCTCATGGCGGTGCTCGAGCGGACATGGTTCGGACGCGCCATGTTCCTCGCCGGAGCGTCGATCTTCGTCTACCTGTGGTGGTCGGGCCGCAGGTTCGGCGCGCCGCTTCCGGCCGATCCGCGGCCGCCGCGCTCGAGCCTCGAGTACATCCGCGGGTTCGCGGGACTCCTGCGCCGCTCGGGGCGGGATGAGATCGCGCGCGAACGTCTACGGCGTGATCTGCGCCTCGGGCTCGCAACCCGCTACGGGCTGGATCCGGCGACCCCGCTTGATCGCATCCTCGCGACCGTCGACGCCGACGATCCGCACGTCGCCGCGGAGGCCCGAGCGACGGACGCGGCGCTCGCGGGTCGCTTGCGCGATAACGAGCTGCTCCGTACGGTCGCGCGGATCGAACGCCTCATCGCGAAGAAGGAGAGATCGTGAGCACGAAGGACGTCGCCCAGCGGTTCACCGAAAGCGTCCACAAGGTGATCGTCGGTCAGGACGAGACCATCCGCCTGTCGTTCATGGCGCTGGCGCTTCGCGGCCACGTCCTTATCGAGGGCGTGCCGGGCACGGCGAAGACGCTGCTCGCGCGCACCGCCGCGCGGCTCATCGGCGGCAGCTTCAAGCGGATCCAGTTCACGCCCGACCTCATGCCGAGCGACATCGTGGGGACGAGCATCTTCGAGATCGCCACGAGCTCCTTTCGCATCCGTCTTGGCCCGGTGTTCGCCAACGTGGTGCTCGCGGACGAGGTGAACCGCGCGCCGGCGAAGACCCAGGCCGCGTTGCTCGAGGCGATGGAGGAGCGCCAGGTGACGCTCGAGGGCGAGCCGCACCCTCTGCCCGACCCCTTCATCGTCATCGCGACGCAGAACCCGGTCGAATACGAGGGGACCTATCCGCTGCCCGAGGCGGAGCTCGACCGCTTCCTCTTCAAAGCGGTCGTTGCGTACCCGCAGCAGCCCGAGGAGGCGGCGATCCTTCGTCGCCACGACAAGGGGCGGCCGCTCGATCTGGTGGAGACGCTCGATGCTCTCGGACCCACCGACCTCGCTACGTCGCGCGAGGAGATCGAGAACGTCACCGTCGAGGACTCGGTCGTCGGCTACATCGTTCGCATCGTCGAAGAGACGCGCCGCTCGGGCGACCTCGTGCTCGGCGCAAGCCCCCGGGCCGGCGTCCACCTATTCCACGCCGCCAAGGCCGCTGCCGCGCTCGAGGGGCGCGATTTCGTGACACCCGATGACGTGAAGTCGCTCGTGCCCCCGACCCTTCGGCATCGCGTGGTGCTCAAGGCCGAAGCGGAGATCGAAGGGGTCGACGCCGATGCCGCGCTCCGGAGGGTCCTCGCCCGCCTCGACGTCCCGCGTTGATCCAGCCGCGCAAACGGCGCAGAAGCCGGCTTCCGTTCGTCCCGCTGCCGCGTCTGCTCGCGCTCATCCTGCTCAGCGCAGTCCCGGTCGCGCTTGCGACCTTCTACGCGCCGCTGGCGTGGGGCGCCCTCGCGATCTGGGCCGTCGCGATCCTCCTCGCCGTGATCGACGCGCGGGCGACCCGAGCGCTCGGCGTGGATGACGTGAAACGCGAGATCACCGACCAGCCTTCGCTACGCGCCGCGGACCCGGTGCGCCTTGTGGTCCGTAATCCCCTCGCGCGCCATCTCGCCGTGACGATCCGAGACGACCCTCCCTCGTCGTTCGATGTCGACCGCCGCTCGGTCCGGATCGATGTCGACGCGCGCGCGTCGGCGAGCGCCGAGTACGCGATGCGACCGCGACATCGGGGCACGTTCCATTTCGGGGACCTGCATGTCCGACAGCCCGGTCCGCTCGGACTGGTCGAGCGCCGCGGCCGGGTGGACGCCGCGGTCGAGGTGAAGGTGTATCCCGACCTGCGCGAGATCCGCCGCTACGAGATCACGCTGCGCCGCGGTCTGGCGTACGACGCCGGCCAGCGGCGGGCGCGAATCCCAGGCGCGGGCAGCCTCTTCGCGCGACTTCGCGAGTACGGACCCGACGACGATCCGCGATCGATCTCGTGGGCCGCGACCGCTCGCCGAGGCCGGCCCATCGCAGTCGAGTACGAGACCGAGAGGCAGCAGCGGCTCCTGATCCTTCTCGACGCCGGCCGGATGATGTCGAGCACTCTCGGGACGCTCACCAAGCTCGACCACGCCGTCAACACCGCGTTGATGCTCGCGTACGTCGGCGCGGCCAAGGGCGACGAGGTGGGGCTGCTCGGATTCGCCGACGATGTCCGCAGCTATCTACCGCCGCGGCGCGGTCGTGGCCAGTTCCTCCGGATCACCGAGGAGCTTCGCCGCATCGCGGTGACCACGACGGAGTCCGACTATCGCTCGGCGCTCGAATTCCTTCGCGCGCGCGCTGCACGCCGGGCGCTCGTCGTCCTCTTCACCGACCTCGTCGATGAGGAGGCCTCGCGCTCGCTGGTCTCGGCGGTCACGCGCCTCGCCGGCAACAACCTCGTCCTGTGCTGCCTCCTGGCGGACCCCGAGCTCGCCGAGGTCGCGGCGCGCGTCCCGGACTCGACCGTTTCGCTCTACGAGCGGGTCGTCGCCCGCGAGGTGCGTGACGCGCGCGCGAAGGCGCTCGGCACTTTGCGCCGCCGCGGCGTGCACACGATCGACGTCCCGTCGGATCGGCTCACGGTCGCGACGATCCAGCGCTACATCGAGCTCAAGAAGCGCTTTCTCTGATGCCGGCGCAGGCGGAGCAGGCGGTCGGCGAAGAGCACGTAGCAGAGGACGAGGGTCCCGCTCCCAAGCCCTACCGCGACCTTCACGGCGGTGGGCGCGGTGCTCGGCGACACGTAGACCTCGATGAGTCCGGCACATCCGAGCATCACGATCACGAGGAGAAGGATTCGCATGGCCTGGATCCCCGCAAGCCGGAGCGCCGTGCCGCGCGTCCGCTCACCGGGCTGAAGGATGGCCCACGCGAAGCGCAGGCCGGCGGCGCCGGAGAGAACGATCGCGGAGAGCTCGAGGACACCGTGGCCCGAGATGAACGTGAGCATCGTCCACGACAGGCCGGCCGGCTGCAGGACCGCGAAGACCGTCCCGAGGAGCGCGCCATTCTGGACCAGGATGTAGACGGTGAGCAGGCCGACGGTGAGGCCGCCGGCGAACGCGACGATGGCCACGCGGACGTTGTTCACGATGATGGTCGGGCCGGCGTTCAGCCGCAGCGCCTCGGGAAGCTCGTTGCCAGGTCTGCGGCGCGCGAGCTCGTCGCGGAACGAAGCCGGAAGCGCGCCGGCGGCGACGTCGGGTGAGAGCACTCCGGCAACGAATGCCACGAGCGCCGGGCCGAAGAGGAGGATCGCCGAAGCGAGGATGAAGGGCGCGTTCGCGCGGACGGTGGCCGGAATGTCTCCCAGCAGGAAGCGACGCAGGCGCCGCACGCTCGTTGGCGACTCGCTGTACACGAGCGCGTGTGCACTTGCGACCAGATCGTTCAGATCGAACGCGACGACGTCGCGTGGGAAGTCGCGCTGCGCGATCGCGAGATCTCCGGTTGCAGCGCGGTACAGCCGACCGAGCTCGAGCACGTCGTCCGCCTTCAGCCGGTCGACGCGGCCGGCGGCGGACGAGACGAGGTCCGCGAGGCGCGACCAGCGGCCGAGGTGATCTTCGACAAAGCGGTCGATCGCGCCCGGAGCGGCGATCCGTGGCACGGGCCGAACGTAACATTTCTCTGTGACGATCGCGATGGGCCGCCTCGAAATTGAGACGCCCGATCATGTCGTGCTCCGCTTTCAGCTGGCCGGAGCAGGGAATCGCGGGTTCGCCGCGATGGCCGACTTCCTCATCGCCTCCGTCCTCGTGTACGCCATGGATTTCGCGTTCCAGAAAGTTACCGAGATCGAACCGTCCCTCGCTGACTGGTCGGGCTGGTTCGTCTTCTCCGAGCTCGTGATCGCCTGGTTGTATTTCGTGTTGCTCGAGTGGCTCTGGAACGGCCAGACCATCGGCAAGCGAATCTTTGGGCTCCGCGTGATCAGCGAGGACGGGGAGCCCGCGCGATTCGTCGCGGTGGTCGTGCGCAATCTCGTACGCGTGATCGACTTCCTGCCGGCGTTCTATGGCTTGGGCCTCGTCACACTCATTGTGTCGTCGCGCTCGCAGCGTCTCGGCGACTACGCCGGCGGCACCTTCGTCGTCCGGGCACCGCGCCCGCGCCGCAACTGGTCCGCGCTGCGGACACTCAGCGCTCTGCCCCGCTGGAGCCTCGCCGAAGGTCAACCGGCCACCGGGCCGACGCTTCGCGTGTTACCCGGTGAAGCGCAGCGACTCGTGCGTGAGTTCGTTCTGCGCGAGCAGAAGCTCACACCCGCTGCGCGGATGGCGCTCGCGAAGCAGCTCGCGGAGCGGCTTCGCTCGCTCCTTCCGGAATTCCAAGTGGCCGACGATGTCGAGCTGATCCGCACGGTCGCGCGGTCGCTGCGCGCCAAGGGGGACGAGGAGCGCTGATGTACCGCCGGAGCCGCCGTCTAGCTTGACCCCCTCCCCAGGGGGAGGGGTAGACTCTTCGGTGGGAGGCGGCTCAAGTGAAACAGCAACAGGGACTCGCCGCTCGCCTCGCGAGCATCGAGGGACACGTCAAGGCGATCAAACGCATGGTGGACGACGACGCGTACTGCATCGACGTGCTCAAGCAGACCTACGCGGTGGAACGCGCGCTGAAGCGTTTCGAAGCCGAGCTGCTCCGCGGTCATCTGGCGAGTTGCGTGCCCACGGGGCTTCGCGACGGCCGAAGGAACGAGATCCTCGCGGAGCTCGGCGACGTGTTCGAGCTCGCTCAGCGCTAGTCGCGAATGAGGCAGGTGCAGACCGAGCCGGAGGCGACAGCTCCCGCTGACTCGCAGCGGGGCGACGGTACGCGGCGCGAGCTCGTCGTGACCGGGATGACGTGCGCGTCGTGCGTCGCGAGCGTCGAGGATGCGCTGCGCGGTGTCGCCGGCGTCCGTGAAGCGGACGTGAACCTCGCGACCGAACGCGCGCGCATCGAAGTCGACCCGGCGCGCGCCGACGACGCAGCTCTCGTGCGCGCCGTCGAGCGCGCGGGGTACGGGGCGCTCGTGCTCTCGGCCGATCGCGCTGAGCGTGCCCTGACGGAGGCGAGCGAGCGCGCGCTGCGCGCGACCTACCTCAGGGCCCTGCGCCGGCGACTCATCGTGGCCGTGGCCCTGGCGGTTCCGACCACGCTCCTGTCGATGGCCGATCTCTTGTATCCCGCCGTCTCGCAGGCCACCTTGCGTGCATACCTCCTGTTCCTCCTGGCCACGCCGGTGCAGCTCTGGTCCGCGCTGCCGTTCTATCGGGGCGCGCTGTCCGCCGCACGGCATCGCCGAGCCGACATGAACACCCTCGTCGTCGTCGGGACGACGACCGCGTACCTCGTATCGGTGCTCGCGACATTCCTTCCTTCTCTTTTCATGGCCGGCGGCCTTGAGCCGGAGCGGTTCCTCTACTACGACACGGCCACGATCATCGTCACCCTCGTTCTCGCGGGTCGATTCCTCGAAGCGCGAGCCCGCGCGCGGACGGCCGACGAGGTGCGCGCCCTCGCCACCCTCGGCGCGAAGAGCGCGCGCGTGCGACGTCCCGGCGGCGCGGAGGAGGACGTTCCGATCGACCGCCTGGCCGTCGGCGATGTAGTCATCGTCCGCCCCGGCGAGGTCGTCGCGGCCGACGGGCTCGTCCTCGCGGGATCGTCCGCGGTCGACGAGGCGATGATCACCGGCGAATCCATCCCGGTTGAGAAGGCCCCCGGTGACGAGGTCACGGGCGGAACGCAGAACGGCACGGGGACCCTCCGCTTTCGCGTCGCGCGCGTGGGCGGGGACACGCTCGTCGCGCAGATCATTCGCCTGGTCGAAGAGGCGCAGGGGTCGAAGGCGCCGATCCAGCGTCTCGTCGACCGGATCGCGTCGATCTTCGTGCCGATCGTCTTCGGGATCGCGTTCGCGAGCGCGCTCGCCTGGCTCGTCGTTGGACCGGAGCCCCGACTGGGCTACGCCCTGAGCGCGTTCGTCGCCGTCCTCATCATCGCGTGCCCCTGCGCGCTCGGGCTGGCGACACCGACCGCGATCATCGTCGGGACCGGTCGCGGCGCCTCGCGGGGGATCCTGATCAAGAGCGCGCAGGCGCTCGAGTCGGCGCGCGCGATCGACGTGGTCGCTTTCGACAAGACCGGGACGCTTACGGTCGGCCGTCCGGAGGTCGTCGAGTACATGAACTGCGCCGGGATCGGCGAGGACGAGGTGATCCGGATCCTCGCGAGCGCCGAATCGCGATCCGAGCACCCGCTCGCCTCGGCGGTCGTCGAGCTCGCGACGACGAAAGGTCTCTCGCTCTCCGAGCCCACCGCGTTCGAGGCGCTTCCCGGTCGAGGCATTCACGCGAAGGTCGATGGGCACGACGTTTGGATCGGCAACGCGGCTCTCGCTCGGGATCACGGTTTCGCGGAGCTCGGCGACGGGATGCTCGCGCACCACCAGGAGCAGGGCCGGACGGTGCTCGTCGGAACCATGGACGGAGAACCCGCTGGGATCATTGCGCTCGCCGACCGGCCGAAGGCCGCGGCTCGTGACGCGATCGCCGAGTTGCGGCGAATGGGACTGCGCACGCTGCTGGTCTCGGGCGACGCGCGCCGTGTCGCGGAAGCGGTCGCGCGCGATCTCGGGATCGACGACGTGCGCGCCGAGGTCCGGCCCGACGGGAAGGTCGAGATCGTTGCGGAGCTGCAGACGGCGGGGCACCGCGTCGCGATGGTGGGGGACGGCGTGAACGACGCGCCGGCGCTCGCGCGCGCGGACCTCGGGATCGCGATCGGATCGGGCACGGATGTCGCGATCGCCACCGCCGATGTCGTTCTCGTCGGCGGCGATCCGCGCGGGGTTCCGCGTGCGTTGCGGCTCGCTCGCGCGACGGTCGCGACGATCAGGCAGAACCTGTTCTGGGCGTTCATCTACAACGTGGCGCTGATCCCGGTCGCCGCCGGCGTGCTCTATCCGGCCACCGGGTGGCTGCTCTCACCGGTGCTCGCCGCGGCCGCGATGGCGCTCTCGTCGGTGACCGTCGTGTCGAACTCGCTGCGTCTGCGCGCTGTATCGCTGGAGTCATGACGCTCCGCGCGCTAGGCACTTTCATCGTCGCCGTCGTCATCATCGGTTGCCAATCGACCTACGGAGGCCCGGTGGTGCGCACGGCCGAGCCCAATCCGGCCGCTCCGAGTCCGCCGACGGACACGCCGTTTGTTCTGCAGGAATACCCGATCACGCCCGGGCAGGGACCGCACGATGTGGCGCCCGCGCGGGACGGCGGCATTTGGTACACGGCGCAGCTTTCGGGCGAGCTGGGCTGGCTCGATCCGAAGTTCGGCCTGACGAAGGCGATCAAGCTCGGTCCCGGATCCGCGCCGCACGGCGTGATCGTCGGACCCGACGGCGCTCCGTGGGTCACCGACGGCGGTCAGAACGCGATCGTTCGTGTGGACCCGGCGACGCAGGAGGTGAAACGGTTCTCGCTGCCGGCGAATCGACCGAACGCGAACCTGAACACAGCCGTTTTCGATCGCGATGGCCGCACGCTCTGGTTCACCGGGCAGAGCGGCGTGTTCGGTCGCCTCGACACACAGAGCGGAACGATGGCGGTGTTCGACGCGCCGCGCGGCGCGGGACCGTACGGGATCGCGAGCTGCCCCGACGGCGAGGTCTACTACGCGTCGCTCGCCGGCAACTACGTCGGGCGCATCGTCAAGGAGACCGGCGGTGCGATCGTGCTGGTCCCGCCGACGGTGGGCCAGGGTGCGCGCCGAGTGTGGTGCGACTCGAAGAGCCGAGTTTGGGTGAGCGAATGGAACGCCGGACAGCTCGCGCGCTACGACGGCACATCGTGGAAGGAATGGAAGCTGCCAGGCAGCCGCCCGATGGCCTACGCCGTCTTCGTGGACGACGCCGATGTCGTCTGGGTCACCGATTGGGGCGCGAATGGGTTCGCGCGCTTTGACCCGGTGACTGAGACCTTCGCGATCCGCGCGCATCCATCGCCGAATGCGAACGTTCGTCAGCTTTTGGGACGCCACGGGGAGATCTGGGGCGCCATGTCCGGCCAGGACAAGCTTGTCGTGGCTCGGCCCGCGGGCTGACTGGCCCTCTCGTTCGGCGAACGTACGGGGGCACGCACACCGACTGACGTTTCGCCGGCTTACGCGTTTAAGCGCCGTGGACGACTTTCGGGAGTGGAGTGAACCAAATGCGGTTACTGAAAGCGCTCACGCGTTCGCTTGGCGTCCTTCCCGTCCTCTCCGCAGCGATCCTGCTGAGTAGTGCCGGATCTGTGGCGGCAAGCAACGGGGCCAACCCGCTCTTGTGCTTCGACGGCACGACAGACACCGCGAACGGACAAACGGGCGGCGCCGTGTATGGCGGCGTCTGCACCCGCACACCGAACGGCGCGATCCTCGACAACTCGGTGCCGGTCGGATCCGGCGATTACTCGGGCGTCTACTACAAGACCTCGAGCCTCAGCGGCCAGCTCCTCGGCAACGTCACGCAGCTTTCGTTCAACTACACGGGCGTGCCGACCGCGGGCTCGCCGCGCATCAGCTTGCCGATCGACGTCACCGGCGACGGCACGACGGACTTCTACGCCTTCATCGGCGCGTTCTACTGCAACGACGGCGCGGGCCTCGTTGACCCAATCCACGATTCGACCTGCACGATCTTCTACACGGGCGGACCGGTGAGCGGCTACCCGAACTGGGCGGCATTCGTCGCGGCTCATCCGACATGGCACGTAGGCGCAACGCCCTTCGTCATCGCGGACGACGCCGGTCTCTGGACCGTGAGCAACGTCCATCTCGGCGAGCAGCAGGCCGCCAGAGGGAACAAGAACGACTGCAAGAAGGGCGGCTGGATGGACCTCGAGCGCAAGGACGGCTCGTCCTTCAAGAATCAGGGCGACTGCATCCAGTACATGAACACCGGCAAGTAGCTAAAACGACAAACAGGCGCAAGGCGAAGAGGAGCTCCCCGAAAAAGGGGGCTCCTCTGTTATTTGACACTGCCATTGCCGCACGATGGAATGGACCGCGAATGGCCACCCTCGAGCGGACCTTTCCGTTCCCGCGCGCGCGTTACACGGGCATTCTCGAATGGATCACGACGACCGACCACAAGAAGATCGGCGTCCTGTACCTCGTCACCACGTTCCTCTTCTTCTTGGCCGGCGGCCTGCTCGCGCTAGGGATCCGCACACAGCTCGCGAGGCCGGACACGGGCTTCCTCACCGCGCAGCAGTACAACGCCGCATTCACGATGCACGGGATCACGATGGTGTTCCTGTTCGTGGTTCCGGTGTGGACCGGATTCGCGAACTTCATCATTCCCCTGCAGCTCGGCGCGCGTGACATGGCCTTCCCACGTCTGAACGCTCTCTCGTACTGGCTGCTGCTCGCGGGCGGGATCGTCCTCTACTCGGCCTTCCTCGTCGGCGCGCCGATGACCGGTTGGACGATGTACGTGCCCCTCTCGACGAAGGAATACATGCCGACGCCGGGCATGGACCTCGTGATCCTCGGGCTCACGGTGCTCGGCTTCTCGTCGATCTTCGGGGCGCTGAACATGATCGTGACGATCTTCTCGCTGCGCGCGCCGGGCATGACGTTCATGCGCATAACGCTCTTCACCTGGAGCGTGCTTGTCACGAGCTTCCTGCTCGTGCTCGCGATGCCGTTCCTCACCGTCGCCGGCATCCTCTTGCTCTTCGACCGTATGGCCGGCACGAACTTCTTCGCTGTCGGGCAGGGCGCCGATCCGCTGCTCTGGCAGTACCTCTTCTGGTTCTTCGGGCACCCCGAGGTCTACATCATGATCCTGCCCGGCTTCGGCGTGATCAGCGAGATCCTCCCGGTCTTCTCGCGTAAGCCGATCTTCGGCTATCGCATGATCGCGTACTCGTCCGCGGCGATCGGCTTCCTCTCGTTCGGCGTGTTCGTGCACCACATGTTCGTGGCGGGCATCGATCCCGCCCTGCAGGTCTTCTTCATGGCGTCGACGATGCTCATCGCCGTGCCCACGGGTGTGAAGATCTTCTCGTGGCTGGGCACGCTCTGGGGTGGCGCGCTCCGGTTCCGCACGGCGATGCTCTTCGCCATGGCCTTCATCGTCGTGTTCACGATCGGCGGCATCTCGGGTGTCTTCCTCGGGTCCGTGCCGGTCGACGTGCAGCTCTCCGACACCTACTTCGTGGTGGCGCATATCCACTACGTCCTCGTGCAGGGAGCGCTCTTCTGCGCGTTCGCCGCGTTCTACTACTGGATGCCGAAGATCACGGGCCGCATGCTCAGCGAGCAGCTCGGCCGGATCCACTTCTTCCTGTTCTTCATCGGCGTGAACCTCGCGTTCTTCCCGATGCACGAGCTGGGCCTCGAGGGAATGCCACGTCGCACGTTCCACTACCCGCAGGCGCCGGAATGGGCAACCCTCAACCTCGTCTCGACGATCGGCGCTTACATCATCGCCATCTCGATCGGGGTGTTCCTGTTCAACTTCTTCCACAGCATCGTCCTGGGCAACGGGCGACCCGCGGGCGACGACCCATGGGAAGGTGACACGCTCGAATGGGCGACGACGTCGCCGCCGCAGCCCTACAACTTCGCGCGCATCCCCGTCGTCCACAGCGCCCGTCCGCTGAAGGAAGACGTCGCGCATTAGCGCGGCGCGCGACATGAGCTTCTCGCCCCGCTATCGCGCGCTCGTCTACACGAGCCTCGTCGCCTCGTTCCTTGTCGTGGTCTGGGGCGGCGTCGTGCGCGTCACCGGCTCGGGGCTGGGCTGCCCGGATTGGCCGCTCTGCCACGGGCAGTTCCTGCCGTCGCTCGACCCGGCCACCCGCATCGAGTGGACGCACAGGTTTCTCGCGATCGCTTCTGGCCTCACCGTCGCGGCCACTGTTCTGTGGACGCTCGCGTCATACCGCGCCGATCGGCGCGTTCTCTGGCTCGCGATCGCGGTCGCCGTGCTCTACCCCCTGCAGGCCGTGCTCGGAGCGATCACCGTCGTGCTCGAGCTCCCTCCGGAGTGGGTGACCGTGCACCTCGCCAACGCGGAGCTGCTTCTTGCGGCGCTCACGATCCTCGCTGTGATCGTCCGCTGGCCGGGCGTCGGCCGCATCCCGAGCGCCGGGTGGACGTGGCTTGCCGTCGCTGCAGCAGTCGGCACCTTCGTGCTTCTCCTCAGCGGCGCATATGTGAGAGGCGCGAACGCGACGACCGCCTGCTCCTGGTGGCCGCTATGCAACGAGCCGGGAGTGCCCATCCTGGCGATCCTGACCGCGGGACCAGGCGTCGCGATGCTTCATCGCTATGTCGCGGCGATCGTCGGCGTGATCGTCGTCGTCGCATGCACCGAAGCGTGGCGTCATCGTCGTGACGCCCCGGGGCTCGGTACGCTCGCGATCGCGACCGGCGTGATCTTTTTCGCGCAGATTGCGATCGGCGCGGCGAATCCGCTGACCGGGTTCTCCCCGTGGGCACTCGGCGCGCATCCCGCCGTCGCGAGCCTTCTCTGGTGCAGCGTGGTGGCTCTCACCGCCGTCGCGTGGCGGCCAAGCTCGTCGCAGGGCGCGCTCGTGCGAGACCTGGTCTCGCTGACCAAGCCCGCGATCATGTCGCTGCTCCTGCTGACCGCGCTCGGCGGGATGTTCCTGGCAGCGCGCGGCGTACCGCCGTTTGGGGTCCTCGCAGCGACTCTGATCGGCGGAGCGGCCGCGAGCGGGGGCGCGTCCAGCCTCAACCACTACTTCGACCGGGACATCGACGAGCGCATGCGCCGGACACGGCACCGCCCGCTTCCGGCGCATCGCGTCTCCACCGCCGTCGCGGTGTGGTGGGGGGTCGCGCTCAACTCGTTCGCGTTCGTCGTGCTTGCAGTCTTCACGAACCTGCTCGCGGCGGCGCTCGCGATCGGGGGCACGCTCTTCTACATCCTCGTCTACACCCTCTGGCTCAAGCGGACGACCGCTCAGAACATCGTTATCGGCGGCGCGGCGGGGGCGATCCCGCCGCTCGTCGGCTGGGCGGCGATCACCGGTTCGCTGGATCTCTCGGCGTGGCTGCTCTTCGCGATCATCTTCTTCTGGACGCCCGCGCATTTCTGGGCGCTCGCGCTACTCATCCGCGACGACTACGAACGTGCCGGCGTTCCGATGCTTCCCGTCGTGCGCGGTGACGAGGCAACAGCGTGGAGCATCCTCGCGTACGCGGCGAGCCTGCTGCCGCTCACCCTGCTGCTCTTCATCGCCGGGGGGCTCGGCTACGTCTACCTCGCCGCGGCGATCATCCTCGGCGCGCTCTTCATCGCGTACGCGTTCCGGCTTCTCCGCAGCGGGACCGTGCACCGGCGGGCCATGGCGCGCGCGGTGTACCTCTATTCGCTCCTCTACCTCGCGCTGCTCTTCGTCGCGATCATGGTGGACAGCACATTGCGGCTCTAGCTCAATCTCTCGGCTTCGCCGAGGAGACACGCTCAAGGCTGGCGGACTCGCTCCTCGCGGGTGAACCGCTCGTCGCTCGATGTCTGCTCTAATCGTCTCCCTCGCGACCGCGCTCGCGGCCATCGTGTACGTGGTTGGCGTGGCGCGAATGCGGCGGCGCTGGCCGCTCTGGCGCACCGCGATCTTCCTTCTGGGTCTCGCGATGCTTCTCGTAGCGCTGGCCTCACCGATCGACACGTACGCCGCCGTCTCGTTCGCCGCGCACATGGTCCAGCACATGCTCCTCACCGTCGTCGCGGCGCCGCTCCTCATGCTCGGCGCGCCAATCCGACCGCTCCTGCGCGGCCTGCCGGCATGGGCGCGCGCGGCGATCGTGCGGCCGGTCGCACGCGCGCGAGCGGTCCGGACGTTCGTTCATCTGGCGCGGCATCCGCTCGTCGCCGCGGCGCTGTTCGTCGGCGGCCTCTACGCCTGGCACCTGCCGAGCCTGTACGACGCGACGCTTCTCGATGCGCGCGTGCACGTCGTCGAGCACGCCTGGTTCTTGGGGTCGGCGCTTCTCTTCTGGAGCGTGGTCATCGATCCCGAGCCGTTCCGGGCATCGCTCGGCTACGGCGCGCGGCTGCCGTACCTGCTCGTACTCGGTGCCGCGCAGAACACCGTGCTCGGCGGGATCCTGTCGTTCTCCTCGCGGATCCTGTACACCGCCTACGCCGGCGTCGAAACGACCGTCTTCGGCACGGACCTGCTGACCGATCAACGCGTCGGCGGCGCGATCATGTGGGTCGCTGGAGATTTCGTATTCCTCGTGGCCGCTTCGGTCGCGTTCTTCCTCTGGCTCGCGGAGGAAGAGGAAATGCAGAAGCGTCGCGAGCGTATAGCCTCAAGAGGATGATGATCACCCGATTTGCCGCAGCTCTGATCGCGCTTGCCATCGTCGCTGTCTCATGCGGGGCTCCGGCGGACAGTGCGCCAGCGGACTCGCAGGTAGTGGCCGAGCTCGCCGACTACAAGATCACGGTGAACGTGCCAAGCGTGAAGGCCGGCAAGGTCAAGATCGGAGTGCGCAACGTCGGGACGATGGAGCACAGCTTTCAGGTGCTGAAGACGGACCTACCCCCGGACAAGCTCCCGGTCGACGGCGCCAGTGCGAAAGCGAAAGAGGATGGCAAGGTCGGCGAGATCGCGAGCATCCCCGCGGGGAAATCCGCCGCCGTGAATCTCGACCTCACCCCCGGAAAGTACGTTTTCATCTGCAACGTAGCGGGCCACTACCAATTAGGGATGCACACCGGCTTCACGGTCGACGCGCCCTAGCGCTTTCGCGCGCGCCACATCTCTTCGCCCGGCCACTTCTTGGCCCACTCGACCGTCACGTATTCGCCGTAGAAAGGGTGATCGACGGCGTCTGCCGACGCGAAGATCTCGACCATGTCGAGGATCTCGAACCCGGACGTGCGCAGCAACCGGAGGAGCTCCCCGTGTCCGAGATGGAATTCGATCTCCGGTTCGCCGGGCCAATCCAAACGATGCATGCCGAGCTGCGGCCGCTGCAGGCGCTCTTGAACCTTACCCGTGTCGGGCATGCAGAGCATCGAGAGCGTCGAGTTGCGAAGGAACACAAGCTCGCCGTTCGCGCGGAGCAGCCGCGCGGCCTCAGGGATCCACTTGTACGGATCGCACCAGATCGAAGCGCCGTACTCGGAGACTGCCAGATCGAACGAGGCGCTGGAGAGGCCGGTGGCTTCAGCGTTCGCCTCTACGAACTCCAGCCCCAGCCCGGTTTTGGCGTTTACCCGTCGCGCCGACTCGAGCTGCGCCGGCGTGATATCGACGCCGACGACACGCCGCGCTCCGCGCCGCTTCAACCAGGCTCCGACATACGCGGTACCGCAACCGAGCTCGACGACGTCCTTCCCCCGGACATCGGGGAGGACGTTGAGCGTGCTCTCGGGCGTATTCCAGA
>VBIZ01000177.1 GCA_005880575.1 Chloroflexota bacterium | reverse complement strand
CGACTGCTCCGGGTCAACCCTTTCGACGGCGACCCGCCGCGCTTCGTGCGCGCGCTCCTGTACCTGTATCGGTTCACGACGCCGAAGGAGCATCGCGAAACCGGCGCGTGGTGGCATCGCGAGCTCGTAGGCGACTATGTACCGCCGGTGTCCCTCCGAGGCACGCGCTCATAGATCACTCCGGACGGTACGGCGCCTTGCCCTCGATGTTGCCGACGTACACCGGAAGATTCTTGTCGCGAAGCTGCTGCCGGATCGCTTGGATCTCGCCGATGTGGTACCAGTAGTGATAGGTCAGGCGACGGATCGCGGAGCCCCGCGTCTGCCCGCTTCTCTTTCCGTCGAGCGGCAGATCGACGAGAAGCGTCTCGGTCGTTTGCTGATCGAGGAACGTATCCGCGGCCTTGCTGATCTTTCGCCACGCAGCGAGCATCTCCTTGAACGAGGGGGTGCTCATCGGGGCGCCGAACGCGAACTCCTTCTGGATGTCCTCACGAAGCATGATCCCCTGGGGACGGTGCAGGAGGTAGCGCTGCTCCTGCCAGGTGAGATGGCCGACGATCCAGCCGATCGAATTCATCGGGCCGAAATGCCGCGAGGCCCCATCCTCCGTGACGCCGCGTAGTCCGCGGAGCCACTCGCCGCGCGTGAACCGGAGCTGATCGACGAGCGGATGCGTCCTGGACGCGCGCTTGTTCGGTCGGGCCGGTGCCGAGCTCACGATGCTTCCGCCCGCCGCGAGAACGCGATTCCCGCCGGGTGGCCCATGCCATCGCCGGCCATGACGTGCCAGTGCAAGTGGAAAACGTCCTGAAGCGGCGCCCCGGAGTTGGTCGCGAGACGAAAGCTCTTCACGCCGGCCTCGGCCGCGATCGTCGATGCGACACGAACGAGCCGGCCGGCGAGCTCGGTGTCGGCGAGGTCGGCCACCGAAGGAATGTGGCGGCGCGGTATGACGAGCACGTGCAGCTTCGTCGCGGCCGGCACCGCGTCAAACGCGACAACGTCGGCGTCTTCGTAGCAAATCGTCGCCGGGACCGTGCGAGCGACGATGCGACAGAACACGCATCCGGGTTCTGCCTCGTTCAACGGAACTTCACGCGGCCTTCGCGGTCCGGAGGATTGTCCGCGTCGCCGTCGTCGACGAGGATCACGAACTTCTTTTCCCAGTGCGGCGTCGGATAGACGCCGTCATTGCGCTCGATGTTCCGGGAGGATCCGTCGGGCATCTTGATCGAGGCCGGATACGGGAAGCGGAGCCACCACTCCTCGCCGTACCACGCGTCCAGGCCGATGAGCTGACCTGACTGGAAGCCGGCGCTACGGGAGATGTCCGGTCGGTGGTTCTGCGTCTGCGGGTTCAGGTCGCCGCGCTGCGGATCCTCCACGACGACGCCCGTGATCCGGTTGCCGGGGTCGTCGTAATACGTGCCGAACGTGCCCTGGAACCCCATGAGCACCGGCCCGTGCTGGCCGGCGAGGCTGATGACCATCACCGGCTTGCCGCTGCGCACGAGCCAGTACACGGCGGCGCCGGTCGCGTCCTCACGCGTGTCGTAACGGTAGTAGTGGTAGTGATTGCTCTCGTCCATCCGCTGGAGGACCGTGGCGATCGCGACGGGATCGAGGCCAGGATCGTTGCTCCGATTGAACTGTCGGCCGAGGTCGAGGATCGCCTGAGCGGTGAGCGGGTCTTTGCCCGTCGTGAAGTTCTGGATGATCCGGCAGCTGGCGGCTGCGCAGGAAAGTGGCTCCCCCTTCGGATCCTCGAACTCGGTGAACCACTTCACGTCCGTCAGACGTTCGCCCATGGTCTTGAAGCGGTGCTCGAAGGGGAACGTGCCGACCGCGGTCGTGAGCCTCAAGGTCGCGACGAAGTCGGTCGCTCCTTTCAGCAGTCCGCGACAGCTGAAGGTCCCTTTGAGCCCATTCGCGTCGATGGTCGTGCTGCAGTCGAAGCCCGGATCCGGGGTCAGCGCCACCTTCGCCGCGTTGATATGCGCACTCGACTCCCAGGTCGCGAGAAGCGCGCGTGCGGTCTGCGCGCAGCAGGTAGGTTGGGTGATCGTGACGTCCGGAGCCCTCGACGCCGCGGAGGCGGACGGACTCGGGCTCGCCCCGGTCCCGCCGTCGGCGCCGCGGAAGAGGACCCCGAAGGTGACCAGCGCGAAGACGAGCGCGAAGGCCACGAGGCTGGCCTGGGCTGCTCGCTCCGCACCTGTGTAGCGCATGGCGGTGATAATCCTCGCATCCCGATGGACGACCTTCGCCCCATCACGCCCATCCGCCGGCCGCTGGTCGACAAACGCGTGCGCGTGCCGGCCTCGAAAAGCATCGCCAATCGCGAGCTCGTGCTGTCGGCGATCGCCGACGGCCGCTCGCGTCTGCAGCTGGGACCGCTCGATCCCGGCGACGACGTGCGCGCGATGATCGAGGCCGTCATTGCCCTGGATTACCGCGTCGAGCGCGAGGACGACGAGGTCGTCGTTCGCGGCTCGCCCGCGAGCCGCCGCGCGGGCGCCGCGATCGACGCCCGCGATGCCGGCACCGTCGCCCGGTTCGGGGCCGCCCTCGCGGCTCTGGGGAGCGGATACGTGACCATCACCGGATCCCCACGCCTGCGCGAGCGCCCCATCGCGCCGCTCCTTGATGCGCTCCGGCGGCTCGGCGCGACCGTCACCGGAGATCGTCTGCCGGTGACGATCGTCGGGCCGATCCGGGGCGGCGAGATCGAGATCGCCGGGAACGAGTCGAGCCAGTTCGCTTCGGCGCTGCTGCTAGTCGCGCCGCGGCTCGAAGGCGGTCTCCGGGTTCAGATCGCGGGCGCGCTCGTGTCGGCGCCGTTCGTCGACATCACGATCACATCACTGCGGCGGCGCGGCGTGAAGGTCGACCGTGAGGGCAACGTGATCACGGTCCAGCCGGGGAAGGTCCACGCGAAGGACCTGCGCATTCCGGGAGACCTCACTGCCGCGACGTATCCCGCTGCGGCAGCGGCGGTGCTCGGCGGTTCGGTCACCGTCGAGGGCGTCGATGCACGCGTGCGCCCGGGCAATCAGGGAGACGCGCGGTTTTTCGAGCTCGTCGCAGCGATGGGGTGCGGCGTCTCGCACCGTGGCGGCGTGACGGTCCGACGCGTCGGCGAGCTCCACGGGATTCGCGCGAACGTGAGGGATTGCTCCGACGTCTTCCCGAGCCTCGCGGTCGTGGCGACGCAGGCGTCCGAGGCCACCGAGCTCACGGGCATCGGGCACACCAGAAAGCAGGAGAGCGACCGCGTCAAGGTCGTGGCCGACGGTATCAACGCTCTCGGCGGTCGCGCCCAGGCGTTCGCGGATGCCATTCGCGTTGAGCCGGCCCCGCTGCACGACGGGATCGTCGACGCCTGCGGCGACCACCGCGTCGCGATGGCGTTCTCGATACTCGGTCTTCAGGTTCCCGGCGTCGCCATCAAGGGCGCCGGCGCGGTGGCGAAGACCTTCCCCCAGTTCTACGAGATGATCGCCGAGCTTTCGCGGTGACCGACGAGCCGCAGTACCCGCATCCGAAGATCGCAACAGCAAGCCAGAGACGAACTCAACGGCGGCCGGATACCTTGCCTCGCTGGAAGTTGGCTGGACCGCTTCGGAGAAAAGATGACCACCGATGAACGCGACCGAGAGCCCGAAATGGTGCCCATCGTCGACCGCTGCTTCAGAGGCTGTGGCACACGCGCCGTCATCTCAGACGGTCCTTCGAACTTCTGCGCGAAGTGCGCGTTGGCCCTCCTCAGAGCACAGGCCCTCCTCTCGTCCAGGCTAGCTGCCTGAGAGCGGTCCGGCTGCGGCGGCTGGCGGCGCGGCCGGCTGACCTCAGCTGAGCTCGCTGCGTACCGACCGCGCGGCCTGCAGGAAGCTTCTCGCGTAGTCGCGGTCTCCGCGCTCGACGGCGTCCCGCAGCTGGGTGAGACCTTCGATGATCGATCCGATCGCCGCGGCCGCGTCGGTGCCGCTGCCAAAGAGCAGCTCGGTTGCGAGATCGGCCGGCGTATCCGCCAGGCGAGTCGAATCGCGAAAGCCCGGTCCCGCGGCGCCCAGGAGCGGCTCGGCCTGAGCGCCGGCCACCGCGAGGGCCGCCGCCGCCGCGAGCGGGCCTGCCACGAGGCGAGCCATCGCGCGGTCGTGCACGTCCGCGGAGCACACCGTGACGCTCGCGCCGACGTCCCGCGCGATCGTTCCCGCGACGCTCATCGCGGCGTCGTCGGAGCGTGCCGTCGGCACCAGCAGGAAGGTCCGTCCGCGAAAGAGTCCTGGATCCGCCGCGCTGAACCCGGCCGAGGTCGTGCCGGCCATGGGATGTCCGCCCACGATGCGCGTCCCCGCGGGCGCCCGCGCCGCGTAGTCGGCGACCGTTCGCTTGAGGGAGCCGGTGTCCAGGAGCACCGCGCCGTTCGAGCGGGCGGCGAGCTGCTCGAGCGCGGGCACGATCGCGGAGATCGGCGTGGCGACGACGACCGCATCGGCCGGCACGAGGTCGTCGATGCGCGTGACGATGCGGATTCCGTCGGCCTTCGCGGCCGCGCGGGCCCGCTCGTCGGTGTCGTATCCGGTGAGATCATGCGTCTCGCGTAGCGCCAGCGCGAGCGAGCCGCCGATGAGGCCAAGGCCGACGACGCCGATCTTCATGGCGCGGCGACCTGCTCGGTGCGCCCGACGGCACGGGCGACGTGGGGCACGGCTCCCATGAGCGCGCGGAAGTTGTCGAAGCTGAGCGACTGGAATCCATCGGACAGCGCGTGGTCGGGGCTCGGATGCACCTCCACGAGGAGCCCATCGGCGCCCGCCGCCACCGCGGCGAGTGCGATCGGGGCGACGAGATACCACTTGCCGGTCCCGTGCGATGGGTCCGCGAGAACCGGCAGGTGCGAGAGACGCTTCAGCAGGGGGATCGCGTTGATGTCGAACGTGTTGCGCGTGTACCGCTCGAACGTGCGAATGCCGCGCTCGCACAGGATGACGTTGCGATTGCCGCGAGCCAGGATGTACTCGGCCGAGAGCAGCAGCTCCTCGACCGTCGCGGACATCCCGCGTTTCAGGAGGACCGGCTTCGTCTGCTCCCCCACCGCGTCAAGCAGCGAGTAGTTCTGCATGTTCCGCGCGCCGATCTGGAGGCAATCGGCAACCTCCGCCACCGCCTCGACGTCGCCCGGGGCGAGCACCTCCGTGACGATCGGAAGACCGGTGACGGCGCGCGCCTCCGCAAGGATCTCCAGCCCCTCGCCACCCATCCCACGGAACGTGTACGGCGAGCTTCGGGGCTTGAACGCGCCGCCACGAAGCGCCGCGCCGCCCGCCGCGCGCACCGCCCGCGCGGTCTCGAGCGTGACCTCGCGGGACTCGACCGCGCAGGGGCCCGCTACTACCGCGAGGGGATGGCCGTGACCGACCGGCACGTCCCCGATCCGCACGACCGTGTCCTCTCCGATGACCTCCCGCGACGCCAGCTTGAACGGCCGGCTGACCGGGACCACTTCGGCGACGCCTGGCAAGGATTCGACCGCCTCCGCCGCCGCGCGCGAGGTGCTTCCGAACGTGCCGATCGCGGTCCGCTCCGCGCCCGGAAGGGGCACGGGCGTGATGCCGAACTCCTTGATCCGCTCGACGACCGCGTCGATCTCCTCTTTCGTCGCGTCGCGCTTCATGACGACCAGCACTAGGGCACTCCGAGCGGCGCGTCGCCGGGAAGATCGACGGCCCAGGAAGGACGCAGGACACGCGCGCCGTGGAGGAAGACGTGGCGCACCTCGGCCTGCGTCTTCGGCGTGTTCCAGGCAACTAGCAGACGGACACAGCGCTCGAGCGCGCCGGGCACGGGTATCTCACGCCCGCAGATGAGCGGCACGTCGGTCCAGCCGAGCCCCGCGCGCGCCGCGTCCGCCGGGAACGCCGCGTCGAGATCGTCGGTCACCGTGAACCAGATATACCCGACGTCTTCCGGCCGCACGCCGTTCAGCTTCACGATGGTGTTCAGGATCTCGAGCGTGGCGTCGTAGATCGCGCGCGCTTCGTTCTTGCCGACGGTCGTCGCGCCACGGATGCCGCGCACCGGCATCAGCTTTTCCCCGCGGCGGCGAGCGTGGAGACGAACGCGCGAAGAGCCTCCGGCCGACCGTCCGCCGGCGCCCCGGACACCGCGTCCAGCGCGGCGCTCCCGACGACGACCGCGTCGGCCACGCCCCGCAGCGACCCGACGTGCTCGGCCGTGCTGATGCCGAACCCGACAGCGATCGGGAGCGCGGTGTGACGACGGACGCGGGCCACGAATGTCGCGACATCGGCGCCGAGCGCGCGACGCGCGCCGGTGACTCCGGCGAGCGATACGCAGTACACGAACCCGCGCGCGGCCGGCACGAGGCGGGCGAGCCGGTCGTCGGGCGTCGTCGGCGCGTAGAGGTCGATGCGTGCGAGTCCCTCCGGATCGAGAGCGGCGTCGAACTCCGCCGATTCTTCCGAAGGCAGATCGGGGACGATGATCCCGGCCACGCCGGCGCGCGCGGCATCGGACGCGAAGCCGCTGAGGCCACCGCGATAGCTCAGGAAGGGATTCGCGTACCCCATCAGGAGCACTGCCGCGTCGCGCTCGCGTACGATCGTGGTGGCCTCTGCGAGGCAGTCGGTGAGGCTCACTCGCTGGCGCAGCGCGATCTCGCTTGCGCGCTGGACCGTCGCACCGTCGGCGAGCGGGTCGCTGAACGGCACTCCGAGCTCCAGCACGTCCGCACCGCCATCGAGGGCGGCGCGCAGCAGACCTCCCGTCGCGGCCTTGTCGGGATACCCGACCGTGAGATAGACGACGAGGGCCAGGCGCCTCTCCGCGCGCGCTCGTGCGAACGCGCGAGCGATCCGTGCCGTGCCGGTCGGAGCGGTCGAGATTGTCACCGCACCAGGCCCTCGCCCATCACGATCTCGAGGTCCTTGTCCCCGCGGCCGGAGAGACAGAGGAGCACGGTCTGGCTCGGGTCATCTTTTGCGATCGCCGGAAGCTCGGCGATCGCGTGCGCCGGCTCGAGCGCCGGGATGATGCCCTCGCTCCGAGAGAGGAGCGCGAACGCGTCGAGCGCCTCGCGGTCGGTGCGCGCGACGTAGCGGACGCGTCCCGATCGTGCGAGCGCCGCGTGCTCCGGGCCGACGCCGGGATAGTCGAGGCCCGCCGAAACCGAGTGCGTCTCCCGTATCTGTCCCTGGTCGTCCTGAAGGACAAGCGTGCGCGAGCCGTGAAGGACGCCGACGCTTCCGCCGACGATGGACGCGGCGTGCTTGCCGCTCGCGATCCCTTCGCCGCCGGCCTCCACACCGACGATCTTGACGCTCGGATCGTCGAGGAACGCGCTGAAGATGCCGATGGCGTTGGAGCCACCCCCGACGCACGCGACAACCACGTCGGGAAGGCCGCCGAGGAGGGCAAGCGCCTGCTCGCGCGCCTCGCGCCCGATCACCGCCTGGAAGTCGCGCACCATCGCGGGGTACGGGTGCGGGCCGATCGCCGATCCGAGCAGGTAATACGTGGTGCGCACGTTGGTGACCCAGTCGCGGATCGCCTCGTTCACCGCGTCCTTCAACGTGCGGCTGCCGGCGTCGACCTCGCGCACCTCGGCTCCGAGAAGCTTCATGCGGAAGACGTTCGCGTGCTGGCGGCGCGCGTCGACGGTGCCCATGTAAACAACGCACTCGAGTCCGAGGAGCGCGCAGGCGGCCGCGCTCGCGACGCCGTGCTGCCCCGCCCCGGTCTCCGCCACGACGCGATGCTTTCCCATCCGCTTGGCCAGCAGCGCCTGGCCGACGGCGCTGTTGATCTTGTGCGCGCCGGTGTGCGCCAAATCCTCTCGCTTGAGAAGCACGCGCGCGAGGCCGACCGCGCGGGCGAGGCGGGGCGCGTCGGTGAGCGGCGTCGGGCGTCCGACCCAGTCGTGCAACACCCGGGCCAGCTCGTTCTGAAAGTCGGTGTCGGCGCGAGCGTCGAGCCACGCGGCTTCGAGCTCGGCGACGGCGGGCATGAGCGTCTCGGGCAGGTACTGGCCGCCGAACTCGCCGTACCGCCCGGGCTTCGCCGTCGTGATCATGCGTGCACCACCCGCTTCATCGATGCGATCCCGTGGATGAGCGGACCCGGATCGTCGGCGCGCATGAGCGCGGTCCCGACAAGCACCGCGTCGACGCGCGCAGGCAGCATCCGCGCGTCGTCGACGGAAGTGATGCCGGACTCGGCGACGAGGATCTGCTCCGGATGAGCGAATGTATGCAGCTGTCGCACGCGACCGACGTCGATGTCAGCGGGCCGCCGAAGGTTCCTCGCGTTCACACCGACAACCTGCGCGCCCGATTGCACGGCTCGCCCGAACGCACTCGCCTCGTGCGCTTCGACGAGCGCGCACATACCAAGTCCCTTGGCGACCGACACGAGTCGCCGGAGGTCGCTCTCGTCGAGCGCCTCCGCGATAAGCAAGACCGCATCTGCCCCCGCGGCCCGCGCTTCGTAGATCTGATAGGCGTCGACGATCACATCCTTCGCGAGGATCGGCACGCTTACGGCCGCACGCACCGCCACAAGATCTTCCATCGATCCGCCCCAGTGACGGTTTTCGACCAGGACCGAGACGGCCGTCGCGCCCGCTGCCACATAGCGCTTGGCCTGGGCCGCCGGATCGAGGGCCCGAACGAGGATCCCCGCCGCCGGTGATACGCGCTTCACCTCGGCGATCACGGCGAGACCCATCCGCCGATCACGATTACGCAGCGCCTCGTGGAACTGGTCGAACGGCCGCAGCGGCCCGACGCGCGCCTGCGAGCGCATCCGTTCATCGGAAACCGCCGCACGAGCCGCGGCGACGTCCCCGCGTCGCTCAAGGATGATCTGCTCGAGGAAATCGCTCATGCCGTCGCGGCCTCCGCGGCACCGATGCGCTGGCTCGTCGCGACGAACCGCGCGAGGACGTCGGACGCGTTGCCACGATCGATCGCCTCGGCGGCGAGCCGCGCACCGTCGCGCAGATCGCGAGCGAGCCCGGCGACGTAGCACGCGGCTCCGGCGTTCATCAGGATCGCCGCACGCGGCCCGGCCTTCGCCCCGCCGATGACGTCCCGCGCCATCGTCGCGTTCCTCGCTGGATCGCCGCCGGTGATCTCCCCTCGCGAGACCGGTGTCACGCCGAGATCCTCAGGCTCGATGCGGCCTTCGCTCACCGATCCGCCGCGGAGCTCCCACGTCCGCGTCGGAAGCGAGGGGCTGATCTCATCGAGGCCGTCCTCACCGTGGACAACGAGCGCGTGGTCCGTGCCGAGCTCGGCAAGCACGCGGGCGATCTTCTCACCGAGCGCCGGCGAGGGGACGCCCAGGAGGATGCGGCGCACTCCGGCCGGATTCGCGAGCGGGCCCAGCACATTGAACACGGTACGGATCCCGATCTCGCGCCGCACCGGGCCGGCGTGGCGCATGGCGGGGTGGTATCGCGGCGCGAACATGAAGCCGATCCGCGTCTCCTCGACGCAGCAGGAGACGCCGTCGGGCCCGAGATCGATCTTCACTCCGAGCGCTTCGAGGACGTCCGCGCTCCCGCACGCGCTCGATGCGGCGCGATTGCCGTGCTTGGCGATGTGACCGCCCGCGGCCGCGGTCACGATCGCGCTCACCGTCGAGATGTTGAAGCTGTTCGAGCGATCGCCGCCGGTGCCGACGATGTCGATCGCGTCTGCCGGCACGGTCACGCGGACGGCGACGTCGCGGAGCGCGGACGCGAAGCCCGCGATCTCGTCGACGGTCTCGCCGCGGATGTGAAGCGCCGCGAGCAGTGCACCGAGCTGCGCCGGCGTGGCCTCGCCCGCCATCACCGACGCCATCGCTGAGCGCGCCTCGTCACGCGTGAGCGTGCGGCCGCCCGCCACGATCACGAGAGCCTCACGCGCGTCCAACGAAATTCTCCAGCATGCGCATGCCGTCGGCGGTCATCACCGATTCGGGGTGGAACTGAACGGCCTCGAGCGGAAGCGACCGATGCCGCAGCGCCATCACGACACCGTCGTCGCTCCGCGCTGTCACGACGAGCTCCGGCGGAAGCGTCCGCTCGTCGACCATCAGCGAGTGGTAGCGCGTCGCCTCGGTCGGGTCGGGGATCCCGGCGAACACGCCCTTCCCGTCGTGCCGCACGAGCGAGGTCTTTCCGTGTCGCGGCTCCGGCGCGCGGATCACCGACGCACCGAACGCGACCGCGGCGCACTGCAGCCCGAGGCAGACGCCAAGCGTGGCGATCCCGAGCTCCGGCGCCTGGCGGACCAGCACGGGCGAACGGCCGGCCACCTCGGGGCGACCTGGCCCCGGCGAGATCACGAGACGATCAGGATGCGCGTCGAGCGCGGCCGCGAGCGCCGGATCGTCGGCGCGAAGCACGACGACTTCGGCGCCAAGCGCGCCGAACGCCTGGGCGAGGTTGTAGGTGAACGAGTCGTAGTTGTCGACGAGCAGGAGCCGTGTGCTCATCGTCCCGGCTCCGCGCCGTCCACGAGCTCGATCGCGCGAAGAAGAGCGCGCGCCTTGGCTCGGGTCTCGCGCTCTTCGGCGGCCGGGTCGGAGTCGGCGACGATCCCGGCGCCCGCCTGGATGCGGCACACGCCGTCCGCGATCACGGCGGTGCGGATGCCGATGCAGGTGTCCATGCGCCCGTCGAACCCGAGGTACCCGATGGCGCCGGCGTACGGACCGCGCCGGTCGGTCTCAAGCTCGGCGATGCGCTCCATGGCCCGGATCTTCGGCGCGCCGGACACGGTACCCGCCGGAAAGCATGCGCGAAACGCGTCGAGCGCGTCGACGCCCGAGGCGAGCTCTCCCTCGACGACGGAGGTGAGATGCATCACGTGTGAGAAGCGATCGACTCGCATGAGCTCCTTGACGCGGACGGTGCCCGAGCGCGACACGCGGCCGATGTCGTTGCGCGCGAGGTCGACCAGCATGACGTGCTCGGCACGCTCCTTCTCCGAGGCCCGAAGCTCGGCCTCCATCGCGGCGTCCTCGGCGTCGTCGCGGCCACGCGGGCGGGTGCCGGCGATCGGATACATCACCACACGTCCATCCTCGACCCGCACGAATGGCTCGGGCGACGCGCCGACGAGCGCGGCACCGGCGACGTCGATCAGGAACATGTAGGGCGACGGATTCACATGCCGCAGCGCGCGGTACAGCGCGAGCGGCTCGGGAGCGGGTCGCACATCGAATCGCTGCGCGAGGACGATCTGGATGCAGTCGCCATCCGCGATGAGCTCGCGGGCCTTCGCGACCCGCGCCCGGTAGTCGTCGGGCGTGCCGTTCGCGGTCACCGTCCGCGCCACGCGCCCGTTCTGAGCCGGGAGCGACACGGGCGCCTCGAGCGCCGCGAAGACTCGGGCGATCCGGCTCGCGGCGCTTTCGCGCTCGCCCTCGACGTCGTGCGCGATCACCAGGAGCGAGTGCCGCACGTGATCGAAACAGACGACGGTGTCGTAGATCGAGAAACCCGCCTCAGGTAGCCGCAGGACATCGCGTGACGCCGCCGGGAGCCGTTCGAAGTGACGCGCGGCCTCGTAGGCGACGTAGCCGACCGCCCCACCGGAGAACCGCGGCAGGTCGGCGGACGAGGCGCGCCGGTAGCGACCCAGCTCTTCGCGAAGCACGTCGAGCGGGTCGGCGTAGTCGATGGTGCGCACGCCGCCGTCCTCGAGTATCGAAGCGACGCCGTCGCGGAAGACGAGCGTGGCGCGAGGCAGAACGCCGATGAACGAGTAGCGGCCCATGCGCTCGCCGCCCTCGACACTCTCGAGAAGGAACGCGCCGCCCAGCGGGCGGAGCTTCGCGAACGCCGACACCGGCGTCTCGAGATCGGCAAGGCGCTCCCGCACCACCGGCACGAGCTCGTGTGTCTTTCGCGTCGTCGCCGTCAGCACCACTCGCCTCCAAACAAAAACCCTCGCCCGATCACGGGACGAGGGCTCGTGGTGCCACCCGATATCGGCCCGCCATCGCTGGCAGACCCTTTGCCTCCGCGGTCACGGAGCGCCCCTTGATAACGGTGGGCTTCCGGACATCCGTACTCGCTGTTCGGGATGCCGTCTCGCGGGATCCATTCGCGCCGCTTCGCCCGCCCGGGCTTACACCTCGCCCCGGTTCTCTATCGGTTTTCTGCGGCCTAATCGCTCCCGCTCGAGCGACGTTCGCCAAAACTGTAGCACCGCGGGGTAGGTGTCCAGACCGGGGGAGGGCCCCCGCTTTGAACTCAAGCGGCGGCCGCTAGATTGAAAGCGTGAAATCGGTGCGCGGCGGGGGCCGTCCGGCAGGACCGATGGCCGTCCGCTCCCTGCTTCGGAGCCACACCGCGGCCGATATCCGTGAGGTGCTCGCCGGCCTGCCCACCGCGACGGGCTACCGCGTCACGGTCAAGCCGCTCCGCTACAGGACCGCACCGCACCTCCAGGCCTTCACGTTCTGGGATGAGCCCGAGATCGTGCTCCAGGTGCCCGAGCCCTTCCGGCCCTTCCACGAGCTGGTCGACCTCGGCGCCGACGGAACGCCGATCATCCTCTTCCGGACGCGTCGCGACGTCATCCGATTCCTCTACCTCCATGAGTTCTGCCATTGGTGGCTCTATCTCACGCACGGATGGGGATCGAGCGCCGAGATCGCATGCGATCGCTACGCCTTCGCGAACTACCGGCGGCGCGGTCCGGTGCGGCCGCCCTCATTACGCGCACGAGGCGATCGCGCCGCATAACTAACGCCGGGTGGCGTGCGCGATCTCGAGAAGCCCTTCGAACGTGGCGGTCGGCATGTGGAGACTCGTCGCGGTGACCACGAGGTTGTGATGTCTCACGAGCGCGTTCAGCTCCGCGATCGCCTGGGCGACCTCCGCCCGCACGCGCTCGTCCCCCTGCTTCGTGAGCGCCACCTCGGACAGGATCCGCTCGGACGGAATGTGATCGACAAGGCTCTGCCGTCGCTCGAGCCAGCTCTGATGAGCACGCAGCCGCGTCACGATCCGCAGGCGACGCTCGGTGATGTCACGCCGCAGCTCGGTCCAGACCGGTCGGGCTCCGGAGGTCCGAACCAGATGACGCGCGGCCCACGCCGTCCCGGCCTCGTCGTCCGGGTCCGCGGGCAGAGGCCGGCCTTCGCCGGGCAATCCCGAAAGCTCGCCGGCGTCGCGAAGCTCGCGGATGCGAGCCTCCACCCCCGTTTCGCCACGGAGGCGCGACTCGGGGCCGTCGCTGGTCAGGCGAGGCGCTCCACGACAGCGCCTGATGCGGTCACCGCGACTGCGGTCGGCACGAGAACGACGCCGTATTTGCGCGCGAGCTCCGGTCGACGCGACACATCGACGGTGAACACGGTGCGGCCCGACGCGCGAAGCTCCGCCTCAAGTGAGCGGCAGTCGGTGCAGAGCGGGTGCGTGAACTCGACCACGATCTCCCCCGCTGCGGCCGAGGCCCCGAGCTCGGCGAGGTCGACCGAGTCGATGTGCCGGGCACGAACACCGCGGAACCGCGCGGCGAAGCGGTAGATCTCGCAGCCGACGCACAGGCCGGTCGTCGCCGCGAGGAGCGCGAGGGCCGCGACGATCAGACCGAGCCCGATACCGACGACGCTCAGCCCGACGAGGTATGCGATGGTGGCCGCGCCGAGGAAGACGGCACCGACGACGTTCGCGAACCGCGGCGGGCGGCTGTCCTCGATCGGACCTTCGCCGATCCGCGGCTGGATGACCTCGAAGTAAAGGACGCAAGGAATGCAGTAGCGCCGGCCGAAGGCAAGGCCGATGGCGAGCTGGCCGGCGAGGAGTCCGAGGATGGGCCACCACCCGGTGACGACGGCAAGAAGCGACAGCGTCCCCACGATCGCCTGATTCGTGCGCGGCGCGCGGGCGTCGATGACGTCGGTGTCGCGGTACGGGTCGGCTTTTCTGATCATCTGGTGGCGTCCCCCTTCGAATTCCGAGTGTAGCCATCGGAATTGGCGAAGGCGCTAGCGGTGTGCGAGTGGCACTGTCGCCAGAGCGGTGTAGCGAGGACCTTTTGACGAGAGAACGCTCTGAACGACCGCGATCTCGTCAACGGTGAACTGGAGGCGCGGCGCGACGAGGCCTTCGGTGGCCGCGACGATGGTCTTCCCTTCCGCGGTGCTCGCATCGCCCGGGACGCGGGCGATGGTGAGATGCGGCGAGAGTGGGCGATCGTCGAACCGGAGCTCGCGAGTCCGCAGTCCAGCTGAGACACCGACGCCGAGCCGCAGCACGCTCGGCGCGCCGTCCGCGATCCCGATCCAGACGACGCGCGGGCGGCCGCGTTCGGGGAATCGACCAAGGCCCTCGAGCGCGAGCTCGAACGGGGGTACTTCCGCCGCAGCGTCGCCCGCCGCACTCGTGACGTCGTCGAGGCGCTCATCCGGGGTCCAGCCGAGGAACGCCAGCGTGATGTGCAGGTTTTCGGGCTTCACGCGGCGCAGAGCTGGGAGCGTCGTCGGCAGTATCTCGGAAGCGCGCAGCGCGAGGTCACGCGGGAGCGGTATCGCGACGAAGAGGCGCACGCGCCGGAGGGTACTGGGCGGCTAGAAAGAGGCCGCGTGAACCTGGTCGCCCACGAGAAGCGCCAGGAAAGCGACCGCAAGAACGACTGTGAACGCCCAGAGCGCGGCCACGCGCGCCGGCTCGCTGCGTTCTACACGGCCAAGTGTTGTGACGATCAGGTCTGCCATCGCCACGTGTTACAAGCAATCGGCGTGCCGAATGTTGCGGGTGAGCGCTCGCTAAGCCGGTGTCGGTGCTGGCGCGGGCCCCTTGCCCTTCTCACCTTTTTCGCGGCGACGCTCTTCTCCGGCCGGTGCGCCTGGCGGCGGCGACTGATCCGGGGTTGACGCCGCGACCGGAACACCCGCGTCGGGCTCGCCGTCGAAGAGCTTGTTGAACTCGTCGGACTCGAGCGTCTCCTGCTCGATGAGCTTGCTGACAACGAGGTCGAGCTTGTCGCGGTTGTTCGTCAGGACCTCGTACGCCCTCTGGCGAGCACGGTCGACGATGTCGTGGACCTCGGAGTCGATGATCTTCGCGACATCCTCGGAGTAGTTGCGCTCTTCCTGGATCTGACGGCCGAGGAAGATGAGCTCATCGGTCTTCCCGTACTGGAGCGGCCCGAGCTTCTCGCTCATGCCGAACTTCGTGACCATCTGACGCGCCATCTCGGTCGCCTTCTCGATGTCGTTGGAGGCTCCGGTCGTGGCGTCGCCGCCGAGATGGAGCTGCTCGGCGACCCAGCCACCGAGGGCGGCGGCGATGTCGTCTTCGAACTCCTTGCGGGTGCGGAAGTAGCGGTCCTCCTGAGGCAACGACCACGTCACGCCCATGGCCATGCCCCGGGCGACGACCGAGATCTTGTGCACCGGGTTGGTGTGCTTGAGGAGCTTGAAGCAGAGCGCGTGGCCCGCCTCGTGGTAGGCCACGATCCATTTCTCCTTCTCGGTGATGACCCGAGAGCGCCTTTCCGGGCCGAGCGCGACCTTCTCGAGGGCCTCCTCGAAGTCGATCTGGCCGATCTGCTTCTTGTTGCGCCGGGCAGCCAGGATCGCAGCCTCGTTCACGACGTTGGCGAGGTCCGCTCCGGAGAAGCCCGGCGAGATCTGGCCGATGCGGAGCAGATCGACGTTCTTGTCGAGCGGCTTGCCGCGCACGTGGACGTCGAGGATCGCCTTGCGGCCCTTGATGTCCGGACGGTCGAGGACCACCTGCCGGTCGAACCGGCCGGGCCGAAGGAGGGCCGGGTCGAGGACGTCCGGGCGGTTGGTGGCGGCGACGACGATGACGTTCGTGCCGGTGTCGAACCCGTCCATCTCGACCAGGATCTGGTTCAGCGTTTGCTCGCGCTCATCGTGCGAGCCGCCGAGGCCGGCGCCGCGCTGGCGGCCGACCGCGTCGATCTCGTCGATGAACACGATGCACGGCGCGTTGCGCTTGGCCTGATCGAAGAGGTCGCGCACGCGGCTCGCGCCAACGCCCACGAACATCTCGACGAACTCGGAGCCCGAGATCGAGAAGAACGGCACGCCCGCCTCGCCCGCGACGGCGCGCGCGAGCATGGTCTTGCCGGTGCCGGGCGGGCCGACGAGCAGGACGCCGCGGGGGATCCGGGCGCCGAGACTCGAGAACTTCTCCGGGTACTTCAGGAACTCGACCACCTCGGTGAGCTCTTGCTTGGCTTCCTCGACGCCGGCCACATCGTCGAACGTCACGGTCGGCTTGTTGCCGATGAACATTCGCGCGCGGCTCTTTCCAAATGAGAGCGCCTGGTTATTCGTGCCCTGGGCCTGACGCATCATGTAGAAGAAGAAGCCGCCGATCAGCAGGACCGGTAAGAGGCTGAGGACGATCGAACCGACGACCGAGAACGTCTGGTTGTCCCTTCCGATTTTCAGGTCGACGGTGTCGGCGTGCGTGGCGTTGTAGTCCGCGACCGCCTTCGCCATGAGCGTGTCGGGCTCCTGGAGGGTCGTCTGCTCCTTGCCCAGGGAGGTGTCCTTGAACTCGAGGGTGGCGCTGCTGGCGACGATGGTGACCGTCTTGACCTTGCCGGCATTCACATCCTGGATGGCCTTGCTGATGCCCACCTCGGGGACCGAGGGAGTTTGCGAGCGGTAGGCGTAGAGGAGCGCGAGCCCCATCACGACCAGGAGCAGGGTCAGGATGCCGTTCTTGAAGATGCGGTTGTCGAGATTCAGTTCGAGGGCCCTTTCCGCGGTCGAGCTCCGACCGAGTCCGCTTTCGATGCTACCTGTCTAACGCGTGTAGTCCAAAGCTCGTTCCCAAAGTGCGCCGGAGCCGCTACCGCAAGCCGTGTTCCGCCTGTCGCTTTCGGCGGTTCGGTGAGACCGGGGACCCACCAAACCGCGTCTTCGCTTGCAATAACGGGCCAGTGGCTCCGCTGCGACGCGGGGATCTTCGCGTCGGTGAAGAGGTCCTGGAGCTTCTTGCGGGGCGAATTCGTCGTTCGATCGCCGGCGACCCGGCCCCGAACGACCAATTTTCTTAGGAGGCTCTTGGGAACGGGCGCTTCGCGGGCTCCGTTCGGAGGCATCGCCGACCCGAGCGCGAGGCGCCAGCCATTCCACATTATCTCCCGTCCGAGCTCGATTCGGGTCGGCGGATCGCTCTTCGTGGCAGGTCTGTCGCCAACGATACGGACGACGCCGTACTCACGAATCGCTCGTCCTCCCGGAAGGTCGAGCGACCGCGAACCCTCTTCGGTCGAGGTGAGCTCATCGAGCGCATCGCGGTGACGCGCCCCGAGCACGCGACCCGTCGCGTCTCGCCAGGCGAGCGCGAGCGCGCGAATGCGCACGCTCGATTCGAGGTCTGTGATCCGGATGGCGTCGCCCTGGCGGGCCTCGGCGAGCTCCTGTCGCGTCGCGAGGTCATCGTCGGTCTGGATCTGGGCTGCGGCATCAGCCAGGCGCGCGACCGCCTCGCTCACCCGCGGGTTGATCTTCGCGAGCTCGGGGATGACCTTGAGGCGCACGCGATTGCGCGCGAACCGGAGCGACCGATTCGTCGGATCGGACCGCGGCCGGATCCGCGCCGCGCGACAGACCGCGAGCGTGTCCTCGCGGCCGATCGCGAGCAGCGGCCGCGCGATGGCCTCCCGCACCGGGCGCATCGCCGCGAGGCCCGCAAGGCCCGAGCCTCGGGCGAGATGAAGAAGGACGGTCTCCGCCTGATCGTCGCGGGTGTGCCCGGTCGCGATCGCGGCAGCGCCGATCTCCGCCGCGGCTCGCCGCAGGAATCCGTACCGCGCGATCCGCGCGGCGTCCTCGGTCTTCGTCGGCTTGTCCGCGCGGCCGACGCGGATCGGCGCACCGACGCGGTTGGCGAGCTTCGCGACGAAGTCCGCGTCCTCCGCGCTTTGCTTGGGGCGCGTGCGGTGGTCGAAGTGGGCCACGTGGATGACCAGGCCGAGCTCCTCAGCGAGGTCGGCGAGGATCAGAAGGAGGGCGGTCGAATCGGCGCCGCCGGAGACCGCGGCGAGCACCGGCCCCGGCGCGAAGATCCGATGCGCGCGGATGTAGTCGCGGACGGTCGCGCGGATCGCGGAAGGGGTCACTGGTGGCTGGGGTGGGGATCGGACCCACGAACCTGCCGGTTATGAGTCGGCTGCTCTACCACTGAGCTACCCAGCCGTGTAGGTCGATTCTACGGTCGCAGGTCTCTATCCCCGCGCCAGTCGATCGGGGAATCTTCTCCGTGCGGCTGGACCGAACTCGGCGGCAATAGCCCGGCTCCCCGGTTCTCGGCGGCGAGGCGGGCGCGGAATTCATCCTCTGTCAGCAGACGTTTGCGCGTGTTGCACCGGCGGCAGGCGGGCACGATGTTCTCGATGTAATTCGTGCCGCCGCGAGCCAGCGGAATGCGGTGGTCAGGCTCGAGGGATCCGTCCGCGCCGCAATACGTGCAGCGGTAACCGTACGTCTGCAGAAGTGCGAGCCACTGCTCAGTGGTGTGGTTTCCTTCCGCGGCGAGCTCGCGACTTCGTCGGCGTGCGCGGATGGCCTGTCGAAGCTCTCGATGAGTACGGATCTACGTCGCGAAGTACGGGGCGAGACGCTCCTTATGTCGGGCGTAGTAGTCACGACCCTCTGCGTTGTGCTCTGCTGGGTGCCTTCGCCGCCATCGACGCATTGCTTCGCGAGCCTTCTCAGGGTTATGTCTCATCCAGTCGCGGCCGTACTCCCGACGGCGCTCTGGGTCCTTGTAAGGCACTGCACGGATTTAGCAGGCAACCAGGATCGTGGCAATAGGACCGCATAGAAAACGACGCGGCCTGTACGGCCGCGCCACTGTTGCGGGGGAAGGATTCGAACCTTCGGCCTTTGGGTTATGAGCCCAACGAGCTACCGCTGCTCCACCCCGCGACACACATTGTAGGTGTTATCGCGCGGCAAAGAAGAACGCGAACCAGCGCGCGATCCGCGACGGACCGTCGCTCACCGCGCGAGCCGATGCGGCGCTCGCCTGTCCGTCACGCTGCACCGTGATCAGCGACTCGTTCGCTCCGATGTACCCGTAGTCGCGGGCCTTCTGCTGCACGTAGTCCGCCGTCTTCTGGTTCGCGATCTGCGCGCCGAGCGCATCGTGCGCCGCTTGGTCAGCGACGAGGTCGCTGCGGTAGCCGGCGATCTCGCGCGCGATCGCGTTGCCCTGGACAGTGAGACCCACGAACGCCGCCGCGAGGACGAGCCCGGCCAGCGCGAGCGATACCGCCGCGAGGTTCCGCCCGAACCGAACACGCCGAGACCGCCGACGGTGTCGCGAGCTCACCCGCGCATCATGCGGTACGAGTGAGCTCCGGGGGAAGAGGACCGCCAGGAT
>VBIZ01000022.1 GCA_005880575.1 Chloroflexota bacterium | reverse complement strand
CGCCGGAAAAACAGGCACAGCCGAAAACAGGCCAGGCGAGGCACCGCACGGCTGGTTCGTTGGCTTCGCGCCAGCCCAGAATCCGACCGTGGTGGTCGCCGTCGTCGTTGAAAACGCTGCCGATGGGGGAGTCACAGCAGCGCCCCTCGGAGGCGCGGTCATGCGGGCAGCACTAGGCAAGTAGCACTGCTCGGAAGCGGGCACGGCGGCGGGTCCTGTCCGGGCTTCACTAAAAGCAGCGCCGGGGTCTTCTGAGCGAGCGGCCCCTAGACGGCGGTCCATCGCGATCCCACCGGGGCCGAGCGAAGAAGACCCCGGCGCTGCTCAGCCCCCAGCCGGGTCGGACCCGCCGGCGCGAACAGGCAGGGAACTGCCGAGGTCGCTAGCCCGTATATGAACTTAGGGTCTTCCTACGTTGTTTTGTGAGCAGCCCTGATACTCAGGAGTGGCGGCCGCGGACTTTAACGAAGAGGGGTAAGCAGCACGGTGGAGAAAGCTCTCGCGGCGAAGGTCACGGGCGTGGTCGAGAACGTCGAGCGGGTCATTTTCGGCAAGCACCACGAGATCGAGCTCGCGCTCGTGGCGCTCATGTGCCGGGGCCACATCCTCGTCGAGGACGTGCCTGGAACCGGGAAGACGGTCCTGGCGAAGGCTCTGGCCCGTTCCCTCGGGTGCACCTTCCGCCGGATCCAGTTCACCCCGGACCTTCTGCCCTCGGACGTGACCGGCGTCTCGATCTTCAACCAGCAGACCAACAAGTTCGAGTTCCGGCCGGGGCCGGTCATGAGCCAGGTCGTGCTGGCCGACGAGATCAACCGGGCGACGCCGAAGACGCAGTCCGCTCTCCTGGAATCGATGGACGAGCATCAGGTGACCGTCGACGGGACCACCTACCAGCTGCCCGAGCCGTTCCTGGTCATGGCGACTCAGAACCCGATCGAGTACGAAGGCACGTTCCCGCTTCCCGAGGCGCAGCTCGACCGCTTCTTCATGCGCATCCAGCTCGGCTATCCAACAAGCCGCGAAGAGATCGCGATCCTCGATGCGCAGCGGATCATCCATCCCCTCGAGACGATCGATCAGGTGCTGTCGTCCGAAGAGCTGCTCCGGGCGCAGTCGGCCGCCCGCGAGATACATCTCGCGGAGTCTGTAAAGAAATACGTCGTCGACGTGGTCACGGCGACGCGATCGCACCCTGACGTCTACCTCGGGGCTTCTCCTCGCGGCTCGCTCGCCTTGTCGCGCGCGGCCCAGGCATACGCCTCGATGAACGGACGCGATTACGTCGTGCCGGACGATGTGAAGGGGCTTGCGGCACCGACGCTCGCGCACCGCCTCATCCTTCAGCCGCAGGCGCGGCTCAAGGACCTGGCAGCAACGACGGTGATCGCGGAGATCCTGGCGTCCGTACCGGTCGAGGCGACATCCGGCCAAGCGCTGCGGGCCTAGCCCCTTGAAGCCCTGGCGTTTCGCGGTCCTGTGGCTCGTCCTCTTCATCGTGGCGGTGTCGACGGGGGTCGAGCTCCTCGCGTACCTGTCGTACCTCGTGCTGTTCGTCTTCATCGCGATGTCCATCCTGTCGCGCCTCACCCTCGAGGGCCTCTCGGTGAAGCGGACGATCGGGCAGTCCTACGCGCACCTGGGCGACACCATCGAGCTCGACTACGAGCTCACCAACGACCATCGGTTCGGAAAGCTCTGGCTCGAAGTCTTCGAGAAGTCGAACTGGCCTGAGCCGCTCAAGGGTCGGGTGCTTTCGATCGGCGGCCGCAAGACCCGCAAATGGAAGGTGCTCGTCAAGGCGCATCGCCGCGGCCGCTTCCGGCTGGGTCCGATCGTGCTTCGGAGCGGCGACCCGTTCGGGCTCTTCGCGACCGAGGCACGGATCCCGTCGGAAGCGCTCCTGCTCGTCTACCCGCGCGTCGTGCAGCTTCCCTTCTGGACCCTCCCGGGATCGCTGCTCGAGGGGAACGTGCTCACGGGCCAGCGCTCGCTGCAGTCCACGTCGATGGTCATGGGCATCCGCGAGTACCGGCCGGGGGACGCCATGAACCGGATCCACTGGCCTTCGTCGGTCCGCCACCGCCGCCTTCACGTGAAGGAGTTCGAGCTCGACCGCACCGCGGACCTCTGGATCTACCTCGACCTCGACGGGCATTGGCATCACGGCGACGGCGAGGACTCGACCGAGGAGCGTGCCGTCACCGTGGCCGCCTCGGTCGTGCGCAAGGCCCTCGACGGTCACCGCAACGTTGGTCTCGTGACGAACGGCAACCGCGCCGAAGTGCTGCACCCCGACCGGGGCACGAAACAATTCGGCAAGCTGATGCAGTACCTCGCTGAGGTGCACGCCGGCGGCACGCGATCACTCCAGGAGACGCTCGTCGAGACCCTGCCACGACTTCGGCGGGGCGCGTCCTGCCTATTGATCACGCCGTCGCTCGATCGCGCTTGGGTGCGGCCGGCGAGCACGCTCCGCGAGACGGCCATCGCGACGCAGGCGGTCCTCGTGAGCCCGCCGGTCGATCTCGACGAGCGCGATCGGGCGCGCCGGCGCGCGATCCTCGGCGAGCTGGCCGTAGCGGGAATCCCCGCGGCCCACCTCGCGGCCGGCGCACCGATCGAGGAGCTCTTCCACGAATCGACGGCGGCGATCGCGTGAGCGCGCTCCTGGGGTCGATCCGGCGCTCGTTTCTTCCGCCGATCGACCGCTCGAAGCTGCGCTTCCGGGGCGGATGGTTCGCGCTCCCGATCTATCTGGTCGTGGTCTCGATGTATCCACTCTCGTTGCAGCACGCCGACTGGGTCGAGATCGGCTCGCAGTTCTGGTGGATCGCGCTCGCCGGCGTGCTCGCCGGCACGCTCCTCGGCAACGGCCGCATCCCGTTCACCCGGGCCGTTCTCGCCGGCGGCACCCTCGGGATGCTCATGGTCACGCTATCGACGACGGTCGCGTCGACCGGCGGCGCCGCGTATCGCGACAAGCTCATTCACCTCGCGATCCTCGTGAACAACTGGATCACGCAGGTCATCGCGGGCGAGGCCGCGAGCGATCCGACGGTGTTCGTCCTGTTCCTGGGCGCCTCGGTGTGGTGCGCCACATTCGTCGGCTCGTTCGTGCTCGCGCGGACCGGACGCATCTGGGACGCGGTGATCTTTAACGGCGCGTGCCTCGTCATCAACGTCTCGGTCGCCCTCACGAACCTCTACCCCGACCTCATCGTGTTCACGCTCGCGGTGCTGGTGCTGCTCGTGCGCATCCACATCGTCAATCTGCAGGAGCGCTGGGCGCGGCAGAACATCGAGCCGTCGGGCGAGATGGACTGGCGTCTCCTTCGCGGGGGGCTGACCTGGACCGCGGTCCTCGTGATCATGGCCCTCGTCACGCCGCGTGTCGGGGCGGCGGAGGTGCTGAACGGAGCCTGGAGCACGTTCGAGGGCCCGTACCACAGCGCCGAGGCCGAGTGGCAGCGCTTCTTCGCCGGCGTGTCGGGGCCGAGCCGTCTTCGCGGCGTGTCGTTCTCGGATTCCATCCGCCTCGGACAGGCCCCGAACCTGGGTGACCGCGTGGTGATGACGGTCGAGGCGCCATCCGGTCACTTCTGGCGCGCCGTGACGTACGACTTCTACACCGGTGCGGGGTGGCGCACGACCGAGAGCGACAAGGCCGACAAGATCGCGCTGCCCACGGCTGACCGCGAGGCGTTCCAGGCCCGCTTCGACATCATCGTGCCGCACTCGAACATCCTCTTCGCGGCGAACGAGCCGCAAAAAGTGGACGTCCCCTACCAGTTCTACACGGGCGCGGACAAGACCTATTCGACTTCGCTGCACGCGCTGAACCGGTCGCAGGCTGCCGGCACGTACACGGTGACGAGCCTCATCTCGATCGCCGACAAACAGACCCTTCGCAGGGTCGCGGCGACGTACCCCGATTACATCAAGGCGAAGTACCTGCAGCTGCCGTCCACGCTGACACCGCGGGTAAAGGCCCTCGCGCACAGCCTCCTCGACAACATCCCGAATGCGTACGACAAGGCCGAGACCCTCGAGACGTTCCTTCGCAGTCCGCCGTTTTCCTACTCGCCGCAGGTGAAGCCGACGCCGCCCGGCAAGGATCCCATCGACTACTTCCTCTTCGACCTGCGGCAGGACTTCTGTGAGTACTTCGCGTCCGCGATGGTCGTCATGCTCCGCGAGGCCGGTGTTCCGGCGCGGCTCGTCGAAGGATTCACGACCGGCACGTACGACTCGGCGAGCAACGCATACGTGGTCAGGGAGCAGGACGCGCACGCGTGGGTAGAGGTGTACTTCCCCCAGTACGGCTGGATCGAGTTCGAGCCGACCCCGTCGCAGCCGCCGTTCGCGCGCGTCGACAACTCCTCGGCTACCGGCGCCGGGCCGAGCGACGCCGGCGGCGCCGGCGACCCGAGCTCCGATCCCAATAACCCCGCGAGTCGATCGAATCGCGGCGAGGATCTGAACCCGGATGACAGCTCCGGCGGGTTCAGCGGTGACGGCGTTGTTGCCGCGGTGCGCTCGCTCGATCCGCGACCGCTGCTCGCGTTCCTCGGCTTCCTGCTCCTTCTGCTCGTGCTCGCCGTGGTGCGCTTCAACTGGCGATTCCGGAACCACGGCCCGATCGAATCGGCTTGGGGGAAAACGCGCCTTCTTGCGAGCTACGTCGGCCATCCGCCGCATCCGTCGCAGACGACGTACGAGTTCGCGAGCTCGCTCGGGGCCGCCATACCGGAGACGCGCGATCCGGTGCAGAGCCTCGCGCAGGCGCGGGTCGTGGAGCGCTATTCGGCGGAGGGGGCCGACGACGACATGCGCGACGCCGCGGAGACCGCGTGGCACCAGGCCGCGTCGGCCATGCTGACCTTGCTGCCGGGACGCATCCTCCGCTTCATCACGAGCCTCGGGCGATAGCGGCCGACCACCCGAACGTCGCGCGCGTCGTCACCTACGCAAAGGAGCGTGGCGTCGACATCGACGTGAAGCGCTTCAGCGGGACGACCCGGACGGCCGAGGATGCCGCGAGGGAGATCGGCACCGACGTCAAGCGCATCGTCAAGTCGCTCGTCTTCATGGTGAAGTCGAAGCCGGTCGTGGTTCTGTGCTCGGGCGACAATCGCGTGAGCCTCGTTCGCCTCGAGGAGATCTTTCGAACGAAGGACGTACGCCGAGCCACGGCAGAGGAAGCGAAGGCGCACACCGGCTACGCGATCGGCGGCGTGCCGCCGTTTGCTTACGCCGGCAAGATCGATCTGATCCTGGACGAGGACCTCGCGCGGTTCGACACCGTCTGGGCCGCGGCGGGGCTACCGGACGCGGTGTTCGAGATTTCCGTCAACGACCTGGAGCGGCTGACGTACGAGGCGTCCACCGGGGCGCAGTTCTGGTCCACGGCCATCGCGGCCGTTCCCGGGACCGAGTGGGAGCGCTGAGCTAACCGCCGAACTGATAGCGCGTGACGGTCCGTGGGAAGCCGCGGACGTCCCAGGCGAAGATCTTGGCCGGCGTCAGAACGTACCCGCCTTTTTCCCATTGCTCCGGCTTCGGCCGGTACTTGTACGTGCGTCCGTATTTCGCCCCGTACTGCTTCGTGATCCGCTCCGCCGTCGGACGGTCCACCGAGGGCACGCGCTCGGCGCGGCCCTCGATCATCACCGCGGTCGTTCCGGACTCGGCGCCCACCGCGATCCGCGGGTCCCGCGCGAGGTTGCGCGCCCACTTCGTGTCGCCGCCGCCCTCGAAGTACCAACGTTCGTCGATCCAGGCACCCCATTGGCCGACGAGGTGGGGCTTGCCGTCGGGGTCGATGGTGACGAGCCAGTACGACTGTGCACTCTCGAGCAGCTTTCGCGTCGCCGCCCACGGCATCATGCCGCGCTCGGTCTGCGGAACGCCGTAATCCTTCGGCATCCGCGGGCGCGTCGCCCGCGGGCGGCTAGCGCTCTTCTTCTTCGT
>VBIZ01000176.1 GCA_005880575.1 Chloroflexota bacterium | reverse complement strand
GCTACGGCGATGGCCTCCCGCGCGTGGCCGGAAAGGACGGCGTGGTGCTGGTGCGCGGCCATCGCGTGCCATTCGCCGGGCGCGTCTGCATGGACCTCGTAATGCTCGACGTGACCGACGTCGATGGCGCGCGCGAGGGCGATGAAGTGGTCCTCATCGGGGCCCAGGGCAGCGCGAGTCAAACGGCGGAGGACCTCGCCGAGGCGTGCGGAACCATCAACTACGAGATCGTCACCGGCATCCGCCGGCGCGTGCCGCGGCGCTACTTCCGCGGCGGCCACGTCGTCGCGACGCGAACGCTTGCCGAGGGGCACCACGCCCGATGAGACGTCAACGGTGGCTCGCCCTGGTCGCGCTCGTTCTTCTCGTCGCGGCGTGCATCCCGCCGCAGGCCGCCCCAAGCGCTTCGCCGACCGAATCGTCGGCGACGCCGGTACCGAGCACTCCGACGCCCCTCGCGTCCTCCACGCTTGCGACGCTCGACATGACGGCGGCGCTGCTCGCCAAATCGCTGCCCTACGCGAACGGATTCGAGCTGACCCGTACGGTGCGGGGCCGCTCGGGACAGCCCGCGAACGGATTCGAGCCGGTGCGCACGACGCCGCCGGTCGAGGACATCGGCAGCACGCACGATTTCTGGACGTACGACTTCGCCGCGAAAAAGAACGTCAAGACCACCGCCACGCTTCGGCTCATGACCGATCACGCGAAGTGGTGGGTCGCGAACGATGCGAACGTCGACCTGAACGGCCTGCGCACGACCGCGACGGCCTTTGAGAACAGGATCTACCCGACGGACCGGCGCCTCTACGGATCGGAGTGGTCTCCCGGGATCGACGCCGATCCGCGAATCAACCTCGTGTTCGCACGACTTCCCGGCTCCGCGGCGGGGTATTTCAGCGGCTCCGATGAGGAGCCCGCTTGGGTGAACGAGTTCTCGGCCGAGCGCGAAATGATCTACATCAACACGCTCGGCGCGCGCGCCGGCTCGAGCGATCTCGAGCGGATCATCGCCCACGAGTTCTGCCACATGATCCAGTTCAATACGCGCCGGCGGTCCGCGGTGTGGTTCAACGAGGGTCAGGCCGTTCTCTGCGAGCGGAACAACGGTTTCAGTCCAACGGACGGCGACGTGTATTTGAGGACGCCGGACACGCAGCTGAACGACTGGGCCGATCTCGACACCGCGCGGCCCCACTACGGCCTCGCGTACATGTTCCTCGACTACCTGCGCCAGCACGCCGGCGGCGACGACCTCGTGCGCGCGCTCATGCAAAAGGGCATCGACACTCCGGCGGACTTCGACGCGGTGCTGAAGCAGCGCGGACAGGCCGGCGTCGAAGAGCAGTGGCTCAACTTCGTCGCCGCGAACTCCTTCATCGGCATGAGCACCGACCCGCTGTACGGCTACCCTCAGGGTGCGCCCGGACGGCAGCCCGCGGCGGTCGTGGTCGGCGACAAGGTCGAAGCCGGCGGCACCTTTCAGTCGACGGTGCACGAGTACTCGGTGAGATACGTCGACCTCCCGCGCGCAAGAATCACGCTCCGGTTCGGCGGCCCCACGAGCAACCGCCTCATCGCCACCGATCCGCACTCCGGCCGTTCGTTCTGGTGGTCGGATCGCGGCGACGGCATGGACGCGACGCTGACGAAGACCTTCGACTTCCGCACGACCGCCGACCCCAAGCTCGCCTTCTGGACGTGGTACGGCATCGAGGCCGACTACGACTATGCGTACGTCGAGGCCTCGACCGACGGCGGCTCGCACTGGACACCCCTGCGGACCGAGGCCTCGTCGGCGACCGACCCGAACGGGCAGAACCTCGGGAACGGGGTCACAGGGTCATCCAGCGGTGAAACGGCGACCGGCTGGAAGCACCTCACCGCGGACCTCGCGCCGTACGCCGGCAAGCAGGTGCAGCTGCGATTCCAGTACGTCACCGATGGCAACCTGAACTTCGGCGGCTTCGCGGTGGACGACATCGAGATCACCGGCCTCCCGCTCGACGACGCCGAGACCGACAACGGCTGGGCAGCGTCGGGCTTCATCCGCTCGACGAACCTCGTCTCGCAGCGCTTCGTCGTCCAGGTCCTTCACTTCACCGGCGACCGCCCGACGGTGGAGCGACGGACCGTCGACAACGGCCAGCTCACCTTCGACGTCGATACGTCGGGCGACCGTCGCGCGCTCCTCGCCGTGACTGGATTCGCGGTGCGGACGACCGAGCCGGTCTCGTTCAGCGTCAGCGCCGAGAACCGCCCGTGAGCGACGGGGCGCCCCGACTGAAGCCGGTCCGCTACGGCGTGATCCCAGCGGGCGGGCTCGGAACGCGCTTCCTTCCGATCAGCCGGACCGTACCGAAGGAGCTCCTCCCGATCATCGACACGCCGGTCATCGAGCTCGTCGTCGCGGAGATGGCCGCTGCGGGGATCTCCCGCGTCGTGATCGTGAACGCGCCCGGGAAGGAGTCGCTCGATGCCTACTTCCGGCCGAACGAGCGCCTCGAGCGCCGCCTTTCTGTCGAATTCCGCAAGGAGGACATCGATCTCTTGAAGCGGCCCGAGCGCCTCGCGACGGTGCGCGTCGTCGTGCAGCAGGAAGCCAAGGGAAACGGCCACGCCGTTCTACAGGCCCGCCCGCTTGTCGGCTCGGAGCCCTTCGCGATGCTCTGGGGCGACGACATCGTCATCGGCGACACGCCCGCCGTGGGTCAGCTCATCGAGGCCCGTCAGCGCCTCGGCGGGGGCAGCGTTGTCGGGACGATCCGGGTGAGCAAGGAGAAAGCGGCGTCGTATGGCGTCGTCGCCGGGACGCCCGTCGACGAGCGGACCCAGCGCGTCCTCGCCATCGTCGAGAAGCCGAAACCCGCGGACGCGCCGAGCGAGTACGCGGCGGTCCACGGCTATGTCCTCGAGCCCGAGGTCTTCGAGATCCTCGCGCGGGCCAAACCAGGTCGGAACGGCGAGATCTGGCTGACCGACGCCGTGAGCGAGCTGGCTCGCGAGGGCGCGCCTGTGTGGGCGGTGGAGCTCCAGGGCATCCGCTACGACACGGGGGACAAGCTCGGGTACGTCAAGGCGTTCATCGATGCCGCCCTGCGGCGCGAAGACGTCGCCCCGCAGCTCCGCGCCTACCTCAAAGAGCTCGGCTGGCGGGCGCCCGGGGAGCGGTAGGGCGTCCCCCGGGAGGGGGAGGCGCCGTCCTGGCGTGAGCGGCTAGACTTTCCGGGTTCCCTTTGATCCGGTACATGGCGTCGCCATGTCCGGAACCGAGTGGGGCTGGGGAGGCGAGTTGGTGGGGCAAAAGAACCTGCTTTCCGTTTTGCTGCGCGTTGGCCGGCTGGCGATCGTCACGTTCGTCGTCGGCATGAGCACCTGGGCGCTTCTTGGGCCGGCGCCGTTCGCGCCGTCCACAGCGGTCGTCGCCGGCCGCGCGGCGCCGGCGGCCCGCGGGGTCCTCGGCGTAGAGTCGGCGCCGCTCTCCGTATCGGTGGACGGCCTCGTGGCCAACGTCCGCACCTCCTCCGAAACCGTCGCCGACGCGCTCCGCGGCCTTGGGATCGCGACGGGGTCGGGGGACCGGCTCTCGTCTCCGGCCGCGTCGTCGGTGGTTCCCGGCCAGCGCCTGGCGCTCGACCGCGGACTGCCGGTGACGCTGATCGACGGCGGCCAGGAGGTCGCGTCGCGGTCGGTCCGCGGTACGGTCGCCGATCTTCTCACGGCCGCCGGCATCGCCCTGGGGCCGCTCGATCAGGTCGATCGCCCGCTCACCGACAGGCTCTACCCGGGTGACGTCGTCCGGGTCGTCCGGATCGCGGTCCAGGAGGTCACGCTCCTGGAGGACGTCCCGTTCGCGGTGCGCCTCCAGCCCGATCCGAGCCTCGACCGGCAGCGCCAGGTCGTGGTCACGCCCGGCGCGCCGGGGCAGGTGGAGAACACCTACCGCATCCGCGTCGTGGATGGGCGCGAGACCGCTCGCGACCTCCTGGCGTCACAGCAGCTGGTGGCGCCGGTCACCGAGGTACGCCGCCTCGGGACTCGCATCCCGCCCGTGTCCTCGGAGATCGAGGCGATCATCCGCGAGGCTGCCGCAGCCCAGGGCGCCGACGCCGAGCAGCTTCTTCGGGTCGCCTACTGCGAAAGCCGGTTCAACCCGGGGGCGTACAACCCGTCCGGCGCGTCCGGGCTCTTCCAGTTCCTGCCCAGCACCTGGGCGGCGAACAGCGTGCGCGCGGGGTATGCCGGGGCGAGCCCGTTCGATCCGGTCGCCTCGGCGAACGTGGCCGCGTTCATGTTCGCCCGAGGCCAGGCGGGCCAATGGGTGTGCAGGTGACGATCTAGCCTCGACCGCATGAATGTCGCGGACCCGCGGGCGCTTCGCGAGGTCCTGCGCCGTCACGGCGTCCGGGCGGCGACGTCGCTCGGACAGCGCTTCCTCGTCGATCGCGCGGTGCTGTCCGCGATCGTCGACGCCGCGGAGCTCTCGCCGGACGACGACGTCCTTGAGGTGGGCCCTGGACCCGGCGTTCTGACCGCGGCGCTCGCCGCGCGGGTGCGAGCGGTGACCGCGGTCGAGGTCGATCCACGGATGGTCGCGCTCCTCGAGGAGACCCTCGCCGAGCACGAGAACGTGCGGATCGTTCAGGCGGACGCCCTCAGGGTCGACCTCCTTGGGATCGCAGGTCGGCCGATCACCCGCATCGTCGCGAACCTTCCGTACCAGATCACCACACCCCTGATCGAACGTTTTCTCGCCGACCCCAGACGCCCTCCGCTCGCCGTCGTGCTCGTGCAGCAGGAGGTCGCGCGCCGTGTCGCCGCCACTGCCCGGGACGCGCGCGAGCGGGGCTATCTCTCGGTCTTCGTCCAATCGTTCGCTGAGCCGCGCATCGTCCGCCGCGTGCCGGCGCGCGCGTTCCGGCCGGTGCCGCGAGTCGATTCGGCGGTCGTCGCACTCCGGACACGGCCGCAGCCGGCGTTCGCGCCGCTTGCGCAGGAGCCGTTCCTTCGGCTGGTGTCCGATGCGTTCCGGCACCGTCGCAAGCAGCTGCGCTCCGCGCTCGGCCACGAGGCCGGTCTCGATCGAGCGCGCGCGACAGAAGCGCTTCGCCGCGCGGGCGTCGCGCCCGAGCGCCGTCCCGAGACACTCGCGCTCGAGGAGTGGATCGCACTCGCGAAGGCGATCGGCGTTCCACAAGAGTGAGCCGAGCCGTCGTGCTCATGGCCCCGGCGAAAGTGAACCTCACGCTCGAGGTTCTGGGATCGCGCACCGACGGCTATCACGACCTCGCCTCGGTGTTCGCGACCGTCGATCTCCGCGATCGTGTGCGGGTCGCCCCATGGCGCACGCTCGACGTGCGCATCGCGCCGGATGTCGGTGCCGCCTCAGGCGACGACCTCGCATCGCGAGCGGTGCGCGCGCTCGCCGCTGCGTCGGGACGTCCGCCGTTCGCGCACGTGCGCGTGCGGAAACGCGTCCCGGTCGCCGCGGGACTCGGCGGTGGGTCGAGTGATGCCGCAGCGGTGCTGCGCGGTCTCGCGCGCGCGTGGCGGCTCGATGGCGTGAACCTCGCGCCGGTCGCGGCGACGGTCGGCTCGGACGTTCCATTCTTCGTTAGCGGCGCGTCGTACGCGTTCGTGCGCGGGCGCGGCGAGCTCGTCGAGACGCTTCCCGTGCCGCAAGAAACCCTATGGATCGCGCTCGTGCAGATGAAACAACGCGCGTCGACGGCGGAGATCTTCGCGGCGCACCGCGCGAAACCGTCCGATGGCGAACGCAGCGCGAAGCTGGCGAAAGCGTTACGCGATCGCAACGTGACGGTCGCCATCGTTCGCGAGTGCCTGCACAACGACCTGCTTGTCGCGGCCGAGAGGATCGTCCCCGCGCTCGCCGATGCGCGGAAGGCCGCATCAGGCTTGGGGATAGATCTCGCCATGTCGGGGAGCGGTCCCTCGCTCTTCGCCCTAGGAGATGACCGGGCGGATGCGATTCGCATCGCGCGGCGCCTGCGGCGAAAGGGCCTTCGCGCGCGCGTCTTGCGCCTCGGTGTCGCTCCGTGAGGGACGAGCGAGCGAGGGCTGTCCCCTTACGTTTGACGAGATGGATCCACGAGGTGAGCTCACGGTCCGGCAGGCGGGTCAACGTGGCGGCACATCGACCGCGGGAAAACACGGCTCGTCCTTTTATCGCGAGATCGGACGGCGCGGCGGTCAGGCCCGCAAGGGACAGCTCGGACCTGAGGGATACGCGAAGCTCGGACGAAAGGGCGGCGAGGCGCGCAAGACCCAGCTCGGATCGCGCGGCTACGCGGAGCTCGGTCGCAAAGGTGGCGAGGCGCGTAAGACGCAGCTCGGCAGTGAGGGATACGCGCAGCTCGGTCGTAAGGGTGGCCGCCGGGTCGCGGAATTGATCAAACGGGGCAAGGGGAGCCAGGCGGGGACGTAGCCCCTCCGACGTCCCCCTATCCTTTGGCCGTGTCCTCTGGGGCGTGGCCAAGCGGTAAGGCGGCGGACTTTGGATCCGCTATCCCAGGTTCGAATCCTGGCGCCCCAGCCTGACGCAAACCCCCATGGGCGACGCGCCGCTGGCGATCGTGCTCGCGGCGGGGCTCTCGACGCGGATGAAGTCGAAGACTCCAAAGGTGCTCCATCCGGTCGCCGGGCGCCCGCTCGTCACGCACATCCTGCGAACTGTCCGGGCCGTCGGCGCGCGGCCGCTCGTCGTCCTTTCGAAGGAGAGCGCCGCCGCGCGCGAGCTGTTCGACGACGGAACGCGGCTCGCGATACAGGAGGTGGCGCGGGGTACCGGCGACGCCCTCAAGGTCGCGCTCGCGTCGGCCAATGGTGACCGGGGCATCGCGTTCATCGTCTATGGCGACACGCCGCTCCTTCGCCCGGAAACGCTCACCCGGATGCGTGCCCTGGTGCGGCAGGGCGACGCGCCCCTCGTGCTCCTCGCCGGCGAGGTCGGGACCGACAACGCCTACGGGCGCGTGGTCCGCGACGAGCACGGCGACGTGGCGCGCATCGTCGAGACGCGGCTCGCCACGACCGAGGAGCGCAAGCTCAAGGAATCGAACCTCGGCGCCTACGCGGCCGACCTCGGCTGGCTCCGCGTCGCGGTCGAGCGGCTCCGCCCGAACGACACCGGCGAGATCTTTCTCACGGATCTCGTGGCCGAGGCGCGCCGCGAGGGCAAGCGAGTCCCGGTCCATCTCACCGACGATCCGGAGGAGGGCATCGGCGTGAACACCCGTGCCGACCTCGCGACCGCCGAGGCGGTGATGCGAAAGCGCATCCGCGATCAGCACATGCTGGCCGGCGTCACCTTCCGCGATCCCGATTCGTGCCAGGTCGACACCGACGTGCGCATCGCGGCCGATGTGGTGATCGAGCGGGGGACCATCCTCGAGGGCCAGACCTCGATCGGCGCGGGCTCACGCGTCGGTCCGTACGCGATCCTGCGCGATACGACGGTGGGAGAGCGCTGCAGGGTGGAGAACTCCACGCTCGAAGGCGCGACGCTCGAAGACGAGGTGAGCATCGGGCCGTACTCGCATCTCCGGCCCGGCGCGTATCTCGAGCGCGGCGTGCAGATGGGCAACTTCGGCGAAGTGAAGAACGCCCGACTCAAGGCCGGCACCAAGATGCACCACTTCAGCTACATCGGAGACGCCGAGGTGGGCCAGCGCGTGAACATCGGTGCTGGAACGATCACGCTCAACTACGACGGCACCAAGAAGAACCGCACGGTGATCGGCGACGATGCCTTCATCGGCTCGGACACGCTGCTCCGCGCGCCGGTCACGATCGGCGCGGGTGCGACGACGGGCGCCGGCGCCGTCGTCACGAAGGACGTCCCGGAAGGCATGGTCGCGGTTGGCATGCCGGCTCGGTCGATCAAGAAGGCCGACCGTCGTCAGAAGAAGGCGACGTAGTGGACGCGGTCATCGTCGAGCTGCTGGTGATCGAGCTGCTGCTCGTCGCTCTGCTCGCGGTGCTCTCGGCGAGCGAAGCCGCGATCCACACGATCCGCCGGCCGCAGCTCATCGAGGAGCTCGCCGCGCGCGGCCGTCGCGGCCGCCGCGCCGGGACGATGGGGCGAAAGGCGGTGGAGTACCTGGCGTCGATCCAGGTCGCGGAGTTCCTCATCGTCTTCGCGTTCTCCGGCATCTCCGCGGCGTACATCGCGCCGCGCCTGTCGGATCTGCTGCGATTCGTTTTCGGCCCCGGAGCGCCGGTCGTACGGGACGTCGCGGCGGTGGCCGTGACGGTCGCGGCGCTGTGCCTCGTTGCCGTGCTCTTCGGCATCTTCATTCCCCGCACCATCGGCGCCCGGCACGCGCAAACTGTCCTGCTCATCCTCGTCTGGCCGCTCGAGCTCTTCACCTGGGTCCTCCGACCGTTGGTGGCGGCCCTCTTCACCCTCACGCGTTTGTTCACGCGACCGTTCGGCGGCAACCCGCAGTCGAGCGCGCTCGTGACCGAGGACGAGATCAAGTCCCTCGTCGAGGCGGGGCAGGCCCAGGGGGTGTTGCACGAGCGCGAGCAGCAGATGATCACGTCGATCTTCGCGATCGCCGAGAAGCCCGTCCACGAGGTGATGGTCCCGCGGACCGACATCATCGCCATCGACGTGGAGACGCCGCCCTTGGAGATCCTCAAGATCATCACCACCATCGGGCACTCGCGGATCCCGGTGTACGAGGGCTCGCCCGACAACATCATCGGGATCCTCTACGTGAAGGACCTCTTCCGGCGCCTCGCGCGCGGCGAGAAGGACGTGCAGATCCGGCCGTACCTGCGACCGGCCCAGTTCGTCCCCGAGTCGAAGAAGATCGACCAGCTCCTGCGCGACATGCAGAAGGACAAGGTTCACATCGCTATCGTCGTCGACGAGTACGGCGGCACGAGCGGGCTCGTCACGATCGAGGATCTCGTCGAGGAGATCGTCGGCGAGATCCGCGACGAATACGACGTCGAGCAGGAGATGGTCCTGCCGGTCTCCGAGACCGAGGCTTTGATGGATGGGCGTGTGCCTTTCGAGGACGTGCGCGAGACCTTCGACCTCGATCTTCCGCCCGCCGACGCGGCCCCGAACTACGACACGCTTGGCGGGTTCGTGGTTGCCCAGCTCGGCCGTTTCCCGAAGTCGGGCGAGGCCGTCGAGGCCGGTGGTGCGAAGTTCGTGGTGGAGAGCGTGGAGGGCCGCCGCATCCGCCGCGTGCGCGTGATCAAGAAGACGCCCGCCGGCGAGCGGGTCTAAACGTCCGTGGAGAAGCTCGGGCCGGGCGACGAGGACCTCATCCGCGTCGCGTCGCTCGCGCGGCAGCGCGCGTACGCGCCGTACTCGAAGTACAAGGTCGGCGCGGCGGTGCGGACCAAGCGCAACAAGATCTACTCGGGCGCGAACGTGGAGAACGCCTCGTACGGCATGACCGTGTGCGCGGAGCGGTGCGCGGTCTTCGCCGCGGTCGCGGCGGGGGAGACGAAGGACTACGACGCGATCGCGATCGTGATCGACGACGACAAGCTCCCGACGCCGTGCGGAGCCTGTCGCCAGGTCATTGCCGAGTTCGCGCCGGACGTGCGCGTCGTTCTCGCGACGACGGGCGGGTTGCGGAAGACGACGACGATGACTGTGCTGCTGCCGGAGCCGTTTCTGCCGGGGAATCTCAGCTAGTTCGATCGTTGCGGCACGCCGTTTCGTGACGTGATCACTTCGTAATAACCGAAAGTCCTCCCTCGGTCTCGAATCGATCGCGGGCCGTCGTTCTCGCTCGCGTGCGCCGTTATCGCAGTGCACGCCTTGAGGGAGGTCTCAAGATGCGAGCGCGACTCATACGTGTTATCGCGACCGTGACGCTCCTACTGCCCGCCTTGCTTGCCGCCATGCCGGCGGCACCCGCAGCGGCGGGCGCGGGAAAGATCCAGGGCACCATAACCGACAAGTCGACGGGCGCCCCCGTTGCCGACGCGTGCGTGACCCTTGGACCGCCGGTCCGATGCTTCGGTGCCTTCGGGACCAACCCCGGGTTGCATACGAACGCGGCGGGCTACTTCGTGATCGATCTCGGCGCACTGGCCGCCATCGACGGCGGCACGTGGGAGATGTACTTCCTGAAAGACGGCTACACGATGCTCTACTCGGGCAGGTTCGTATCCAACGGCGGCTACACCTACAACGGACAAATGTCGCCGACGGGCACGGTCGTCCCGCCCGGCCCCTGCACGATCTCGACCGGTCCTGGCATCGCGCCACCGGCCATCGTGCCCGGCGGCATCGCAGGCCGACACGCCGCGTGGTACGGCCAGTCGGGGTACCCGACCCTATCCGCCGGACAACGCTCGACCGCGACGGTCGCGTTCTACAACTCGGGTTCGATCGGCTGGGTGCGCGGACGTATGGGCGAGGTCGCCTACCTCGGTACATGGGGTCCCGAGCCGGGACAGGATCGCCCGACTCCTCTCGGCGGTGATGGTCAGGCCGGCACGCCGAACACCGGTTGGCCGCGATACAACCGCATCGCGATGCAACCCGCTGACTATGTCGGTCCAGGACAGGTCGCCTGGTTCCAATTCACGATCGCGGCTCCAGCTGCACGCGGAACGTACAAGCTCTACTTGCGCCCTTTGATCGAGGGCGCTGCATGGCTCGAGGACTACGGGGTCTTCTGGGTGATCACCGTCTGCTAGGCACGGCGCGTGTTTGCGACCGTCACGGGCGCGCAGTCCCCTAATTCGGGGTCTGCGCGTCCGTGAGCGCTCGGTAGAACTTCGTCGAGCCGGTCATCGCGAGCTCGTGGGTGCCGCCCTCGAGCCGCTCCTGCGCGTGCTCGCCGGCCGATTCGAGGTGCAGCACGCCGTAGTCCCGGATCATCGCGAGTGGGAACGGGTGCGAGATGCTCGCGTCCTGCACGCGGTCGAGGAGCAACGCCGCCTGGGTGCGGTTCAGGACGCCACGCTTCGTGATGACGCGCCGGTCCGTCAGCACGTACCACTTCGCGCTCCAGGGAATCCATTGCACGATCAGCCAGAGCGTCAGCAGTGCGAACAGAGCGAGGAAGACGACCATCAGCGCGGGCTGGGTCGACGTGAAGAGAAGCGCAAGGATGAGGAAAACGATGTCGAGGATCACGAGCGGTTCCCAAAGGAATAACGGTCGGGTCGCGAGGAGCACTTTTTCGTTCGGCTCGAGGATGATGCCGCTCGGTGCCACTTCCGTCGGATTCTAGGCGTCAGACCGTCCGGCCTGCCGAGGGCTTGTCGGGTTTGCGATGAGTGGCGCGCCCTCTCACCATCGGCGCATCCCGCGCCGGAGGTTCCTCATGCGGCGTGCGTTCGCGCTCCTCCTTGCTCTCGCGATCGTTGTTTCTATGGGTTCTGCACCACACGCCGCGCGCGCATCCACGAGCGAGTTCCGCGCGTTATGGGTGGATGCCTTTGGCGAGGGGATCTTCAACGACGCGGAGGCGACGAAGCTCGTCGATGCCGCGAAGGCCGCGAACATCAACGCGCTCGTTGTTCAGGTCGGGCGGCGCGGCGACTGCTTCTGTAACCGCGCCGACATGCCGCGCACGCAGGCCGGGATCGCGCCACGCCCGTACGACCCTCTCGACGCGATCATCGCCAAAGCCCACGCGGCCGGCATCCAGGTCCATGCGTGGATCATCACGACGGCTCTCTGGAACAGCTCGGTCGCGCCACTCGATCCGAGCCATGCGTTCAACCAGCACGGGCCATCGAAGACCGGCTCCGACAACTGGCTCGGGGTCCGCTACGACGGGGCCCTGCGCGAGAGCCCGAGCTCGGCGGCGAACTGGTTCTTCGATCCAGGCCATCCCGACGCAGCCAACTACATCGCGGAGATGTACCTCTCGGTTGCGCGGAATTACGCGATCGACGGCCTCAATTTCGACCGCGTGCGCTATCCGGACCTGCCGCTGCCGGCGTTGCCCGCCGACAACGCGTGGGGCTACAACCCGGTCGCCCTGGATCGCTTCCAGGCGGCGACAGGTCGGGTCGACCGTCCGCTGCCCAACGATCCGCAATGGTCGCAATGGCGACGTGACCAGATCACCAACATCGTCCGCAAGGTCTACGTCGAGACGCACGCGATCAAGCCGTATCTCCGCATCAGCGCAGACACCATTACCTATGGGGACGGTCCTCAGGCCTACGGCGGCGACTGGACGCAGACGCGGCCATATCGCGAGACGTTGCAGGACTGGCGGGGCTGGATGCAGGAGGGGATCCTCGATACCAACATCCCCATGAACTACAAGCGCGAGCACTGCACCGCGACGGGGCCAGGCTGTTTCGGCAACCAGCGCGCCTGGTACATGAACTGGAACGAGTTCGCGAAGGACAATCAGTACTCGCGCTCCACGACCATCGGTGCCGCCATCTATCTCAACGCGATCGAGGGCTCTGTGACGCAGGTGCGCAAAGCGCTCGCTCCGAGCGCGGCCGGAAACAGCGGGATCGGCTGGGTCGGCTACTCGTACCGGACGCCGGACTGCCGCACCAATTCATCGTGCAACCCGCCCGGCTTCCGGTCGGGTGACGCGAGCCGTGCGGAGCTCACGCGCGCGCTCACCCAGCCGTCCGAATATGACACTGTGCTGCCGCCGGTGTTCGCCGCTCCCGCGACCGTCCCCGACATGCCGTGGAAGAGCGCTCCGACGCGCGGGCATGTGGCCGGAACAGTCACGACGAATACCGGCGTTGCGATCGACCAGATCCTCGTCCAGGTGCGCGATCCGGAGACGGACGCGGTGATCGCATCGCGAATCACCGATGGAAGCGGCTACTTCGCGTTCGTCGATCTGGTGCCGGGCAAGTACAAGGTGTTCGTTCCCGACGATGCCCGCGTGACCGGGAAGCGTGTCGCGCACGCCACGGTCGTCGCCGGCGGCGTCGCTCGCGTCAGCATCACAGCGTTCGCGAAGGGGGCCGAAGGAAAACGTCCGCCGAAGGACGGCACGCCGACATTCGTTCCGGCCGAGGATCCGAATGCAGCGGAGGACCTGCCGAACGGCGAGCGCTGAGCGGGGCTAGGCGTTGGCTCGCGCGGGCTCGGTCGCGGCGCCGGTCGCGGAGGCGACAAGTCGCTCGAGCAGATCGAGCGGTTCGCGGGCCGCCGCGATCGGCGCGATCCCCCGAAGCGCGTGGAGGGCACGACCGCGCTGCGCGGCGATCTCCGCATCGATGACCGCGCGCACCCCGAGCTCGTCGAGGATCTCGCGGATCTGCTCCACGCTCTCGCTCGAGAGCGGCGCAGCCGGCGCGAAGAGCGCGGCCAGTCGCTCGCGTGTCTTGCCCTGTGCGCGCTCGAATCCGAGCACGACGGGCAGCGTCTTCTTGCGCTTGGTGAGGTCATTCATCTCGACCTTGCCGGTCCGCTCAGTCGAGGCCCATATCCCGAGGACGTCGTCGTACGCCTGGAAGGCCTGACCGAATGCGTCGCCGAAACGCGCGAGGGTCTCGCGCACCGTCGCGTCGTCGGTGGCGAGGAGTGCGGCGCCCTGCGCGGCCGCCGCGAAGAGCGCACCCGTCTTCTTTGCGGCCATCGCCCGGTAGCGCTCGGTCGTGACGTCCGTTCGCGTCTCGAAGGAGATGTCCAGGAACTGGCCCTCGCACACGCGCACGCATGCCTCGTCGATCAGCTTCGCGAACTCGAGCACGCGCTCGGCGGGGAATCCGCTCAGGCGCTGCACGGCGAGCCGCGAGACCGCGAACATCCCGTCCCCTGCGTTGATCGCCTGGGGGACGCCCCACACGCTCCAGACCGTCGGCCGGTGGTGGCGTGCCGGGTCCTGGTCCTCGATGTCGTCGTGGATCAGGGTGAAGTTGTGGAGCAGCTCGATCGCGGCGGCCGCCGGAAGCGCGCGGCGCTCGTCCCCGGTTAGCGCTTCGTAGATCAGGGTGCAGAGCACAGGCCGGAGCCGTTTCCCCGACGGACCTCTCTCGGCGTCCAGGCCGAGGTGGTACAGCATCATCCCGTAGAAGGGCTGAAGCGAAGGGTCCGCGCCGGTCAGAAGCGCACGGATCTCCTCGTCGACGGCGGCGATGTGTGCCTCGAGAGCGCGACCCACCGAACTTCGATCATATGCGCCCCGCGCGTCGCTCGGAGCGCCGTTTCGTACCATTGACGCGACGTGGCATCTCGCACGTACCGTGCCGAGGCGATCGTCCTCAAGACGAACGACTTCGCCGAGGCGGACCGTATCCTCGTCCTCTTCACGCGCCATTTCGGCAAAGTGCGCGTCGTCGCCAAAGGCATACGGCGAACGACGAGCCGCATGGCCGGGCACGCGGAGCCGCTGACGCACGCCACCTACCAGCTCGCACGCGGGCGTGAGCTCGACGTCCTGACCGGCGCCGAGGCCCGCGCGATCTACCCCGACATGCGCGATGACCTCGCCCTCATCGCCGCGGGTTGGTACGTCGCGGAGCTCGTCGATCGGTTCACGGCCGACCGCGTCCCATCGGCGCCGCTCTTCGACCTGCTCGAGACCTCGCTTCGCGCGCTCGACGCGGGCGTAAGCGCCCCGACGGTGTGCCGCTGGTTCGACCTCCACCTCCTCGACCGTTCCGGTTTCCGTCCCGAGCTCGGGGAGTGCGCGCAGTGCCGCAAGGCCCTGGTCGAGGAGACGAACGCGTGGGAGCCGGCGGCCGGCGGCGCGATCTGCGCGAGCTGCGCGGAGCGACTGCCGTACCTGGCGCCACTCACCGTCCGCGCGCTCAAGTCGCTCCGCTATCTGCTCGTGAGCGACCTCGACTCGGCTTCGCGCCTGCGGCTCGATGCGCCGCTCACGGCCGAGCTCGATCGGCACCTCCGCGGGTTCCTTCGCTATGTCCTCGACCGCGACATCTCGACGACGCATCTCATGGACGAGCTGCGCACCCTCCCACACCCCGCGCCCGTTTCGTGAAGACGGCGACCCGAGTGGCTGAAGGCGATCTCGCCGAGAAGATAACGTCGCTCGCGAAGCGGCGCGGTTTCGTGTTCCCATCGAGCGAGATCTACGGCGGCGCCGGTGCGACCTGGGACTTCGGCCCGCTCGGCGTCGAGCTGAAGCGCAACGTCAAGGACTCGTGGTGGCGCGCGATGGTGCAGCTCCGCGACGACGTCGTCGGCCTGGACGGCGCGATCCTCATGCACCCGCGCGTGTGGGAAGCGTCTGGACACGTCGAGAACTTCACCGACCCGCTCGTCGAGTGCCGTAACTGCCGCAAGCGGTTCCGGCTCGACGACCTCCCGAAGGGCGACGAGCTCGCGGTGGCGTGGCGCGCGCAGAAGCTGGACCTTTCCGGCGTGTCGTGCCCGAACTGCGGCGAAAAGAAGCTCGCCGACCCCCGGCGCTTCAACCTCATGTTCAAGACCTTCGTCGGACCGGTCGAGGACACCGCATCCATCGCGTGGCTCCGGCCGGAGACGGCGCAATCGATCTTCGTCGACTTCGAGAACGTCCAGCAATCCTCGCGGAAGAAGCTGCCTTTCGGCATCGCGCAGATCGGCAAGGCTTTCCGCAACGAGATCACGCCGGGCAATTTCATCTTCCGGTCGCGCGAGTTCGAGCAGATGGAGATGCAGTACTTCAGCCGTCCGGCTGACGCCCCGCGCTTCTACGACGAGTGGAAGGAGACGCGCCTCGCCTGGCACGTCGAGCAGGGCATCCCGAAAGACAAGCTCCGCTTCCGCGACCACGCGGCCGATGAGCGCGCGCACTACGCGGCCGCGGCGACGGACATCCAGTTCGCGTTTCCCTTCGGCTGGAACGAGTTCGAGGGGATCCACTACCGCACCGACTACGACCTGCGGCGCCACTCCGAGTTCTCCGGCAAGAAGCTCGAGTACTTCGACGACGTCGCGGGCGAGCGCTTCATCCCGCATGTCGTCGAGACGTCGGTCGGCGCCGACCGCGCGACGTACGCGATCCTCTGCGCGGCGTACGACGAAGAGCCCGACAAGGAGGGCACCCGCGTCGTGCTGCGGTTCCGCCCGCATCTCGCCCCGTACAAGGTCGCGGTCCTGCCGCTCTCGAAGAACGAGCGGCTCACGCCTCTCGCACGCGAGGTCTGGGCGAAGATCCGACCGGAGTTCATGTCGACCTACGACGAGACGCAGGCCATCGGACGGCGGTATCGCCGCCAGGACGAGATCGGCACGCCCCTGTGCGTCACGGTGGACTTCGAGTCGCTCGACGACAAGCAGGTGACCATCCGCGAGCGCGATTCCATGGGGCAGATCCGGGTTCCGATCGCCGACGTCGTGCCCGCCCTTCGCGAGAAGCTCGGCGCCTGACCTCGCGAGTGCCGTGCAGTCGGCGCTCATGCTGTACGTCTTCACCACCGGCGCGCGAACCCCGCTCCTCGCGCTCCTGGCGCTGCGCCGGCCGCGGAACCTCTTCCCGATCGTGCTCGCGTACGCCGCCCTCGGCCTCCTTGCGGTCGTCGTAGCCGATCCGGCGGTCGCGATCCTGGCGCTCGCGCCATCGCCACTCGTCGGCCCGGCACTCGCGCGTTTCGTCGGCGCGCGAACGGAGAGCGTGGGCGCGCTCATGACCGGGTCGGTGGTCCTCTCGTTTCCCCTCCTGATGACCGCGATCCCCGGACTGGGGTCGACCGTCAACGTGGTCCTCTTCGCGTTCGTCATCGGAGCGGCCCTCGCCGGCTCGGTGCCACTCTTTCGCGACGCCATCCTGCCGATCGTGGACGGCGCGCGATACGTGGCGCTCGCGATCATCCTCGGGGCGGCCGCGGTCGGCGGTCTGGCGTTCGTCGATCCGCGCGCTGTCGGTGTGGCGGCGCTCATGCTTGTCGTCGGGGCCGCGTCCGCGGCGATCGGAGCGGTCCTGTTCGGCGGAAGCGGTGCGGCCGCGGCGATCGGAGCCGGCACGCGCGATCCCGCCTTCGCGGCCGCGCTCGCGATGTCCGCAGGCCTCGCCGGTGGCGGGGCGGTGCCCCTCGCCTACGCCGCGCTCCTGCTCCTAGGCCTCGGAGTCGGGAAGCTCCTCGTTTCCCGTCAGTCGTGACACGAACCGCCGCGCGAGGAGCGTCGCGGCGGCGGTCAGCGCCGCGGTCGCAGACTCCCAGGCCATCTGCTTGGCTCGGGGGCCGGTCTCGACCTCTTCGATCTCCTTCTTGAGCGTCTCGCGGAATCGCTTCCGCGCCCGGCCCTTGAGCCGGTCCAGGCGCCCGCCGAGCCGCGCGACGATCTGGTCCAGCTCCTTTTCGGTGCGAGAGCGGCGGAAGCTCTTTACCCGCGAGGCGAGCGCGATCCCGACGACCGCGGCGACCGAGCCGAGCGTGCCGAACACCGCCAGCGGCTGGCGCCGCACGAGATTTCGCGGATCGGCATCGTCGCGGACGCGCGCGAGCAGGTAGTCGAGGTCCGTGTCGATCTCCGCGCGCAGCGCGGCTAGCTCGCGCTCCGTCCGAGCAGACGCTGTTTCGCCCACCGCACCGTCTCCTTCATCGATTTGATCGTTCGAGTCGGTCCGTGCAGCTCGAGGCGACTGTAGCCGCCGTAGCCCATCGCACCGGTGCCGATCGCGAGCGCGATCGTGAGCAGGAGTGCCGCGAGCACGAGCTCCGGGAGCCAGAGGAATGCCACGACGCCAATCGCGATGAGAACGATGCCCCCGAAGAACGCCGGAAGGATCGCCTTCGCGCGCACGCCGAGGACGAAGAGCGCGAACGCCGTCCCGACCGCGAGCGCGAGCACCAGAACCCCGAGCCAATCCCGGGGGATAAGCGCCACGAGAGCAACGAGAAGCACCACGAGCGTGATGAGCGTCATGAAGGCCAACGCGGCCGCAAAGCCGAGCCACATCGCGGCGCGTTTGTTCGCCTCGAGGATCTCCGCGATCTCCTGACGCGGAAGCTCGAGCTGCTTGCGGATGTAGGTGCGCACGTTCTCGCGGATGCGACCGAGGAGCGTGCGGTACCCGGGTCGTTCGTACACGGGCCGCGACTGTACCGCAGGGCTGCGCATTCGCGCCCGGCGGAGCAGGTTCTCTGCCAGAAGGCGGCCGCGGGCGGCGGTATTAGAGTTCGCGAAAGGCCGACGACGAGCCGGGGGAGCGGTCCTGGACATCAGCGGAGTGCTCGCAAAGCACGCGCGCCATCGACCTGATCACCTCGCGGTCGTCTTCGGGCAGCGCCGCGTCGTCTACAGCGATTTCGATCGGCGGACGAACCGCGTCGCGAACGCCTTCCGGACGCTCGGCATCGTCAAGGGCGACAAGGTCGCGACGTTCCTCTCGAACTCGCTGGAGCTGCTCGAGGTGTACTGGGCAGCCGCGAAGATCGGCGCGGTGGTCGTGCCGCTATCACCCCTGCTACGGGGCAAAGGCCTCGCGACGCTCCTGCGCGACGCGGATGTCGGACTCGTCGTGACCGAGGAGGCGGTCGCACCTTTTCTCGACGAGGTGCGGCCCGACCTGGGCGCGAAGGGCCCCGAGCGCCCCGTACTCATCGACGGTCAAGGTCGCAAGGGCTACGGCTCCTATCAAGCTCTCGTCGACGCGGCCAATGACGCGGCGCCGGGGGTCGCGGTGAGCGGCGACGACCCCTACAACATCATGTACAGCAGCGGCACCACCGGCCTGCCCAAGGGCATCGTCCTTTCGCAAGGAGTGCGTGCGCTCTATGGCACGCTCTTCGGCCTCGCGTGGCGAATGGGCCCGGAGAGCGTCGCTCTTCACGCGGGCTCGCTCTGCTTCAACGGCGCGTTCCTCACGCTCATGCCGGCCTTCGTGCTCGGGTCGACCTTCGTCCTGCACCACCACTTCGATCCCGAGGCGGTCATCGACACGATCGCGCGAGAGCGCGTGACGCACATGTTCATGGTCCCGTCGCAGATCGTCGCGCTCTTCGGCTCTCCGCGTTTCACTGCGGCGAACCTGCCGTCGCTGCGGATGCTCGGCGCGGTGGGCGCGCCGTTCCACGCCGAGCACCGCGAGGAGCTGGCCCGGCGCGTGCCCGGCGTGTTTCACGAGCTCTACGGGCTGACCGAGGGATTCATGACGATCCTGGACAAGGATCAGTACGCCGCAAAGCCGACTTCGGTGGGTGTGCCTCCGCCTTTCTCAGAGATGCGGATCGTCGACGAGAACCGCGCTGACGTTGCCGTCGGCGAGGTCGGAGAGATCATCGGGCGGTCGCCGCTCCTGATGTCGGGTTACCACGGGCGGCCCGACCTAACGCGTGAGGTCATCGTGGACGGGTGGCTGCACTCGGGCGACCTGGGTTACGTCGACGAGGACGGCTTCCTGTATCTGGTCGACCGCGTGAAGGACATGCTCATCTCCGGCGGGGTGAACGTCTATCCCCGCGACATCGAGGAGATCGTCGTGCGGCACCCTGCGGTACGCGAGGCCGCGGTGTTCGGCGTTCCGAGCGACAAGTGGGGCGAGTCGCCCGTAGCCGCGGTGATCCTGCGGGAACCGGGCGCCGTGTCCGCGGACGAGCTCCGCGACTGGATCAACGCCCGGGTCGAGGCGCGTTACCAGCAGGTGCAGGAGGTCGTGATCGCCGACGACTTCCCGCGCAGCGCCGCGGGGAAGACGCTGAAGCGCGTGATGCGCGAGCCGTACTGGGCCGGACGCAAGACGCGCATATGACCTACGCGGTCGAGACCCACGGCCTCGTCAAGGAGTTCGCCGGCTTCCGTGCCGTGAACGGCGTGGATCTGCGGCTCGAAGCGGGAAAGGTGCACGCGCTCGTCGGTCCCAACGGCGCGGGGAAGACGAGTCTCTTCAACCTGCTCACCGGTTTTCTGCGACCGACCGCCGGCCGCGTGGTCATCCTCGGCGGCGACACCACCGGTCTGCCGCCGGAAGGCATCGCGCGCCGCGGCGTCGCGCGCTCCTTCCAGATCACGAGCCTGTTCGATCAGCTCACCGTCCTCGAGCACGCTGAGCTCGCGCTTCAGGCGGCGTCGACGCTCGGCTATCGGTTCTGGAGCTCCGAAGGCGCCCTGGAGCGGTACCGGCCCCGATCGCGCGAGCTCCTCGCCGAGGTCGGCCTCGCCGATCTCGCGAACCGGCCCGCCGGCAAGCTGCCGTACGGGCAGAAGCGCGCGCTCGAGCTCGCGCTCGCGATCGCGCTCGACCCACGTCTCCTCCTGCTGGATGAGCCGACGGCGGGCATGGGCGTCGAGGACATCCGCCGCACGATCGCGCTCATCCGAAAGGCGCGGTCGGGCCGCACGGTCGTGCTCGTCGAGCACAACATGGGTGTCGTCGCGGAGCTCGCCGACCAGGTGATCGTTCTGCAGCAGGGCCGCGTCATCGCGCAAGGGACGTACTCCACGGTGCGCGAGGATCCCGCGGTCGTTGCCGCGTACCTCGGGCAAGCCCACGCCTAGTCCGGCGCTCGAGGTCGACGGTCTCTCGGCGCGCTACGGCGAGGCTCAGGCGCTGCGCGAGGTGACCCTGCACGTTGCGCAGGGCGAGCTCGTCACGCTTGTCGGCCGCAACGGTGCTGGCAAGACGACGCTGCTCCGATGCGTCATGGGACTCCACCGAGAGTCCAGCGGCTCGATCCGGCTGAACGGGCGGGAGATCTCCGGCCTCGCGGCCCACGAGCGCGCGCGAGCCGGACTCGGCTACGTCCCGGACGACCGCGGGATCTTCGCGACACTCGCGGTCGAGGAGAACCTCACGCTCCCGCCGATCGTCGCGAATACAAGATGGCCCCTCGCTCGCATCTACGAGACGTTTCCGGTGCTGCGCGAGCGGCGCGCCCACGCCGGCACGAAGCTCTCCGGCGGCGAGCAGCAGATGCTGTCCATCGCTCGAGCGCTCCGGACCGGCGCCGGCGTTCTCCTCCTGGACGAGCCGACGGAGGGGCTCGCACCCGTCCTCGTGCAGCGCGTAGCCGCGATGCTGCAGGAGGCGAAGCGCGAGGGGACGACCGTGCTCCTCGTGGAGCAGAATCTGCGCTTCGCGACGACTGTCGCCGATCGCCACTACCTGCTCGCGCAGGGCCAGATCGTCGAGGCACTCGCCAACCAGGAGGTGATCGCCCGCGAGTCGGAGCTCTTGCGTCATCTCGGGGTCTAGCAGTCGACAAGCAGGGAGGAATCGAGTGAAGCGAACCATTGCGGGTTCATTGGTCGGGCTGCTCCTCGCCGCGGCATGCGGCGGCGGCCCGGGCGGCGGGCCGCCCGCCAAGCTGACCGACGGAAAGCTCGTGATCGCGGTGATCAACGATCAGTCGGGCGTCTACGCGGATCTGTCCGGGAAGAACGCCGTCGAAGCGGTGAACATGGCGGTCGAGGACTTCAAGGCGAAATACGGGGAGAACGCGCTCGGCGGCAAGGTGGAAGTCCTTACCGCGGACCACCAGAACAAGGCCGACGTCGCGCAGCAGAAGGCGCAGGAGTTCTACGAGCGCAGCAACGCCGACGTCATCCTCGACGTGCCGACGTCGTCGGCGGCTCTCGCGATCGCGGACGTCGCCAAGGCTCAGCAGAAGCTGTACCTGAACGTGTCGGCCGCGACGACCGTCCTCACTGGAAAGAGCTGCAACAAGTACACGTTCCACTACGCGTACGACACCTACATGCTCGCGCAGGGCACCGGCATCACGGTGACCCAACAGGGCGGGAAGAGCTGGTACATCATCTATCCGAACTACGCGTTCGGTCAGGACATGGAGAGCTCCTTCCGGCAGGCGGTCATCGCCGCCGGCGGGACCGTGATCCAATCCGATGGGTCGCCCTTTCCGAACACGACCGGTGACTTCTCGTCGCTTCTCCTCAAGGCCGGCTCACTCAAGCCGCAGGTGCTTGGGGCGATGCAGGCGGGCGGCGATCTCGTCAACGTCGTGAAGCAGTACAACGAGTTCAAGCTCAAGGACCAGAACATCAAGCTCGCGGTCGGCCTCCTGTTCGACACCGATATCACCGCGCTCGGTCAGGACGCGCTCGCCGGCACGGTCTACACGACACCGTGGCTGTGGAACATGGACGACCAATCGAAGGCGTTCGCGGACAAGTTCCTGAAGCGCACGGGGATCCGTCCAACCTTCGCGCATGCCGGCAACTACTCGGCCGCGTGGCAGTACATGGACGCGGTGCGACGCGCCGGGTCGGATGACGCCGACGCGGTGGTGAAGCAGCTCGAGGGCTACAAGTTCAGCGACTTCTTCATCCGTAACGGCTTCGTGCGGCCGGAAGACCACTGGGTCCAGCACGACGCGCTCATCGCGCAGGTCAAACCGAAGTCGGAGGCCAAGGAGACCTTCGACTACTCCAAGGTGGTCAGCACGATCGCCGCCGAGAAGGCCTCGCGGCCGCTTTCGGAGGCGGGCTGCAGCATGCCCAAGTAACAGGGAGCTCAGGGGCGGGACGGCGTCCCGCCCCTCCTCATCGCATGGAATACGTCGCGCTGCAGCTCTTCAACGGCCTGGTCAACGGGGCCTTCTACGCGCTGCTCTCGCTCGGCCTCGCCGTGATCTTCGGCGTCCTGCGCGTGGTGAACTTCGCGCACGGAGCGCTGTACATGCTCGGCGCGTTCGCCGCGTATCTGCTCCTGCAGGACTTCGGCGTCGGCTTCTGGGTCGCGCTCATCGTGGCGCCGATCGGGATCGGGATCGCGGGCATGGTGCTCGAGCGTTTGCTCATCCGTCGCCTCTACGGGCTCGACCCGCTCTACAACTTCCTGCTCACGTTCGGGCTCACGCTGATGATCCAGGACGGCGTGCGCCTGCGGTACGGACTGCAGGGGCAGCCGTATCCGGCGCCGGCGGAGCTCGCGGGCTCGGTCTCGGCGGGCCTCGTGGCCTATCCGACGTACCGCCTCTTCGTGATCGCGTTCTCGATCGTCGTCTGCGTCGCCGTGTGGTACGTCATCGAGCGGACGCGGCTCGGGATGATCGTCCGCGCCGCGACCGAGCGACCCGAGCTCACGCGGGCGCTCGGGATCAACGTCGACCGCTGGGTCACTCCGGTCTTCGGCTTCGGGGTCGCCCTCGCTGCGCTCGGTGGGGTCCTCGCCGCGCCGATGCGAAACGTTTCTCCCCTCATGGGGAGCGAGCTCATCATCTTCGCGTTCGCCGTCGTGGTGATCGGCGGCATGGGCTCGATCGCCGGCGCCGTCGTGGCGGGCTTCCTCGTCGGGGTCCTGGCGAGCCTCGCCGCCATTTTCAACCCCGCGCTCGAGAACGTCATCGCCTTCGCGCTGATGGCGGTCGTCCTCCTCGTCCGTCCGGCGGGCCTCTTCGGATCGCTCGAGGCGCGCTCGTGAGACGCGTGCTCGCGGTTCTTCCATATGCCGTCGGGCTCGGGGCGGTGCTCGCGCTTCCACGAGTGATGTACCCGGTGCTCGCCCTCGACATCCTGCTCTGGGGCCTCTTCGCGATGTCGGTCGACCTCCTTCTTGGCTACGTGGGTCTTCTCTCGTTTGGTCACGCGGCGTTCTGGGGTCTCGGCGCGTACGCCGCGGCGATCGCCGCGAAGTCGACAGGGGTGCCGTTCGCGGTTGCCGCGCTCCTTGGCGCCGGAGCGTCCGCGCTTCTCGCGCTCCCGTTCGGGTTTCTCGCGACTCGACGCCGCGGGATCTATTTCGCGATGGTCACGCTCGCCTTCGCGCAGCTCGTCTTTTATGTGGCGAACGAGTGGCGGGACCTGACCGGCGGAGAGAACGGGCTTCACGGAGTGCCGCGGACGTTCCCGGGGCTTTCGCTCGGCCGCTCGACCGACTTCTACTACGCCGCGCTGCCGCTGATCGTGCTGGGCTACGCGCTCGCGCACCGGATCGTGCACTCGCCCTTCGGGCACGTGCTCGTGGCGATCCGCGACAACGAGCCGCGCGCGCAGGCTCTGGGCTACGCCACCTGGCGTTACAAGCTCCTCGCGTTCGTGCTGTCGGGCGGACTCGCCGGACTCGCCGGAGGCCTCTTCGCGCTCGGCAACGGCTTCGCCTCGCTCGATCTGCTGCACTGGACCACGTCGGGCCAGGCCGTGCTCATCACGATCCTCGGCGGGATCGGAACGCTCTGGGGAAGCTTGCTCGGCGCGGTGATCGTCCTCGAGCTCCGCGACGCCCTCACCAGCACGCCGGAGCTGTCCGGGGTCGTCACCGGAGCGGTCTTCGTCGTGATCGTCCTGGCGTTCCGTCGCGGGCTCTGGGCCACAGGCCGCGACGCTCTCCGCCGGTTCGCCGCTCCGGCCGTTTCTGCAAGAAATGTTGACTGACGAGTCGGACGGTTCGTGCGCTTTTTCCGATCAATTCAAGGCATCTGCCTCGCAAGTTGCTTCTTAGCTAGATCGATGGCGACCGAAACATCGGTAAGACCGGCGATGCCAGTGACCGCCAGCGTGTTGCTCGCGTTCGCATATCGGAAGTACACGGAATACGTGGTGTAGTTGTAGTTACCCGTGGCGTCCTTGTTGGTCGCCTCGAACGCAATACTGTCCTCGCCTATGGCTTGACCGAGTGAGACTTGTTGTGGGCTGCTCGGCAACGCCCTCATGAACTCGGCGTTCAACATCACGCCGTTCCGGGCACCGTCAGCGGCGTTGTAAAGAGTCGCAATGGAAGAGATGTACTGCAGGCCGAAGCCAGACTTCGAGAAGGTCCGACTGTGGCTTGAGGCGAAGCCCACCTCAATCAGCCGAGCCTTACCGGCTACCGGATCGGCGAACCCCTTCGCCACGTCGTCGATGGTCCGTACCTGATCGGTGCTTTGGACGAAACCTGCCGGTATATCGCTCAGGGTCAGAGCGACTTCAGCCGCCGTCTTGGAGACGTACGGTTTCGCGGTCGGAGGAACCGTCGCTGTCTTTAGCGGAGGGTTAGTCCCGCTCGGGAGCGCCGATGGTCCGGACGCGGCCGGGGTCGTGCAGGCGATGCCAACCACCATCGCCAGTCCGATGCAGAGTTTGCCAATCACTGAGTCACGCCTTTTCTGGGGAGCCCACCTGCTCCCTCGATTCGCCATTGTGAGCGTTCTTGCCTGCTCGCCGGCCCTCATTTATCTGGTCGTCGTGGTGACCTGATTTCTGTTCGTCGCGAACGTGATGTCTGCAGGGCCGTTTGTGCTCACCCGAGGCCCCAGACCAGTCATTACGACTCGATTTCTGCGAGAATCGACATCTCCGAAGGGGAGGTCCGCCATGGCCGTTCGTAGCCGCCCCCGCACAGCCGCGACCCGCCGCGCCGCTCCCAAAGCGCAGAAGTGGGTCTACCTGTTCGCGAATGGCAAAGCCGAGGGCAACGCGAAGATGCGCGATCTCCTCGGTGGCAAAGGCGCGGGCCTCGCCGAAATGACGAACGCCGAGCTCCCGGTCCCTCCCGGATTCACGATCACCACGGCCGCGTGCAACGCGTATTTCGCGTCCGGAAAGAAGCTGCCCCCGGGGCTGTGGGACCAGGTCGAGAAGGCGCTCGCCACCGTCGAGAAGTCCGCAAAGAAGAAGCTGGGCGATCCGAAGGATCCGCTCCTCGTCTCGGTCCGATCGGGCGCGGCGATGAGCATGCCCGGGATGATGGACACCGTTCTCAACCTCGGACTCAATGACGAGAGCCGCAAGGGCCTCGCGAAGCTCACGAAAAACGAGCGCTTCGCCTGGGATGCCTACCGCCGGTTCATCTCGATGTTCGGCCGGATCGTGCTCGGAATCGACGCGGCGAAATTCGAGCACGCTCTCGAGGCGAAGAAGAAGGCCGCGCGCGTCGAGACCGACCCGGAGCTTTCGGCCAAGCAGCTCGAAGAGCTCGTAAACGAATACGCGGCGATCGTCCGCAAGGAGACGGGGAAGCCGTTCCCGACCGAGCCGCAGGACCAGCTGCGCCTGGCCATCGAGGCGGTCTTCGGCTCGTGGTTCGGTCAGCGCGCGAAGGACTATCGCAAGCAGTTCAAGATCTCCGACGACCTGGGCACCGCCTGCAGTGTCGTCACGATGGTCTTCGGGAACATGGGCGACGACTCGGGCACGGGCGTCGCGTTTACGCGCGATCCGAACACGGGAACGAAGGAGCTCTACGGCGAGTACCTGACGAACGCGCAGGGCGAAGACGTGGTTGCCGGCATCCGCACCCCGTCGAAGATCGCGCAGATGAAGAAGGATCTCCCGAAGGCGTACGCGGAATTCGAAAAGATCGCGAAACGGCTCGAGAAGCACTACCGCGACGCGCAGGACCTCGA
>VBIZ01000021.1 GCA_005880575.1 Chloroflexota bacterium | reverse complement strand
GCTCGATATCGTGGCGCAGCAGGTCGTCGCGATGACGGCGATGGACGACTGGGGCGTAGACGACCTCGAGCGCGTCATTCGCCGGGCCGCACCGTTCGCGGAGCTGCCGCGCAGCGCATTCGAGGGCGTGCTCGACATGCTCTCGGGCCGCTACCCCTCGGACGAGTTCGCCGAGCTGCGGCCGCGCATCGTGTGGGATCGAACGGCCGGCGTCGTGCGCTCACGCGAAGGATCGAAGGTCGTCGCGATCTCGAACGGTGGGACCATCCCGGACCGCGGCCTGTACGGCGTGTTCCTCGCGGGCGCCGAGAAGGGCAAGGGCCGCGTCGGCGAGCTGGACGAGGAGATGGTGTTCGAAACCAAGGAGGGCGACGTGTTCCTCCTCGGCGCGTCGAGCTGGCGGGTCGAGGAGATCACCCAGGATCGCGTGCTCGTGTCGCCCGCGCCCGGGGTTCCGGGACGCATGCCGTTCTGGCATGGCGAGAACGTCGGCCGCCCGCTCGAGTTCGGTCGTGCGATCGGCGCGCTCGCCCGCCGCATGCGGTCGCTCTCGCCCGAGGACGCGGCGAACGAGCTCGTCACGAAGCACGCGCTCGCCGAGGGCGCCGCACGCAATCTGCTGCAATACCTCGGCGACCAGGAGGCCGCGACCGGGATCGTGCCCGACGACCACACCATCGTCATCGAGCGCTACCTCGACGACATGGGCGACTGGCGCGTGTGCATCCTCAGCCACTTCGGAGCGCGCGTGCACGCCCCGTGGGCCATGGCGATCGGCGCGATGGTGCGCGAGCGGAACGGCGACGAGCCCGACATTCTCTGGACGAACGATGGCATCGTGGTGCGCTTCCCGGGCACCGACCAGCCGCCGCCAGTGGAGCTGCTGCTTCCCGATCCAGACACCGTGCGCGATCTCGTGCAGGCCTCACTCGCTGTCGGAGGCGGTGGGGCGCGCGCCGCGAATCTCGGCGCGCCGACGACCGCCCTCTTCGCGGCTCGCTTCCGCGAGAACTCGGCGCGCGCGCTGCTCCTTCCGCGGCGCCGCCCAGGTCAGCGCGCGCCCCTCTGGCAGCAGCGCAAGCGCGCCAATGATCTGCTGTCGGTCGCCAGCCGCTACGAGGCTTTCCCGATGGTCCTCGAGACGTACCGCGAGATCCTTCAGGACGTCTTCGATATGCCGGGCCTCACCGAGCTCCTTGCCGCGATCCGGTCGCGAAAGATCCGCACGGTGACGGTCGACACGAAGACGCCGTCGCCGTTCGCGGCATCGCTGCTCTTCAACTACGTCGCCAACTTCATGTACGAGGGCGATGCGCCACTCGCCGAGCTGCGCGCTCAGGCCCTCACCGTCGACCCCTCGCAGCTCCGCGCACTTCTCGGCGAGGTCGAGCTGCGCGAGCTGCTCGACCAGGATGCGGTTACCGATCTCGAGCTCTCGCTCCAGCAGCTCGTCCGCGAGCGGGCCGCGCGTCACGCCGACGGTGTCCACGAGATGCTCCTTCGTCTCGGCGATCTCACCGCCGAGGAGATCGCCGCCCGCAGCGCCGAACCCGCGGCCGTGGAGGATTGGATCTCGCGGCTGGTGAGCGAACGCCGCCTGCTCGACGTACGGGTCGCCGGCGATCGGCGTTTCATCGCCGCGGAAGACGCGGGCCGGTACCGCGACGCGCTCGGTGTCGGACTTCCGCTCGGGCTTCCCGCCGCATTTCTGATGACAGATGACGCGGATCCGCTGGTGTCGCTATTGCGGCGATACGCTCGCACCCACGGCCCGTTCGCCGCCGGCGACCCCGCGCGCCGTTTCGGTCTCGCCGAGGCCCCGGTCCTCGAGGCGCTTCGCCGGCTCGCCGACGCCGGAACGATCGTGGAGGGACAGTTCCGGCCCGGCCAGTCAGGCGCCGAGTGGGTCGACACGGGCGTGCTGCGAACGCTCCGGGGGCGATCGCTGGCGCGCCTTCGCCGGGAGGTCGAGCCGGTCGAGCAGGTCGCGCTCGGTCGATTCGCGGTCGCGTGGCACGGCATCGATTCAGGCGAGCGCGGCCAGACCGCACTTCTCGACGCGATCGCGAAGCTCGAAGGCGCGTTCGTCCCCGCGTCGGACCTCGAGACGCGCATCCTTCCGGCCCGCGTCCAAAAGTACGACCCGCGAGACCTCGACGCGCTGCTCGGCTCGGGCGCGGTCATGTGGATGGGCGGCGGCGCGCTCGGCCCGAAGGACGGCCGCGTCGCGCTCTTCCTGGCGGAGCACTTCTCCCTTCTCCGCCCCACGTCGGATACGCGGCCCGATCGCCCGATCCACGATCGCCTTCGCGAAGTGCTGCAGGCGCGAGGCGCATCGTTCTTCCCGCAGCTTCTCGCCGCGGCGCGCGGCGGTTTCGCGCCCGAGCTCGGCGATGCGCTGTGGGATCTCGTCTGGGCCGGCGAGGTCACGAACGACAGCTTCCACGCGGTTCGCGCGCTCCTCGCGCCACTCCGTCGCTCGCGCCGGAGCAATTCGGTCGGCCACGCGGTGCACGTGCGCAGCCTCGAGCGCTTCACCGTTCGCGACGACGTCGCCGGGCGCTGGTCGCTCACCGAAGCCGCGGGCGACGCGCCGATCACGCCGACCGAGCGCGCGACCGCGCAGATCCGCCAGCTCCTCGAGCGGCACGGTGTGCTCACGCGCGAGGTCGTGCGGTCGGAAGGGACCGGCGGCGGCTTCGCGGCGGCATACGGAATTCTCAAAGCCATGGAGGACGCAGGCCGCATCCGGCGCGGTTACTTCGTAAGCGGCCTCGGTGCCGCGCAGTTCGCGATGCCCGGCGCGGTCGATCGTCTTCGCGCGGCGCGCGAGGTGGCCGGCGAGCCCCACGCGGTCGCACTCGCGGCGACCGATCCGGCCAATCCGTACGGGGCGGCCCTTTCGTGGCCCGAGCGACCCGAGGGCCGCAAACCCATGCGCACGGCGGGCGCTCTCGTGATCCTCGTCGACGGTCGCCTCGCGGGGTGGCTCGGTCGCGGCGAAGAGCAGCTCCTCACATTCATCAGCGATGAGGCCGACGCCGAGCCGACCCGAAACGCATTGGCGGCGGCGCTCGCGAGCGAGGTCGGGCCCGACCGCAGGACCACCCTCTTCATCCAGTCGGTCGACGGCGCCCCGGTCGACGAATCGCCCATCGCGGACGCGCTGCGCGAGGCCGGCTTCGCGCGAACGCCGCGGGGCTATCTGCGTCGCGTCGCGCGCGCGTAGCGCGAGGTGCCCGAAGGCGACACGATCTTTCGCACCGCGACCGTGCTCCGGCGCGCGCTCGCGGGCCGCGTCGTGACGGGGTTCGACCTCATCGCGCCGAAGGTCACGCCGGCCGCGGCGCGCCGGCAGGTGGTCGGAGGCGCGGTCAAGGCAGTCGAGTCGAACGGCAAGCACCTTCTCATCACGTTCACCACCGACGGCGAGGATGTTGTCCTCCACACGCACATGCGCATGCAGGGCCAGTGGCACGTCTACCGACCCGGCCAGCGCTGGTGGTTCGCGCCGTCGAAAGCGCGCGTCGTCATCCGTACGGACGAATACGTCGCCCCTTGCGAGACGCCTCCGGTCGTCGAGCTCATGACCGCGCGCGAGGTCGCGTTGCACCCGGTGATTCCCGAGCTCGGGCCCGACGTGATCGCGGACAACTTCGATCTCCACGAGGGTGTCCGGCGCCTGCGCGAGCAGCCGGAGCGCGACATCGCGACGGCTTTCCTTGATCAGCGCACGCTCTCGGGGATCGGGAACGAGATAAAGAACGAGACGCTCTTCATCACCCGCACGTGGCCATGGACGAAGATCGGCGAGCTCGACGACGCCGACCTTGAGCGTATCGTGCTCGCCGCGCGTGACCTCCTGAGGCGCAACCGCGACGGCGGGCCGCGGCGCTCGCGATTCACGCTCGACCGGCGGCAGCTCCGTTCTGTTCAGGAGCGTCGCGGGATGCCGTGCTACGAGTGCGGCACCCCGATCGACGTCGGTTTCCACCCCAACGAGTTCCGCAAGAGCTACTACTGCCCGAGCTGCCAGCAGGCGCCGCAGCGGGTCTAGGTCGTCCGATGGAGACGCCGCGCCACGTGCGCGCGCTCATGACGGACGTCGATCGTCTCGCACATCTGCGACACGCCAAGGACCTCATGGATCGCGCCTACGGCGAGCCGCTCGATCTCGATGCGATCGCGCGAGAGGCCGGCTACTCACGCTTTCACTTCGTTCGCGCCTTCCGCGCCACCTACGGTCAGACGCCACGTGATTACCTCTCCGGGCGGCGCGTCGAGCGAGCGCGCGAGCTACTGCGCACGGCGAATCTGACCGTGACCGAGGTCTGCTTTCTCGTCGGTTTCTCGAGCCTCGGCTCCTTCAGCGCGCGCTTCAAGGAGGAGGTTGGCGTCTCGCCGTCGCGTTACCGCGACCGGGCCGTCCGTCGTGGCGGCGCACCTCCGATCCCGGGATGCTTCGTGCTCATGTGGACTCAGCCAAGAGCGCAATCCGGGAGAAGCCACTCCGACGCTCGCTCCCTATCGTCGATCGAGAGCGAACGCAAAGGGGAAGTGACGTGATCAAGAGGCTTTCGCACGCGCCGGTCTGGGTCCTCGACCAGGACTCAGCGAAAGAGTTCTATACGGAGAAGCTCGGCTTCGAGGTGCGTACGGACGCCACGATGGACGGGCTTCGCTGGCTGACCGTCGGCCCGAAGGATCAACCGGACTTCGAGATTATTCTCGCGAAGCCGGGACCGCCGATGGTTGACGACGAGGCGGCGAGGTCGATCAGCGCGCTGGTCGCGCGAGGACAGCTTGGTGCTGGGGTGATGGAGACCGACGATTGCCGCCGGACGTACGAGGAGCTGAGGAAGAGAGGCGTTCAGTTTCTGCAGGAGCCGGCGGATCGCCCGTACGCGATCGAGGCGGTCTTTCGTGACGACTCGGGCAACTGGTTCAGCCTGACCCAGCGCAAGAGCGGCGCGGCCTGATATAGCCGTCCTTTCTATGCGGCCTTTTTCAGCTCCTGAACGACTTTCCCGACCGCGTCCTTCGCGTCGCCGAAGAGCATCGCCGTCTTCGGGTCGAGGTAGAGGTCGTTGTCGATTCCGGCGAAGCCGGGCTTCATCGAGCGCTTGATGACGATGATGTTCTGCGCCTTGTCGACGTCGAGGATGGGCATGCCGTAGATCGGCGAGCCGGGGTTCGAGCGCGCGGCGGGATTGGTCACGTCGTTCGCGCCGATGACGAGCGCGACGTCGGCGCGCTGGAACTCGGGGTTGATCTGGTCCATGTCAAAGAGCTTGTCGTACGGGATGTTCGCTTCCGCGAGGAGGACGTTCATGTGCCCCGGCATCCGTCCGGCGACGGGATGGATCGCGTACTTGACGTTGATGCCCTTCGACTCGAGGAGATCCGCGAGCTCGCGCACGCTGTGCTGCGCCTGCGCGACCGCGAGGCCGTAGCCCGGGACGACGATGACGTTCTGCGCGTACGAGAGAAGGATCGCCGCGTCCTCGGCCCCGATCGAGCGGATCGAGCGCCCGTCGTCTCCGGCGGTGGCCGCCGCTGCGCCTGCGGTCGTCGCCGCGCCGAATGCGCCGAAGAGCACGTTCCCGAGCGAGCGATTCATGGCTTTCGACATGAGGCGCGTAAGGATCGTTCCGGATGCGCCCACGAGCGTGCCCGCGACGATGAGAAGCTGGTTGTTCAGCGTGAAGCCGGCCATCGCGACGGCGAGGCCGGTATACGCGTTGAGGAGCGAGATGACGACCGGCATGTCCGCGCCGCCGATGGGCATGACGAGAGCGACGCCGAAGGCCAGCGCGAGCAGCGTGATCACCGCGATGAGGAGCATCGGCTCGATCGCGAACGATCCCGAGATCGCGCCGCCGAGCAGCACGAGCGACAGCAACGCCGTCGCGGCCGCGATGCCGCCGGTGACGAGCTGCTGGCCGGAGTAGCGGAAAGCCTTGGGCGTGATCAGGCCCTGGAGCTTCCCGAACGCGATCGCGCTGCCTGAGAACGAGACCGCTCCGATGATCAGCGCGAGGAGCGTCGCGACGGACGCGCCGAACTCGAGCACACCGGCGTCGCGCTGCCGGGCGAACTCGAGGATCGCGACGAGCGCCGCCGCGCCCCCGCCGGCGCCGTTGAAGAGCGCGACCATCTGGGGCATCGCGGTCATCTTCACCATGCGCGCACCCGTGAATCCGGCGACGCCGCCCACCGCGATCCCCGCGAGGATGATCGGAACGCCCCCCTTCACATCCGCGGCGAAGAAGGTGGCGATGACAGCGATCAGCATCCCGGCCGCCGCGATGCGGTTGCCCTGGACCGCGGTGGTCGGCGAGGACAGGCCCTTCAGCCCGAGGATGAAAGTCACCGCCGCGATGAGGTACGCGACCGGGATGAGCGTCTCGACGGTCATTCCGTCTTCCGGGTCGGCCGTTGCTTGAACATCGCGAGCATACGGTCGGTCACGACGAAGCCGCCGACGACGTTCGCGGTGCCGAGCACGACCGCGAGAAAGCCGAGGACCGTGCCGAGCGGTCCAGGTATGGCGCTCGCCACGAGCATCGCGCCCACGATCACGATCCCGTGGATCGCGTTCGCGCCGCTCATGAGCGGGGTGTGCAGCGTCGAGGGCACCTTCGAGACCACCTCGAACCCTACGAAGATCGCCAGGATGAAGACGTACGCCGCGACGATCGCTTCGCCCGTCATGCGGGCACCTTCTGCGGCTGCGGCGCGATGGCCTTCTTCGTCGCCTCATGCACGATGTCGCCGTCCTTCGTGATCACGGTGCCCTTTATGACGTCGTCGTTCATGTCCAGGTTCAGCTTGCCTTCCTTCGTGACCATCAGGCCCAGCAGGCTTTGGATGTTGCGCGAGTACATCTGGCTCGCGTGGTACGGCATGGTCGACGGAAGGTTCGTCGTGCCGTCGACGCGGACGCCGTCCACGTCGATGACCTTGCCGGCCTGGGTGAGCTCGGTGTTTCCACCGGTCTCGGCGGCGAGGTCGACGATCACCGAGCCGGGTTTCATCGAGCGAACCATGTCGGCGGTGATGAGCTTCGGCGCTGGGCGGCCCGGGATTGCGGCGGTCGTGATGATGATGTCGTTCTCCTTCACCGCCTTCGCGAGGAGCTCAACTTCTTTGCGGTGCGCTTCCTCGGACAGCTCCTTCGCGTAACCGCCCGTGCCCTCGCCGGTCTCGCCGAGATCGACCTCGAGGAACTTCGCGCCGAGCGACTGCACCTGCTCCTTCACAACGGGGCGCGTGTCGAACGCTTCGACAACCGCGCCGAGCCGGCGCGCCGTGGCGATCGCCTGCAGGCCCGCGACGCCGGCGCCGATCACGAACGCCTTTGCCGGCGCGATCGTGCCCGCCGCCGTGGTCAGCATCGGAAAGAACTTCGGGAGCGCGGCGGCGGCGAGGAGCACGGCCTTGTACCCCGCGACCGTGGCCTGGGACGACAGCGCGTCCATCGGCTGCGCGCGCGTGATGCGCGGGATCGCGTCCATCGAAAGCGCGGTCACGCGCCGTCGTGCGAGCTCGCGCACGAGATCGTGATTGGTGAGCGGCTGCAGGAATGCGATGAGGACCGCGCCCTCGCGAAGCCGGGCAAGCTCCTCGTCCGAGGGCCTCGCCACTTTGAGGACGAGCTCCGCATCCCACGCGTCGCCGAGGGTCGCCCCAGCGTCCGTGTACATGCGGTCGGGAAAGCTCGACGCCTCGCCGGCACCGCGCTCGACGACGACCTGATTCCCACTCTTCGCCAGTCGGCCGACCGTCTCCGGGACGAGGGCGACGCGCCGCTCGCCGGGCGCGGTCTCCCGCACGACTCCGATCCTCATGGAACGAGAAAAGCCTAGCGGGAAACGGGTTCCGGCGTCTCCGCCGTCAGCTCTTCGACGAGCGGACGGACCTCGTTGCCGAGTCGCTCGATGCTTTCCGTATCGAACGGATCGGCGAACGCGACGATGAAGCCCTTAACTCCGATCTTCCAGTAGGCGGCGAGCTTTTCGGCGATCTCTTCCGGTCCGCCTATGAATGGCTCGGGCGGCGATGTCATGCCATGGCGCTCGACGATGCGATCCAACACCCGCTTGGCCTCGGCGGCATCCTCTCGGATCACGCACCACTTCCCACCGTAGGGCGCGATCTCGTTCGGGTCGCGGCCGACGTCCACGCAGTGCTTTCGCAGCACCTCGAGCTTGTGGGCCATCTGCTCGGTCGTGCCATAGCCGTGCCACATGTCGGCATACCGCGCCGTCGTGCGGAGCGTTCGCTGCTCGCCGCCGCCGCCGATCATGATCGGCAGCCGCTTCTGCACCGGACGAACGAGGACCTCGGCATTCACGAGCTCGTAGTACGTACCGGAGTGGGTGACGCGCTTACCGTCGACGAGCTGTCGGATGATCTTCGTGGCCTCCGCGAAACGTGTGGACCGTTCGGCCGGCGTTCCCAGATCGATCCCGTAGGCGTTGTGTTCGAGCGCGTTCCACGCCGCGCCGATCCCGAGGATCGCGCGCCCCTCCGAGATGTTGTCGAGCGTCGTCGCCATGTTCGCGAGCACCGCGGGATGGCGATGTGTAACGCCGGTGACGAGGCAACCGATGCGGACGTTCCTCGTGAGCGAGGCGTAGGCCGCCTGGAGCTGCCATCCCTCGAGGTTCGGTCGATGTAGGTCGCCGTTGATCGAGTAGAAGTGGTCCCACACCCAGAGCGAATCGAAGCCGAGCCGGTCCGCGAGTAGCGCGTGCTCGCGGAGCGTCTGCCACGTGGTGTTCTGCGGCCACAGGTTGATTCCGAGGTGCATGGGCACGGGGAACCAGTATCTACACTTTCGCCGTGTTCCGCGCCGCGCGCAGCGCCGTGTCGCTTCTCGTCCTCATCGCCGTGCTCGCCGTTCTCTGGGAGGTCGTCAAGCTACTGGGCGGCGATCCGAGCGAGGCCTGGACTCCTCCTTTTCAGTGGAGCGTCGCGAGCGATCTCAACATGCCGCATCTCTGGGACATCGCCGCGTCGTTCGTCGAGCCCGCGCAGCGGAACGGACCGCCGCTCGGCCTGGTTCTGGTCAATGCCGGGATCTTCACGTTCCGCGAAGCATTCGGCGGTTTCGTCTTCGGTGCACTCCTCGGGCTCGCCCTGGCGATCGTCTTCGTGCACTCGCCGCTCCTCGAGCGCGCGCTGGTCCCGTACGTCGTCGCGTCGCAGACCGTGCCGATCATCGCGATCGCGCCGGTCGTGGTGATCTGGCTGCAGGGCGGATGGCTCGCGGTGGCCGTCATCTCGGCGTACCTGACGTTCTTCCCGGTCACGATCGCCGGACTGCGCGGCCTTCGCTCTCCGGACCCGCGCGCGCTCGAGCTCATGCGCTCGTACGCGTCGACGTCGCGGGACGTCCTGCTGAAGGTGAGGTTACCGGCGGCCGCGCCGTACCTCTTCGCCGCCTTCAAGGTCGCGGCGACGGCCAGCGTCGTGGGCGCGATCATCGGCGAGCTGCCATCGGGGATCCGCGACGGCCTGGGTGGGGCGATCCTCAACTTCAACCAGTACTACGTGTCGGGTCCGCCGAAGCTGTGGGCCGCGATCATCGTCGCGGCGATCGTGGGGATCGGTTTCTTTGCACTGGTCCGCGCTGCTGAGGTGGTCTTCCTGCGCGGGCGGGTCGCCCCCTCGGACGCATGACCGATTCGGTCGTCCGCATTCGCGGCGTCGACAAGACCTTCGGCGCCGGGGCGGACAGGACGCCCGCCCTGCAGCACATCGACCTCGACATTCCCAAGGGCGCGTTCGTCTCGCTCATCGGTCCATCCGGATGCGGCAAGTCGACGCTCCTGCGCCTCATCGGCGATCTCACCCAACCGAGCGCCGGGACCGTTGAGGTGAACGGCAAGACCGCGCACCGCGCGCGTCTCGACCGCGACTACGGCATGGTCTTCCAGGCGCCGGTCCTCTTCGACTGGCGGACCGTTCAGGGGAACGTCGAATTACCGCTCGAGGTGAGCGCGAAGAACAGATCGGCGCGGGCGGATCGAGCGAAATCGATGCTGGCGCTCGTCGAGCTCACCGGGTTCGAGCGGCGCTATCCGTGGCAGCTCTCCGGCGGCATGCAGCAGCGCGTCGCGATCGCGCGCGCTCTCTCGTTCGAGCCCGCGATCCTCTTGATGGACGAGCCCTTTGGCGCGCTCGACGAGATGACCCGGGAGCGCCTCAACCTCGAGCTCCTCCGCATCTGGCAGCAGACCGGGACGACGATCGTGTTCGTCACGCACAGCATCCCCGAGGCGGTCTTTCTCTCGACCCACGTCGCCGTCATGTCGGCGCGTCCGGGCCGCATCGTCGAGCTCATCCCGGTCGATCTCCCGCAACCACGAAACGACCTCACCCGCGAGGACGAGCGCTACTTCCGGTTCATCACGCGCGTACGTGAGCGGCTGCGGGGCCGCGAGATGGCGCGGCCGGGCGCGGCGGAGGTCGCCGCGAGTTGACGAGACGGATCGGGTACTACGTGCCCGCGGTCGCGGTGTTCGTCGGGGTGCTCGCGCTGTGGGAGCTCGTGGTGCGCGCGTTCGGCATCCAGCAGTTCCTGCTCCCGCCCCCGACCGCGATCGCGTCGGCCTTCGTCGAGCATTTCGACGAGCTCGCGACGGTCGGCCGCAACACGTTCGTGGAAGCGGTCGGCGGCCTCGCGATCGGCTGCGTCGCGGCACTCGTGGTCGCGTTCGCGACTGCCCGGTGGGTGACAGCGAGCCGCGCCCTGCTGCCGTTCGCGATTGCGGCAAACTCGGTGCCGATCATTGCCTTCGCGCCGATCATGAACAACTGGTTTGGGATCTTGAACCCGCTCTCGAAGATGATGGTCGTCGCTGTCCTGGTGTTCTTCCCGATCATGATCAACACGCTTCGCGGCCTCACGCTCGTGGAGCAGGGGTCGCTCGAGCTCATGCGCTCCTACGCCGCGAGCGAGCTCGCCATCTTCGCGAAGGTCCGCGTGCCGAACGCGCTCCCCTACATCTTCACCGCGCTGAAG
>VBIZ01000175.1 GCA_005880575.1 Chloroflexota bacterium | reverse complement strand
ATCCCCACCGCATCGAGGGTCAGAAAACGGCCGCATTTGAGATCTGCGAGGCGCTCGGCGATGCCCCGGATGCCCTTTTCATCCCGGTCGGGAACGCCGGGAACATCACGGCGTACTGGAAGGGGTTCGTCGAGGCGGCCGGGACAGGGCTCGCCAGGCAGCGGCCCCGGATGTACGGATATCAGGCCGAAGGAGCGGCCCCGCTCGTCGGCGGAGCGCCGGTCGAACAGCCGGAAACCGTCGCGACGGCGATCCGCATCGGCAATCCCGCGTCGTGGAAGGGAGCGGTGGCCGCGCGGGACGAGTCGGGGGGCGCGATCGACGCGGTGAGCGACTCTGAGATCCTCGACGCCTACAGCTTCCTGGCCCGATGCGAAGGCGTCTTCGCCGAGCCGGCGTCGGCGGCTGCCATCGCCGGGCTGCGTAAGCGTGCCCGGGCCCAAGGTCTGGGCGGCGCGAGGCGGATCGTCTGCGTTCTCACCGGAAACGGCATGAAGGACCCCGACCGAGCCCGCGCGCTTGCCGGCGAGATCGCGGAGGTCGAAGCCACACCGGACGCGGTCCGCGCTGCGTTGAGGTCCTAGCAGTGGGGGAGCTTCGCGTGCGGGTCCCCGCGTCCAGCGCGAATCTTGGCCCTGGCTTCGATTCCTTCGCGATCGCGCTTCCACTTCTTGCCGAATTCGATCTCCGCCCGGCCCGCGCGTGGTCCGTGAATGTCGACGGCGACGGCGCTCCCGAGAACGACGACGGCATTCCCACCGGCGAGGACAACCTCTTTATCGTCTCGGCCCGCGCCGCAGCCGAAGCGGCCGCCGAGACGCTCGGCCCGCATCACGTCACCCAGCGCTCGGCGATCCCGGTCGGGCGCGGTCTCGGGTCGAGCGCGGCGGCCATCGTGGGCGGGGTCGTCGCGGCCAACGCGCTCATGGGCGAGCCCCTCGATCGGCGCACCCTCCTCCGCGTGGCGAGCGAGGTCGAAGGGCATGCCGACAATGTGGCCGCCGCCCTGTATGGAGCGTTCACGGTCGCCCTCCCAAGCGACGACGGCCCGGTCGCGACGCGCATCTCGTTCCCGCGCGCATGGCGGATATGCCTTTTCATTCCGCGCGAGCCGCTTGCCACCGAGAAGGCGCGCGCGGTCCTTTCGGCTAACGTGTCGCGCGCTGATGCTGTGTTCAACATCGCCCACGCCGCCGCGCTCCTCGCGGCCGTGCTGCGCTCCGACGGCGCTCTTCTCTCGATCGCGATGGTGGACCGCCTGCATCAGCCGGCGCGCGCTCAGCTGGTGACCGGGCTCGACGACATCATCGCCGCGGCCCGGGGCGCCGGCGCGTTCGGCGCCGCGCTGTCCGGGGCCGGCCCGGCGGTGGTCGCGTTCGCGCCCGCCCGCCTCGCCGTCCGCGTCGTGGCGGCGATGGAAGAGGCGGCGCACGCCGTCGGGACGAGCGGGCGCGGGCGGGTCGTGCGGGTGCGCGCCGCAGGCGCTCAGGTGCGGCGGGCGTGAGGATCGGAGCGATCCTGCTCGGGCTCGCCGTGCTCGGCACGGGATGCGTCGACAACCGCGTCGTCGTGACGACGCCCACGCCGACGCCGGTCCGAACGACAGCGCCACCGACGGCCAGTCCGAGCCCGACGCCTAGCCCGACACCAACGCCGACCCCGGTGCCGACACCGCTCCTTTCGGCGCGCGGCGGCATCCTCGTGAAAGAGCCGCTCGCGAACACCCACGTTCGCAGCCCGCTCACCATCAGCGGCGAGGCGAGCGTGTTCGAGGCCGCGCTCGTATGGCAGGTCACCGACACCGCGGGTCGGGTGTTGGCGAGCGGGATCTCCACGGCGAGCGCCGGCGCACCCGGGAAAGGCACGTTCACGATCACGGCGACGTACCAGGACCCGCCGTCCGAGATCATCGGATTCGCCGAGGTCTTCACGCGCAGCCCCAGGGACGGAACGATCGACGAGATCGTCCGTGTCCCGCTCGTTCTCACCGCAGCGCGCTGATGCGCCTCGCGCTCCTGGCGATCCCGGCGGTCCGAAGCGCGCTATCTCTCGAGCTCGGGCGCGACCTCGAGTACCACGCGGCCCTGGCGAGCACCCAGGACCGCGCGCGCGAGCTCGCCGCTGCGGGGGCGGGGCCTCTGGTCGTCGTCGCCGACCTTCAGACCGGCGGGCAGGGGACCCGCGGGCGCACCTGGGAGGCGCCGGCCGGCACGAGCCTCCTGGCCTCATGGCTATTCCGACCTGCACCGGCCGAACCGGGCCTCTTCGCCCTCCTCGCGGGGGTCGCCGTCGCCCGCGCGCTCGAGCGCCTGGGGATGAGCGGCGCCTCCCTAAAATGGCCGAACGACGTCGAGGCTGGCCACAAGAAGGTCGCCGGTGCGCTCGCCCACGCGACCACCGATGGAGAAGGCGGTTCGCTGGTGCTGGGGATCGGCGTGAACGTGCATCAACAGGAGGGCGACTTTCCCGCGGAGCTCCGCGCGAGTGCGTCCTCGCTCGCCCTCGCCGGGCACGTCATCGATCGGCTCTCGCTCTTCGTCGCGCTCACCCGCGAGCTCGATCGGATCGCGATGCCGGCTGAGCGCGACGCCGCGCTCGCGGAGTGGCGTGTGCGCTCGACGGTGATCGGGCGCGAGGTCGAGGTGACCCGAGACGGTCGGCCGATCCTGCGTGGCGTCGCTCGGGACATCGCTGACGACGGCGCGCTGCTCGTTGGATCGGAGCGCGTGATCGGCGGCGACGTGCGTGTGCGCGCATGAGCGAGCGCAGTGTCATCGTCATCGACGGCAGCTCCGCGATGTCGGACGAGGTCCAGCGCGAGTTTCGCTTTCGTTTGCTTCCGATCCACGTGCTCTTCGGCGATGAGGACTTCACGCCGGGTGTGAACCTCACCACCGCGGAGTACTACGAGAAGCTCGCGGCCTCCAAGAAACCGCCGACCACCGCGGCGCCGTCGCTCGGCGAGTGCGTCGAGATCTACCAGAGCCTCGTACGGGAGGGCTTTCGTTCGATCCTCGTGATCACCGTCATCAACGAAGCCTCGGTGACGCACACCGTCGCGAAGACCGCGGCGCAGCAGGTGGATGGAGCGAGGATCGAGGTGGTCGATTCGCGGACCACCGCCGGCGGGATCACGCTCATCGCGACGGCGTGCGCCCGAGCGCTGCGCAACGGAGGCACCTTCGACGAGGCGGTCGCGCTCGCCCGACGCCTCGCGGGAAAGGTGCAGATCCTCGCGCTGATCGACACCCTCGAGTACCTCCGCCGCGGCGGTCGCGTCTCCGGGGCGCAGGCCGCCTTCGGCGCGCTCCTTTCCATAAAGCCCATCGTCGAGGTAAAGGACGGCGATCGCGTACTTGTCGACAGAGTGCGCACGCGGGAGCGCGGCGTCGAGCGCCTGAAGCAGCTCATCGAGGAACGCGTCCCGGCCGGCTCGCGCATCCACGCCTGTGCGATGCACACCAACCATCCCGAGCGCGCTCACCTCCTCGGCGAGTGGGTCCAGGAGCGATTCCACTGCGTGGAGTACTGGGTCGCCGAGGCGGGCCCCATCATTGGGACACATACCGGCCCCGGAGTCGCCGGGCTGTGCTGGTATCGCGAGGAGGATGCTCGAGCGTGAGGCTGCGCAACCCGTTCGGTCGCAAGACGAAGGAATTCCCGTCGCATCTCTGGACGCAGTGTCCAAGCTGCGGCGAGATGCTGTTCAACAAGCAGCTCGAGCGGAACCACCGCGTCTGTCAGAAATGCGGACACCATTTCAAGCTCGGCGCGCTCGAGCGCATCGAGCTCCTGGCCGACCCGAAGTCGTTCAGCGAGACCGACGCCGCGATCGTGTCGAGCGATCCGCTCGGATTCGTCGACAGCAAGCCCTATCCCGAGCGCATCGCGGCGGCACAAGCCAAGAGCGGGCACAAGGACGCGGTCCTGACCGGAGACGCGCAGATCTCCGGCGTCCCGGTCGTCCTCGCCGTCATGGACTTCGAGTTCATGGGCGGCTCGATGGGAAGCGTCGTCGGCGAGAAGCTCACGCGCGCCGCCGAGCGCGCGTACGCCGATCGCAAGCCGCTCGTCATCGTGTCCGCGTCCGGCGGTGCGCGAATGCAGGAAGGCACGATCGCGCTCATGCAGCTCGCGAAGACCGTCGCGGCGATCGCGCGCCTCGACGAAGCAGCCATTCCCTTCATCAGCGTGCTGACCGATCCGACGACGGGCGGCGTCCTCGCGTCGTTCGCTTCGCTTGGTGACATCGTGCTCGCCGAGCCGGGCGCGCTCATCGGCTTCTCCGGCGCACGCGTGACGAGCGAGACGATCGGCGAAAAGCTGCCGAAGGGTTTCCAGCGGTCGGAGTTCCTGCTCGAGCACGGCTTCGTCGATCAAGTCGTGCCACGCACGCAGCTCAAGGAGCGCATCGCGTTCTTCCTGAACTCGTTTCGCATCGCGGGCCAGGACCTGCGCTGGAGCCTCTGAGCCTTGTCCATGCTCGATCGCATCGTCGGCTCGCGCCGCGCCACCGAGGGGAACGGCCACCTCGCGGTCGAGGCGGGCCTGATCACCGACGCGACGCAGCTCGCCGCCGGGCGGCCGACGCCGTGGCAGACCGTGCAGACGGCGCGGAACATCGCGCGGCCGCACGCGCTCGACATCATCGGCCGCGTGTTCGAGCACTTTCAGGAGCTCCACGGCGATCGCGCGTTCCGCGATGACCCCGCGATCGTCGGCGGGATCGCCGAGCTCGAGGGCCGCCCGGTCATCGTCGTCGGACAGCAGAAGGGCTCATCGACCGAGGAGAACATCGTTCGCAACTTCGGCATGCCGTATCCCGAGGGATACCGCAAGGCGATGCGCCTCTACCGCCTCGCGCAAAAATTCCACCTCCCGGTCGTCACGCTCGTGGACACACCGGGCGCGTACCCCGGCCCCGAGGCCGAGGAGCGAGGGCAGGCCGAAGCGATCGCCTCGAGCATCCAGCTCATGACCCGTCTCGCGGTGCCGATCGTCGTCGTCGTGCTCGGCGAGGGCGGATCCGGCGGGGCGCTTGCGCTCGGTGTGGGCGACGTCGTGCTCGCGCTCGAGAACGCGACGTACTCGGTGATCTCGCCCGAGGGGTGTGCGGCGATCCTCTGGCGAAGCGCGAGCGAGGCCGAACGGGCGGCCGTCGCCATGAAGCTCGCGGGACCCGATCTCCTCGAAACGGGCGTGGCCGACGCGCTCATCCGCGAGCCCGCGGGTGGCGCGCACACGGATCACGAGGCGACCGCGGCCGCGATCAAGAGCGCGCTCATCCCGCAGCTCGACCGGCTGTCACGCGTGCCGGTCGCCGATCTCCTGTCGTTGCGCTACGAGCGCTTCCGCTCGTTCGGCATGTTCGTCGAGCCCGATGGCAGCACGGCCCCAATGCCGGCGCAGCCGTGGTGGCGGCGGATCCTGAAGAACCCACTCGAAAAGGGCGGCCTTTGAGCGATCCAAATGACCCGCTTCTTGGGCTCATGGACGATCTGCTGAAGCTCGAGCTTCCTGCGGGCCTCGCCGCGGTCACGATCGAGGTCGAGGCGGACGGCTTCGCGGTCTCCGTCTCCCGGCAGGGGCAGAGCTCGCGTCCGACCGCAGCGCCCACCGCGCGGCAGGAGGAAGCTCCATCCGAGAAGACGCAGCGTGTTCACGCGACGACCGTCGGCGTCTTCAGCATCTCGCGCGAGTGGAGCAGCGGCGATGCGGTCGCCCGCGGCGAGGTGCTTGGTGGGATTCAATCCCTCGGTCACGTGGCCGAGATCAGCGCGCCCGCCGACGGCGAGATCCGCGAGGTGCTCGTCACCGGTGGCGCGCCTGTGGAGTATGGGCAGGCGCTCTTCGTCATTGCCCTCCGCTGACCGGATCGCCATAAGCGTCCGCGAGCTCGGCGACGGTCACGTCGCCGAGGCCACCGTGCGCGACCGCACGACAACGACACATCGCGTCCGGGTCTCGCGCGCGGAGCGCGAGCGCTATGGCGGCGGCGATGTCGCCGATTTGGTCAAGCGGTCCTTCGAGTTTCTTCTCGCGCGCGAGGCGAACACTTCGATCCTGCGCGAGTTCGATCTGTCGACAATCGAGCGGTACTTCCCCGAGTACGCGCGCGAATTCGGGCGGAGCTAGCCGACCAGCGCGGGAGCCGGTGCCTCGACTCGTTTGAGCGACCGTGCCGCGCGCCACCCGGAGATGAGCCAGTAGATCGCGAGCCCGTGCACGGCGATCCCGATGACGTCCGCGGCCAAGACGAAGAGCAGACCGTCGAGGAAATAGAGGACGATGCCGATCGCGTACCAGCCGAGACTGCCGTTGCGGGCGGCGCGTCCGAGCAAGAGGAATCCGCTCGCGATGATGACGTCGATGACGACCGCGTAGATCGGCGTTGGTGTGGCGGTCTCGATCGGGCCCTTCGCGAGACCGTCGATCAGATACGTGATGCCCAGGCCGACGGCGAGACCCCACTTAGTTCCGAGGGCGTACAGGATCGTGTTCAGGATGGACGCGCCGCCGATCCAGAAGAACCACGCGCCCCCCTGGCCCCGGCGCTGGAGGAGCTGAAAGCGGACCAGGTCCCGGCCGCTGACGGCCGCCCCGGTCGCGTCCATGGCCCCGCCGAGCAACGTCGTCTCCGTGCCGAGCACGGGTTTCCCGTCGACGTGCAGCGTCGGCTGGTCGTTCGAGGCTCGGGGGACGACCACCGTGAGGACGTTGCCCGCGAGGCTGGTGACGTAGCGGTCCGACTCCGGCGTCTGGTCGAAACGGTCGAGCCGTCGCCGGTCGAGCGCGACGCGAACGCCGCCGATCAGCGAACGATCGACGAATACGTGATGTTGTCGACCTGCCGCTTCGGTCACGGTCCACTCGGCGACGTGTGCCATCGGCCCGAGATGATGTTCGGTGCGGCGCGTTACCCGGTAGCGGCCGCGTCTCACCGGGCCGCGATACGTAGACTCGGCGACTTCATGGTCACTACACCGGTCGCGTGGCTCTTTCCGGGACAGGGTTCGCAAGCCGTCGGAATGGGGAAGGACCTTGCCGAGCGCTATCCCAGCGCGGCCCGCGTGTTCGATGAGGCGAACGACGCGATCGGCGTCGACCTGCGCGCGCTCTCGTTCGACGGTCCGCAGGATGAGCTCGACAAGACGGCGAACACGCAGCCTGCTCTGGTCGCGGCGTCGATCGCCGCATTGCGTGCGGCGGAGGAATCGTCGGGCGCGCCGCTGCCGGAGCCGATCGTCGTCCTCGGCCATTCGCTCGGCGAGTTCAGCGCGCTCGTCGCCGCCGGCGCGTTGAAGCTCGCGGATGCGGTCCGCCTCGTCCGCACGCGCGGCGAGCTCATGCAGGCAGCGGACCCTCATGGCGCGATGGCGGCGGTCATCGGTCTCGACGCGTACGTCGTGGCTCGCGCGCTCGTTGGATCGCACGTCGTCGTCGCGAACGACAACGCCCCGGGGCAGGTGGTCATCTCCGGACCCCGGATCGAGCTCGCTCGCGCGGTCGATGACCTGAAGCACATCGGAGCGAAGAGGGTCATCCCTCTCCGTGTGTCGGCTGCGTTCCATTCACCGGCGATGCAGGCCGCAGCGCCACGCCTTCGGCAAGCCATCGACGTCACGCCGTTCGGCGCGCTCCGCTATCGCCTCATCGCAAACGTGGACGGCCGAGTCCACGAGCACGCCCGTGAGATGCCCGCACTGCTGGAGAAGCAGGTGTGGTCTCCGGTACAGTGGGTCTCCTCGGTCAACCGGGCGCACGCGGAGGGCGCGTCCGCGTTTGTCGAGTTCGGTCCTGGCACGGTCCTCACCGGACTCGTGAAGCGGATCCTCCCAAACGTCGCGACCGGGAATGTCTCGGACGAGAGCACGCTTCGGCAGTCGCTTCCGCTGTTGAAGGGAGAAACGCGCTGAAAGTCACGAAGACCTACGTCCGCCTCATGGCGGTCGACGTCGCGAAGACCGCCGGGTTCTATCGACGAGCGCTCGGCCTCATCCCTCGTTCGGAGTCGGCGTCCTGGACCGAGCTCTCCGCCGATGGTGGCGTCGTCGCGCTCCACGATGGCGGCGCGAAGGCCGCGACCGAAACGCATCTCGGCTTCGAGGTCGACGACATCGACGCAGCCTGCGCGGCCGTGCAGCGCGAAGGCGGGGAAGTCGTCGCGAGGCCGGCCGATCAGTACGGGATCCTGGTCGCGCGCGCCGCCGATCCCGACGGCAATCGCTTCTGGCTCGCGCAGGTGTCGCGATCGTGACGCCCATCGAGAAGGTCCTCATCGCGAATCGCGGCGAGATCGCGGTGCGCGTCATTCGCGCGTGCCGCGAGCTCGGCATCCAGTCGGTCGCGGTGTACAGCGAAGCCGACGCGCACAGCCTCCCCGTGCATCTCGCCGACGAAGCGATCTGCATCGGGCCGGCGAACGCGCGCGAGTCGTACATGAATATCCCGGCGATCATGTCGGCGGCCCTGCTCTCGGGAGCTCAGGCGATCCATCCGGGGTATGGGTTCCTTTCGGAGAACGCCGACTTCGCCGAAGTCTGCAAGGACCACGGCCTTGTGTTCATCGGCCCGCCGCCCGAGGTCCTGCGGCTCTTCCACGACAAATCGCAGACGCGCCTCGAGATGAAGCGCGCGGGGATGCCTGTCATTCCCGGTTCGGAGGGGCCGGTGCGCAACGTCGCCGAGGCCCTTCGCATCGCGGAGGCCATCGGCTATCCGGTCATGCTGAAGGCGAAGGCTGGCGGCGGCGGCCGTGGCATGCGCAAGGCGACGTCGCCGTCGGAGCTCCAGCGGCTCTGGCCCCAGGCGGCGAGCGAGGCGCGCGCCTCGTTCGGCGACGACGGCATCTACGTCGAGCGATGCCTCGAGGGCGTGCGACACGTCGAGGCGCAGATCGCGGTCGACGAATCCGGTCGCGGGATCTGCCTCGGCGAGCGCGAATGCTCCATCCAACGGCGGAATCAGAAGATGATCGAAGAGGCGCCCTCGGCGTCGATCAGCGAGAGCCTGCGCCAGGAGATCGCGAAGCTCGCCGTCGACGCGGCCGTTCGCTCCGGCTACCGCAACGTCGGTACGTTCGAGTTCCTCGTCGACGCGCAGAACAGGGCGTACTTCATCGAGGTCAACTCGCGCATCCAGGTCGAGCACACGGTGACGGAGATGACGACCGGGATGGACCTCGTGAAGGAGCAGATCGCGCTCGCGTCGGGCGAGCTGCTCTCATTCAGCGAGGAGCAGATCTGGGTGCACGGGCACGCCATCGAGTGCCGCATCAACGCGGAGGACGCCGAGGCGAACTTCGCCCCCTCGACCGGTGTGCTCACGAGCTGGCTGCCACCGGCCGGTCCAGGGATCCGTCTGGACTCGCATTGCTTCCAGGGGTATGAGGTGCCGCCGTATTACGACTCGCTTCTCGCGAAGGTGATCGCGTGGGGACGCGACCGTCACGAAGCGGTCGCCCGGATGCAGCGCGCTTTGGACGAATTCACGATCGTTGGTGTGACGACGAACATTCCCGCCCACAAGAAGATCCTGGCAAGCGACCTCTTCCGCTCGGGCCAGGTCACGACTCACCTCATCGACACTGTCGGAGTCGACGCGCTCGCCGGCTAGAGTCGCGACGCTTGTCCGCCCCACGGGCGATCAGCGGCAACGTCGATAGATTGCGGTAGAGTCACCCGCGCATTCGGGGCGCCATCTCAAAACGCAGGGAAGGGGTCTGGCCGGTGTCCGGACTTTCGGCACGCGCGCTCACGATCTTCGCCCTTCTGGCCTCGCTCGTCATGACCGCGAGCTCGTCGACGTCCGTTTACGCGGATCCGCCGGACAAGTCCAAGCTTGATAAGCACAGCCGTGAGCTGGTCGCGACTGCCTCAGTCAACGGAAACGCAAGTGTGACCCTTCTCATCGCGGCCGCGGAAGGCGCGACCGGCTCCGTCATCAGCGCGCTCCAAGCGATCGGTGGCGACGTCCGCAGGTCAGACGCCGAGTTCGGCTACATCCGTGTCGACATTGCCGCCGACAGGGCAGACCAGGCCTCGAAGATCGCGGGCGTCCTGGCGGCGGACGTGGACGAGATCATTCCGCTCGAGCTCCCCAAGCCCGAGCTCGCCGAGAGTCCCGACGCGGTGCCGGCTCCTCCGGACTCGACCACCCCGGCTCAGAACGCGTACATGCCAACGCAGGACATCGGGGCGCCACAGTTCGTTGCCGCGCACCCGACCTGGGACGGTCGGGGAGTGGTCATCGGTCAGCTCGACACCGGTGTCGATCTTGACCACCCGGCCTTGCAGACGACGACGACCGGCCAGCGCAAGATCATCGACTGGGTCACGTTCACCGACCCGCTCACCGATAACGATCCCACCTGGATCGTCATGGACAAGACGGTCACCTCAGTCGGCGGCACGTTCACCGTCGGGACCGGCGCTTCGGCGAAGACGTACACCGGCGCTCCGGACGGCACGTGGAAGTTCGGGATCTTCAACGAGAGCGATCCCCGCTTCGGCGGGCCGGGCAGCGAGTTCGCGATTGGCTGCGGGGGCGACCTCAACCGGAACGGTCTCTGCGGCGACAAGTTCGCCATCCTCTGGGACGGCACCGACAACGTGTGGGTCGACTCGAACGCCGACCAGAGCTTCGCGGATGAGCATGTCATGCAGCCTTACAAGGTGAAGTACGACGTCGGCGAATTCGGCCGCGACAAGCCGGCGACCGCGGTCAAGGAGTCCGTTCCCTTCGTCGTGCAGGTCGATGCGTCAACCAACACCGTGAACATTGGCATCGCGTCCGGTGAGCACGCCACCCATGTGGCCAGCATCATGACCGGCAACGGCCTCTATAAAGACGGAAGCAACCCCGGCTTCAACGGCGCGGCACCTGGTGCACAGCTCGTTTCAATCCGCGTTTGCCTCTTCGTGGTGGGTTGCACTGCCCACGCCCTTATCGAAGGGATGATCTACGCGGAGAAGGTCGCCAACGTCGATACGATCAACATGAGCATCGGCGGTCTGCCGGCGCTAAACGATGGGAACAACGCGCGCGCGATCCTTTACAACTCGCTCATCGAGAAGAAGGGCGCTCAAATGTTCATCTCGGCTGGGAACAGCGGTCCGGGCGTGAACACGGTGGCCGACCCGTCGGTAGCCACCGCAGTCATGAGCGTTGGGGCGTACTGGACCCGGGAAAGCGCCTTCGCGAATTACGGAGCCGCGGTCAGCACGGCGGAGGCCCTTCACGACTTCAGCTCGCGCGGACCACGCGAGGACGGCGGCTTCAAACCGGACATCGTCGCGCCCGGCAACGCCGTCGGCGCGATCCCTCAATGGCAGGGGCAGCAGTGCGTTCCCTACAGCTGTCGTGTCGGTTACGGTCTCCTGAACGGCACCTCGATGGCTGCACCGCAAGCCACCGGTGCGTCGGCGCTCCTGTTGTCCGCGTCCAAGGGCGGCACCGACGTGCACAGCAACGACAAGAAATTCCGTCCTGCCGAGCTTCGCCAGGCGATGCGCTCCTCGGCCCGATTCATTTCCGGATACTCAGCGCACGAGCAGGGATTCGGACTCATCGATGTCGGCAGGGCATGGGACCTGCTCAGCTCGAACGTGAAAACGTCTTCACTGACCTCGGCGGTCGAGACGCACACACTCCTCTCGTCCTTCCTCGCGAAGCCTGGCATCGGCACGGGCATTTACGACCGGGAAGGCGTAACCGTTGGCGACGCTCCATATATCCGCACGTACACGTTCTCGGGCGACAGCGGCACGTTCAGGCTCTCGTGGATCGGCAACGACGGCACGTTCTCGCTCCCGGCGGGGATGACGTCGATCACCACGAGCAAAAAGGGCAAGACCCTCGCGATCAGGGTCACACCAACGACGGTCGGCGCGCACAGCGCGATTCTGGTGCTCGACGACCCGAACACGGCCGGCATCGATTTCGCGACGATGAACACGGTCATCGTGGCCCAGCCACTCAATGCGGCAAACGGCTACACGGCGACTCTGACCGGTAGCGCGAACAAATTTGAGGACTCGCGGCCAAACTTCTTCTTCCAAGTCCCGGTCGGGACGACGGCGCTCCGCGTAACGATGGAAGGCCTCACCGGACGATCGAAGTTCGTGCGGATCCACCCGTACGGGGTCCCGATCGACCCGAGCAGCACAGCTTTCCAGACCGCGCCATACACAGCGCCGCGTACGACGCAGGTCAGTCCACTCCCAGGCACCTGGGAGATCGGGACCGAGGCGTCGCGCACGACGCTCGTGGACCCCGCCACCTTCAAGGTGACCGCCACCGCATATCGCGTCGACTTCTCACCGGCGAGTTGGACGCAAGATCCCGCGACCGTCGGAACGACCTACAACCAGAGCTTGACCGCGACCAATGTCTACGCGACAGCCACGATCGCGACGAACGGTTCGCCGTTCGCGAGTGCGTTCACGGCCGCGGAGAGCATCGCGTCCGGCGGCGCGCACCAACTTGTGAACATCAACGTACCGGCCCGTAGCACCAACGTGACGGCGACGATCGGCGGAGCGAGCGACCCGGCGGCAGACCTCGACCTCTTCCTATTCGACTGTCACACGGGCGCGTGCACCCTGGCAGGGTCGAGTACCTCCAGCTCGTCGAACGAAACGGTCAGCGTGAACAACCCGGCGTCGGGACTCTGGATATCGCTGGTCGATCCGTTCGCGGTCCCGTCGGGCAATACCAGCTACACGTACACGGATTCGATCGCCAATCCTGCGTACGGCTCGATCAACGCGGCCACGTCGGCCGCCGCGATGACTTCCGGTGCGACCCGAGCGGTGAATGCCAGCGCCAGGGCTGATTCGACCGCGAACATCGTGCCGTCTGCCGGTCGAGTGCTGCGTGGGGCCATCAACGCGCGGCTCGACCTCTTCGTCGGGTCCGTCGTCGGATCGGCTGCCGTCACTTTCGTCACCAACCCATAACCGCGCAGAGCTTCGCGGCGCCTAAAGGGGGCCACCGAAGGGTGGCCTCCCTTTTATTGTTGCCATCTCTGCCGCTGTCTCACGGGCGAGCAACGCCCCGGTTGCATGCGGACCGTTCGTCTGACGGGTCTCCACCCTTGTCGACCGGGTCACGCGCACCCATACTCGCGCGGGGATTTCGCGCATTCATTCCAATTGGCAGAGGGGGGAAGACCCACATGCATCGTCAGCGCTTCTTCGCGCGCATCGCTCGATTCTCAGCGTTCTTCTCGATCGGACTATTGACGACGAGTGTCGCTCTGGCGGCGCCGTCAATCGACGCGGGTGACGAGAATCCCGCGCCGGCGCCGTTCACGCACCTGAACCTCACCGCGACAGGACTCGCCCGCACGTTCAAGCCGGCCTCCCTGGCCGGTGATCGGCTGACGGAAGTCATCCTGAAGGTCTCGGGCGATTCGGTCGGACAGGAGCGCGTCGCGGCGCGGAAGCAAGGGCGCGATCTGTCGGACAACGAGAGGGCCGCGATCCGCCGCCAGCTCAAGGGAAAGCAGGATCAGGTCGCGAGCGCGGTCGCGGCACTGGGTGGAACGGCCACTCTGCAGTACCAGGATGCTTACAACGGCATCGCCGCCCAAGTGCCCATGAGCGCGCTCCCGGCGCTCAGCTCGCTCCCCGACGTCGAGGCCGTGTATCCGTCCCACAGCGTCTCGCTCGACAACGTCGCCGGCGTCCAATACATCGGCGCGAACACGGCTTGGGCCGATCTCGGGCTCACCGGCACCGGCGTGAAGCTCGCGGTCATCGATACGGGCATCGACTACTACCACGCCAATTTCGGCGGAACGGACGGCGCCAACAAGTTCAAGGCCGACAACGGGCTCACCATCTCGGCCGGGACGTTCCCGACCGCGAAGGTGGTCGGTGGGTACGACTTCGTCGGCGACGCGTACGACGAAGCGTCCTCCGACCCGGCCAAGCGAGTCCCGCATCCGGATCCAGATCCTCTGGACTGCAACGGCCACGGCTCGCACACGGCCGGAACCGCGGCAGGGTTCGGTGTCCTCTCGAATGGCAACACCTACGCCGGTCCCTACAACGGCACGACATACAGCAACAGCTTCACTGTCGGACCAGGCGTTGCACCTCAAGCGTCCATCTACGCGTACCGGGTCTTCGGCTGCTCAGGCTCCGCGAGCGACGCGGTGGTCGTCGCGGCTCTCAACCGAGCGATGACCGATGGTGTCGACGTCGTGAACATGTCGCTCGGCTCTGTCTTCGGGCGCGCCGATGCGCCCGACTCGGTCGCCTCGAACACCCTGTCCGAGAACGGCATCGTCGTCGTCGCCTCCGCTGGGAACAGCGGCGCCAGTGCGTACGTGACCGGGTCGCCGGCCGCGGCTTCGCGGGCACTTTCGGTCGCCGCCATCGATGCGTCCAGCGCGACGTTCCCCGGTGCGACGATCTCGCTCAGCACCGGCAAAACGATCACGGCGCAGCTTTCCAACGGACCCTTCCAGGGCGATAGCGGCGCCTCGCTACCGAGCGGACCTCTTGGAGTCAAAGTCCTCAAAGACGCGAGCGGCAACGTTTCGCTCGGCTGCTCAGCGTCGGATTACGCGGGCGTTTCCGGCAAGCTCGTCGTCGTCCTTCGCGGCACCTGCGCGCGCGTGCACAAAGCCATCCTCGGCCAGAAGGCTGGCGCGGGTGCCGTGGCGATGATCAACACCGGCTCCGGGTACCCGCCGTTCGAGGGCGACATCACATCGGACGCGGACACCGGCGAACAGTTCCACGTCACGATCGCGTTCTTCGGCGTCAAGGGTGTCCTCGGGACGGGGAGCGACGGCGATACGCTCGCCGCCGCGGACGCGGGCACCGCGAACACCATCACCGCGGCCGTGGTCCCGAACCCCGGCTACCAGCGCGCAGCCTCCTTCACATCGGGCGGACCCAGGAATGTCGACAGCGGAATGAAGCCTGAGGTCATCGCGCCCGGCGTGAGCGTGAAGTCGACCGCAATGGGCACGGGCAACCAGGGCACACGGATGTCGGGGACATCCATGGCCGCGCCGATGACCACAGGTCTCGCCGCACTCGTTACGCAGGCCCATCCGACGTGGTCGGCCGAAGCGATCAAGGCGGTGCTCATCAACACCGCGGACGCGAGCGCCGCCAAGATCCTCGGTTACAACCCGCGCACCTCCGGCGCCGGCGTCGTGCAGGCTCGCCGCGCCGTGGACTCGGTGGCCTACATGACCACGTCCGCTGACGGCAGCGACACTCTGTCGTTCGGCTACCGCACGTTCACCGCCGCGCGGTCCGAGACTCTTCCGGTGACCATCCACAACACCAGCGCATCCGCGATCACCTACGACCTCACCGTCGCGGCGAGTGCCGGGCTCGGCAGCGTCGCGAGTGTCTCGCCGGCTTCCCTCACGGTTCCGGCTGGCGGCATGGCGACGGCCAATGTCACGTTGACGCTCTCAGCCGCAGCCGTGGCCGCGCTTCCCGATGCCTCCACACAGATCTTCGGCACGCTCAGCACCGCGCGTGGCGCGGTAGTTGCGACGCCCACAACAAGCGCTACTGGCATCTACTCCCTCCGCGTTCCCTACATCTTCGTTCCGCGCGGCCTCTCGAACATCACGGCCGGCGCGAGGAGCGCGTACACGAAGACCGACACCGGCTCGACGGCCACCGTGCCGCTTTCGAACTCAGGCATCCACAAGGGCACGGCGGATGTCTACGCCTGGGGTATCCACGACGCGAACGACGTAACCGGCGGGGAAGACTCCATGGACGTCCGCGACGTGGGGGTCCAGGTCCAGTCGAAGGACTTCCTCTGCGGTGGCGACACCACTGGCGTGTGCGGAGCGACGGATGACCGTTCGCTCATCTTCGCGATCAACACCTATGGCCAGGCGTCGAACCCGAGCATCAACGAATTCGACATCGCGATCGATCTCCAGAACAACGGGAAGCCCGACTTCTTCGTCGTGGGCGCCGACTTCGGCGCGGTCACGACGGGTTCGTCCGATGGACGGTTCGCGTCGTTCATCTTCGACGCGAAGGGCAACCTCATCGACCTTTGGGTCGCGGTCGCGCCGATGAACGGCTCGACGCTCCTTCTGCCGGCGCTCGCAAGCGAGATCGGCCTGGATCCGGCCGTCAACTCGACGAAGTTCCGCTACTCGGTGAACGCGTTCTCGATCGTTCCGGGCGCGCTGGTCGACACGACTGCCCAGGCGAGCTTCCGCTCGCACCAGCCGCCCGTCTCGACGGGAGATCAGGTCCTGCTCACACCGGGCGCTAATGCGACCCTCACTGTCTCGGTCGACAAGGGCAAGTTCTCGGGCACGCCGCAGCTCGGCTGGCTCGTCATCGGGCTCGACAACGCCAACGGCGCCGCCCAGGCCAACGAGATTCCGGTGGGCACGCCGTAACCTTCTCGCACCGCAGTCGAACACAGCGAGGCCCCGGCGGATCGCCGGGGCCGTTCGCTCTCTAGACTCGCTCGCGATGTCCACGCTCGACAAGGCCGCGATCGAGGCGCTCATCCCGCACCGCGACCCGTTCCTATTGATCGATCGCGTCACCGAGCTCGAGCCGGGCGTGCGCGCGGTGGGGGAGCACACCTTCACCGGCACGGAGTGGTACCAGGCGGGACACTTCCCGGGTAACCCGATCGTGCCGGGCGTCATCCTCGTGGAATCGATGGCCCAGGTCGCGACCGTCGGCGCCATGGCCCATCCGGACTATCGCGAAGGCCTCGGCCTCTTCGCAGGCATCGAGGAGATGCGCTTCAAGCGCATGGTCAAGCCGGGCGACACCGCGCGATTCGAAGCCACCTTCGAGAAGATGCGCCGAGGCTTCGCGCGCGTCGCGGTCCGCACGATGATCGGCGACGAGCTCGCCGCCGAAGGCGTGATCCTCGCGATCTTTCAGCCGAAGGCGAAGGCGTCCACATGAGCAAGACGGTCGAGATCGTCGGCGTCCCCATGGACCTGGGCGGGAATCGCCGTGGTGTCGACATGGGGCCATCGGCCATCCGCTACGCCGGTCTGCGCGACCGGCTCGCGAATCTCGGCTATTCGGTGCGCGACCGCGGCAATGTCCGCGTCGCCGACCGCGACGAGGGAGCGACAAAGAACTTCCGTCAGGTCGACAGGAACGAGCTCGCGAAGATGGACGGCCGGGCGCACCACGTGGACGAGATCATCCGCGTCGCCGTCGACCTGTCCAAAGTCGTGGCCGACATCGAGCGCGCGGGCAACATCGCGGTCGTCCTCGGGGGCGATCACTCGATGGCCATGGGCACGCTCGCGGGGATCGCGAGCGGCGGGCGCCGGCCCGGGGTCATCTGGATGGACGCGCACGGCGACAGCAACACGCCGAAGACCAGTCCGTCGGGAAATGTCCACGGGATGCCGTTCGCCGTCGCCTTCGGGCTCGCGGCCGATCCATTTCCGAAGGAGCTGCGCGGGTCGGTCGACGGCCACCACGGCGTGCTCATCGCGCTCCGCAGCGTCGACGACGCCGAGAAGGGCAACATCAAGGCGGCGGGAGTAACAGCCATAACCATGGCGGACATCGACCGCTTGGGGATGAGCGCGGCGATGGAGAAGGCGATCGCCGTCGCCTCAAAAGGTGACGGCATCCACCTCTCGCTCGACATGGACGCGATCGATCCCGACGAAGCGCCGGGTGTCGGCACGCCGGTTCGCGGAGGACTCACGTACCGCGAGGCGCAGCTCGCGATGGAGATGCTCGCCGCCTCCGGAAAGCTCCGCTCGCTCGAGATCGCGGAGGTGAATCCGATCCTCGACGAGGGAAACCGCACCGCCGCGCTCGCGGTCGAGCTCGTCGCGTCCGCGCTGGGGCAGACGATCCTCTAGCGCTCCCGGAGGACGCGAGCGACATCCGCGTGCCCTCGCTCGGATGCGATGTCCGCCGCGGTCTTGGCCTGCGCGTTCTTCACGGCGGGATCCGCGCCGTGGGAGAGGAGAAGCTCGAGGCTCGCGCGGTCGCCGGTGAACGCGACGGTGTGAAGAGGCGTCGAACCGGACGAGCTCCTCGCGTTCGGATCAGCGCCCTCGTCGAGCAGCATCTGGACGATCTCAGGGTTGGCCGCGCCCGCATCCGTGGCAACCGCCGAATGCAGCGCGGTGAATCCGCCGCTTCGGGAGGCCGGCCGCGGGTCGGCGCCCGCTTCGAGCAGGTAGCGCACGATCTCGCGCCGCTTGAAGAAGGCGGCGAGACCGAGAGGGGAATACCCGTCGGGGGCGATCCCGTTCGCCAGCGCCGGATCGTCCCCGACAAGCTCACGGACGCGCTCGAGGTCTCCGGCCGCCGCCGCCTCGAACACCGTCAGCCTCGGCCGCCGCCGAAGGATCGCCGCCGCGATGTCGTTCTTGCCGTTGTAGAGCGCCGTGAGGATGGGCGAGAGTCCGTTGTCGTCACGCGTGTCGACGAGCGCCCGCTCCCTCTCGACGAGTCGTTCGACCGCCGCCGCATCGCCGCCTCTGATCGCCGCGAACAGCTCCTCCGTCACCTCGGCCTCCCCCGTTTGCAATTCGTTAGCCTTGCTAACTAATATCACCGCGTGCCCGGACGCGCAAGTCGAGACCGCGAGCGGAAAGTCGCGAACCGACTCCACTCGGCCGCGATCCATCTTCTGCGGCGCGCCCGCCGGACCGACCCGCTCACCGGGGTCTCGCCGGCGCAGCTCTCGGCCCTATCCGTGCTCATGAGCGGCCCCCGGACGCTCGGCGAGCTCGCGGCCGCAGAGCAGGTCCGCCCGCCGACCATGAGCAGGCTCGTAAGCGAGATGGAGCGGGCGGGCGTGGCGCGGAAGGTTACCGACCGCAACGACGCCCGCGTGATACGCGTTCATGCGACCCGCAAAGGCCTTCGCGCGCTCTCGCGCGGGCGAGACATGCGCATCGAGGCGATCGAGCGGCTTCTCAGCGAGCTCGACGCGGACGATCTCGGCACGATCGAACGCGCGGTCGGCACGCTCGAGCGCCTTCTCGGCGAGCGCCCCGCCCCACGCTGAGCGTCTACCCTCATGAGAGGGGAGGTCGTGCAGCTCAGCATTTACGACACCCTTCAGCGGCGCGTCGTTCCGCTCACCACCGAGCGAGACGGCGAGGTGCGGATGTACACCTGCGGTCCGACCGTCTACCGGCCGGCCCACCTCGGAAATCTGCGCTCGTATCTCCTCGCCGACTGGCTTCGCCGGGCGCTCGTGCACTTCGGCAACACCGTGGTCGCCGTGAAGAACATCACCGACGTCGGGCACATGCGTCAGGACGCGGTCGAGCGTGGCGAGGACAAGGTCATCGCGGCCGCTCTTGCGGAGGGCAAGACCCCCAAAGAGATCGCCGAGTTCTATGAGGGCCGCTTCCACCAGGACGAGCGCCGGCTCGGAATCCTCCCGGCCACGCACTTTCCGCGCGCGACCGATCACGTGCCTGAAATGATCGCCATCGTCGAGAGGCTCATCGCCCGCGGCCTCGCCTACGAGGTGAGAGGCGCGGTGTATTTCGCGGTGAGGCGGTTCGCCGGATACGGAAAGCTCTCGGGCAACGTCGGCGAAGCGCTCCGGCAGGGCGTGCGAGGCGAGGTCGACCCCGAGAAACGCGACCCCGCGGATTTCGCGCTCTGGAAGAAGGCCGAGGCGGGTCGAGCCCTGACCTGGGAGTCGCCCTGGGGTCGCGGCTTTCCCGGCTGGCATGTCGAGTGTTCGGCGATGAGCACGAAATACCTCGGCGAGCGCTTCGACCTGCACACCGGCGGCGTGGACAACATCTTTCCGCACCACGAGGACGAGATCGCCCAGTCCGAGGGCGCATACGGCCACGCGTCGGTCCGCCACTGGGTGCACGGGCAGCACGTCCTCGCCGACGGCGTGAAGATGGCGAAGTCGGCGCGCAACACGGTGACGATCGACGACCTCGTCGAGCTCGATATCGATCCGCTCGCCTTCCGTTACCTGTGTCTCCTCACGCACTACCGCACGCGGATGCAGTTCTCGCTCGGGGCGTTGCGACAAGCCGCGGAAGCGCTCGATCACCTCCGCCAGCGCGTGCGCCACTGGTCACAGATCCCCGAGGGCGATCCGAGCGGCAGCTCGCTCCACGACCGCTGGCTCCAGCCATTCGGGCGCGCGCTGGCCGACGACCTGAACCTCCCCGCTGCGATCGCGTGGCTCCACCGTTGCGCGGTCGACCGCGCGATCTCCGACAGCGAGCGCCTTGCGGTGTTCCTCGAGGCGGACAACGTCCTC
>VBIZ01000174.1 GCA_005880575.1 Chloroflexota bacterium | reverse complement strand
TGGGTGGTGCGCTACGCCGACAAGATCGCGTACCTGCACCACGACATCGACGACGCCATGCGCGCGGAGATCGTTCGCGAGGAGGACATCCCCCAAGAGATCGGCGCCTCGCTCGGGCGCGATCGTGCCGAGCGCCTCGACACGATGATCTACGACGTGATCGTGACCTCGTACGGCAAGCGCGAGGTCACCATGAGCGACGAGGTCCTCGATGCGACCAACGCGCTCCGCAAGTTCATGTTCGAGAACGTTTACCTCGCCGGCCCGGCCAAGACCGAGGACCGCAAGGCCCAGGGCGTCCTTTGGGATCTTCTCCAGCACTTCGAGAAGCACCCGGAGCTCCTGCCGCCCGAGCATCAGCGCATCGCTCAGCGGGACGGCCCCAAGCGCGCGGTCGCGGACTACGTGGCGGGGATGACGGACCGGTATGCGCTCGACACGTACGTCTCGATCTTCATCCCATCGGGCTGGAGCCATTTGTAACGAGGGCCGAGGCCCTCCCGAATTTTCTTTGGCACGAATTTGGCAAACGGTCATCCTCAGTGGCGACGAACGGTACGAGTGCGTCCATGAACGATGGGCACCTCGTCCAGTACTACGAGAAGGAAGGGTTCCTCTACGACCGGGTCACGGACTTCATGTCCGAGGGCCTGCGCGGTAGCGATGCCGCGGTCCTCATCGCCACGCCCGCCCATCGCGACGGCGTCGAATCGCGGCTCCTCCGTCAGGGCATCGACCTGTCGCGCCTGAAGGCAGGCGGCCGCTACCACGCGCTCGACGCGCAAGCCACGCTCTCACGGTTCATGGTCGACGGAACGCCGGACCCGCATCGCTTCGCCGACACTATCGGACCCGTCATCCGGACCGCGCGCGGCGGCGACAGGCGCGTGCTCGCGTTCGGCGAGATGGTCGCCCTCCTGTGGGCGGCGGGAAACCAGGACGCTGCGATCCAACTCGAGGAGCTCTGGAACGATCTTGCTCGACGAGAGACGTTCGCCCTTCTCTGTGCCTACCCGATAAAGCACTTCGATGACGCCGTTCATGCGAAGCCGTTCGCCGATATCAACGCGGCACACACCTGGGTCACGCCGGCCGAGAGCTACAGCATCGCGGAGGCTGACGAGCGCAATCGCGTGATCGCGATGCTCCAGCAGAAGGCTGCAGCGCTCGAGACCGAAAGCAAGCAGCGTGCGGTGCTCGAGTCTGCTCTGCGAGGCAAGATCGACGAGCTCGCCGAGGTCGATCGCCGTAAGGACGAGTTCCTCGCGATGCTCGGCCACGAGCTCCGGAACCCGCTGGCGCCCGTGACGACCGCCCTGCAGCTCATGCGCATCCATGAGACCGAGCCGGGTCGCGTCGCGCGTTCGCGCGAGATCGTCGAACGCCAGATCGAGCACATGACCCGACTGATCGACGATCTCCTCGATGTCTCCCGCATCACGCGTGGAAAGATCGAGCTTCGCGAGCAGCCGCTTCTTTTGAGCGCTGTGGTCGAGCAGGCGATCGAGAGCGCGCGACCGCTCATCGACGAGCGCGGCCACCGGATCGCGGTCGATCTGCCCTCGGAACCCGTGAGGTTCCTCGCCGATCCCGCCCGGCTCGCACAGGTCTTCACAAATCTGCTGAACAACGCGGCGAAATACACCGACGTGGGCGGCCGCATCTGGCTGCGTGCTCGGATAGAAGGGAACGACCTCGTCGTCGGCGTCAAGGACGACGGCCCCGGCCTTTCGCCGGAGTTGCGGAAGCACGCCTTCGAGCTGTTCATGCAAGGTCCGCAGGCCCGGACTCGCGCGCGCGGCGGCCTCGGGATCGGTCTGACCCTCGTGCGGCGGCTCGTGGAGCTGCACGGCGGTACCGTCGACGCGTTGAGCGACGGCCCCGGCCACGGCACCGAGTTCGTTGTCCGCCTGCCCCTGCGCCTTCCGCCGGTCGCCGACGGCGATGCCGCTCCGGCTCCGGCCGCCTCCTCGGCCCCACAGCGTCGTGTCCTCGTGGTCGACGACAACGTCGACGCGGCTGAGGCGCTCGGGGAGTTGCTCCGCGACTTTGGTCACGAGGTCACCACCGCGCACGACGGCCCGCAAGCTCTGGATCACGCCCGGTTGCACCGTCCGGATGTCGTGCTTCTCGACATCGGCATGCCCGAGATGGACGGGTATGAGGTCGCGAAGCATATGCGCGACCAACTCGGGCTTTGTGACGCGCTGCTCGTCGCGCTCAGCGGTTACGGCGAAGATCGGCACCGTCGCCTCGCCCGCGAGGCCGGGTTCGATCGGCACGTCACGAAGCCGGTCGACGCGGCCAAGCTTGAGGAGCTGCTGAAGCTTTCCCCATAGAGCAAGCCGGGCGCGATACTTGGCTTGATGCCGGGGGACTTCGACACAGTCAAAGAGCGCGTCGATATCGTTCAGCTGATCAGCGAGCGCGTGGTGCTCAAGAAGGTCGGCCGCGCCTACTCGGGGCTCTGCCCTTTCCACTCTGAGAAGACGCCTTCGTTCACGGTCGACCCCGATCGGCGTACGTATCACTGTTTTGGTTGTGGAAAACACGGGGACATCTTTACGTGGCTCGAGGAGCTCGACGGACTCGAGCCCGTCGAAGCCCTGAAGGTCCTCGCCGAGCGGGCCGGAGTGGAGCTGACCAGTCGGCGCGACCCAGCCGAGGTAGAGCGGGAGAAGCGCCTCCTCGCGGCGAACGACACCGCGCACTTCTACTTCCGGCAGGCGCTCCGCGGCACCGAGCGGGGGAAGGAGGTCGCCCGATACATCGCCGACCGTGGAATTCGGCCGGAAACCGCCGACAAGTTCGGACTCGGCTACGCCCCGGACAGTTGGGACGGGCTCGTGGGGTATCTCCGCAAAAAGGGGTACTCGGACGAGGAGGTCCTCGCCGCAGGACTCGTTGGCCGGAGCGACCGGGGGGCCTTCGACTGGTTCCGAGACCGCCTGATCGTCCCCATAAAGGACGGGCGGGGCCGGATCATCGCCTTTGGGGGCCGCGCCATGCGCGCCGACCAGCGCGGCAAGTACGTCAACTCGCAGGGGACAGTCCTGTTCAACAAGAGCGCGACCCTGTACGCGCTGGATGCCGCCCGGGCCGCGATCCGGAAGGAGCGCTCGGCGATCATCGTGGAGGGCTATTTCGACGCCATCGCACTGCATCAGGCCGGTTTCGAGAACGCGGTCGCCTCCATGGGCACCGCGCTGACCGAGGACCAGTACCACGTCCTCGACGCGATGCGGATCGAGCGAGCGATCGTCGCCTTCGACGGCGATGCCGCCGGCCAGAACTCCGCGGAGCGGAGAGGGATCGACCTGGCCCAGCAGGTCCAGCGGGCCGTTCGCAGGGCCGGCCGCGGTGCGGTCACGGCCACGACGGGGCTCGCCGTCTACGTGACCGTGCTGCCGGCGGATACCGACCCGGACGTCCTCGCGCGACGCGATCCCGAAGGTCTCCTGGCGCTGCTCGCGCACGCCAAACCGGTGCTCGAGTTCGTGCTCGCCCGGATCGCTCAGCGAAGCGATCTCGAGAGCAATGCCGGCAGGCGGCAGTTCCTCGCGGAGACGCTCCCGCTCGTCGGCGGCGAGCCGGATCAGCTCACGCGGGAGCTCTACCTCGGCACGCTCTCGTCATCGACGGGCGTCGATCAGGAAACCCTCCGGCGCGAGGCCGCCGCCGCGCCGCCGCCGACTCAGCGCTCGGCCGTCCCGGCCAATGAGACTCCCGCGAAACAAACGGCCCCTGCGGAGCGTTACCTAATGGCACTATTGATCCGATTTCCAGAAGAGGCAGCGCGAACCGAACTCGCCCCCGGCGACCTCGACGACCCCGACCACCGAGCGATGCTCGTATGGCTCAAGGCGGGGAAGCATCCGACTTCTGACCTGCCGGCTCATCTGGCCGCCAAAGCCGCGGCCCTTGGCGTAGCAGCGCCTGAGCTCGAAGGCGAAGTGGACGTCGCGCAGGCGGTCGAAATCGCTGCCCTCGGACTTCGGGAACGAAACCTGCGGCGCCGCATGAAGGCCGCGCAAGGTCAGCTTGCCCGGGCCAATGGCGGCGACGTAGGGACGGTGGACGGAGAGGTTGCCCAGCTGGCGAACGAGCTCACGGAGCTCATGCGCCGCCGGGAGCGACACACGGTCTTACAGGCGGCGGACGCCGACGAGAGGGATGAATGAAGAGCAGCACCAAAATCAAGGAAACGACGACGGCCAGCGCGGCGGCGCCTGAGCAGCGCGGGATCCACCCGGAGCACCGCGAAGCAGCCGAGCGCCTCATCGCGCGTGGCCGCCAGCAGGGCTATGTCACGCAGGAAGACATCGTCCGGGCGATCCCGGACGCTGAGCCCGGAGAGGTTGAGGAGCTCCTCACAACGCTCGACGACAACAACGTCGAGATCCTCGAGGCCGAGCGCTCGCCCACGTGGGCCCAGGTCAAGGAAGAAGAGGAAGAGACCGAGGAACTCCAGCGCGAGGACTCGATCGCATCGGTCCTGGCCTCGGACCTCATCAGCGTCGACGACCCGGTCCGCATGTACCTCAAGGAGATCGGGAAGGTTCCCCTGCTCACCGCGGAGGAAGAGGTCAACCTTGCCAAATCGATCGAGCTGGGCGAGCAGGCGCTCGTATCGCCGGCGCTTTCGGTGATCCACCTGTACGAGCTCGGCGTCGAGGTGAAGAAGCGCATGGCCCTCGGACGTCCGAAGGAATTCGTCGACGAAGCCACCCGGTTCACCAACAAGTCGCTCCGCTTCACGCTCGGTGATGAGGAAGGCGGCAAGGAGCTGAAGCGCGTCGCGAACCGGCTCCTCAAGCTGCGCGACCCGCTTCAGGGCGAGGCGAACAGCAAAGAGATCAGTTACGAGGCGAAGGTGCTCATCGACGAGACCGTCGCCCTCATCGACGCCGCGCGCCGCGATCCCGAGCGTCTCGCGTTCCGGATCCTGCCGCAGTACGCGAAGATCCACGGGCCGGCCGAAGGCGCGGAGCGTCTCGGCGAGCTCGTCATGCTCGGCGCCGAGCTTCGCGACATCCTCGTGAAGCATCTCGACAAGCTCGCGCAGCTCGACTCCGACGAGCAGCGCGCACTGCGCCGTCTCGCCGACGAGCTCATCCAGAAGGGCGACGACGCGCGGCACAACCTGACCGAGGCGAACCTTCGTCTCGTCGTGTCGATCGCGAAGAAGTACATCGGCCGTGGCATGAGCTTCCTCGACCTGATCCAGGAAGGGAACATCGGTCTCATCCGTGCGGTCGAGAAGTTCGACTACCGCAAGGGCTACAAGTTCTCGACGTACGCGACGTGGTGGATCCGTCAGGCGATCACTCGCGCCATCGCGGACCAGGCGCGGACGATCCGCATCCCGGTCCACATGGTCGAGACGATCAACAAGCTCATCCGCGTTTCACGTGGACTCCTTCAGGAGCTCGGCCGCGAGCCGACCGCGGAGGAGATCGCCGAGCGGATGCTCATCACCGCCGACAAGGTCCGCGAGATCGTCAAGGTCTCGCAGGAGCCGGTCTCGCTCGAGACGCCGATCGGCGAGGAAGAGGACAGCCACCTCGGGGACTTCATCCCGGACAACCAGGCCCTCGCGCCGAGCGACGCAGCGTCGCACAAGCTCCTGAAGGAGCAGGTCGAGTCGGTCCTCGAAGGGCTGACCGGCCGGGAGCGCCGTGTGCTGCAGCTGCGCTTCGGTCTCGAGGACGGGCGCACGCGAACGCTCGAAGAAGTGGGCCGCGAGTTCAACGTGACTCGTGAGCGCATCCGCCAGATCGAGGCGAAGGCGCTGCGCAAGCTGCGCCACCCATCGAGGAGCCGCAAGCTCAAGGACTACCTGGAATAAGAAGAAGGGCCGCGACGCAAGTCGCGGCCCTTTCTGGAGCTAGTCGTCGTCCGGTTCGCCGACCCTCACACGCGTGGTCATCCAGATGTCGCCGTTGTTCGAGCCGGGCCGGTTCGAGCTGAAGAAGAGCGTTCGCGCGTCCCGAGATAGATACGGTTGAATGTCGCCGAACGCCGAGTTCACGACGAGGCCGACATTCACCGGGGTCGACCAGGTATCGCGTGTGCTGGACCGAGTGGCGGTCCAGAGATCGGTCTGCCGGGAGCCGGGTCGGTTCGAGAAGAAGAAGATCTCGAGCCCGTCGGAGCGGATCGTCGCTCGCGCGTCGGTGAACCGTGTGTTCAGCTCTGTTACCGGGGTCGCAATCCCGAACGCGCCGTCCTGTCCGCGCAGGCTCATATAGAGATCCTGGCCCGTGCCGGGGTCCCTGTTGAAGATTAGGACGCCTCCGGACTCGTTCGCGTCCTCGTCGTCTCCGCCGTCTCGCTCAAACAGCGCGGGGCCGGCCTCAGACGCGAGCGTGTTCACTCCAGGACCGACGTTCACCGGCGGACCCCAGCCGAAATCGTCGCGAGGGTTATCGCGGCGAGTCATCCAGACGTCGGTGTTGCCGAATCCGCCTGGGCGATCGCTCGCGAAGAACATGGTCCGGCCGTCGCGAGAGAAGGCCGGCACGCGCTCATTGGCGCTCGTGTTGATCGGCGTAAGGCTCACCGGAACGCCCCATGGGTCGCTGCGCTTCTCCCGGTGCGACACGAAGATGTCCTCGTCGCCCTTCGACGCGGAGAACACGCTGATGTACAGGCTGAGGCCATTCGGTGTGATCGCCGGGCCGAAGTCGATGTTGGCCGAGTTCACGACCGGCCCGAGATTGACCGGAGTGGACCATTCTCCAAACCGCGGCGCGGCCGCGACCGACGGGCCGACGAGCGCCAGCGCGACGAGTGGAAGAAGCGCGACGGTGAGCGCGGATCCCCACCGCTGGATGAGCGACCGATGGTTCGGCATCGTTTCCCTCCCCTGCCACGCGTGTGGCGTGGCGGGCAGGATGCTAGTCCCGGGTCAAAACGATGAAGAGCCCTTCTTCACTCCTGCTTCGAGTTGCCCCAGCGGTCGTAGCTCACGAGCTCCGAGAGCGGCTTCCGCCCGCGCATGGGTCCGGACGGACGCGGATCTTTGGTCGACTTCGGGCGGCCGATCATCACGATCTGGCGCGCGGTCAGATTGTCCGGAACGCCGAGGATCCGCTTGGCCTCGGCGTCCTGCGCCGGGCCACCGAACCACGCGATCCCGCCCCCGTAGCCGAGCATGGTCGCGCCGGTCAGCAGGCGCTCGGTGAGACGCCCTTCGTCGTACGCCCCGAACATCCCTTCCGCGCCGTCGAGAACGATCGCGATCCCAAGGGGCGCGCCGGCGAGCCAGCCGATCGGTGGCCGCAGGGCCGCGATCTTCTTCAGGCGATCCCTGTCACGCACCACGATGAAGCGCCACGGCTGGCCGTTCTTCGCGCTTCCCGTCCAGCGCGCGAGCTCCAGGAGCTGATCGACGACATCGTCGGGCACCGGGTCCGGCGAGTACTGCCGGATCTGCGGCACTCGGCGGATGGGCTCGAGCGCGGACGAACGGTCACGGCTCTGCGGCATGCAGTGCAATGATGCGTCAATGAAAGAGATCGATCCGGGCGAGCTCGAGCGCCTGGCGTCGGCACTCCGGCTTGCCGAGTCCGCCCTCGAGGAGGCGCTAGAGGCCGCGGAGAACCTCGGGAGCTTTGATCGACGCTTCGACGTCCCGCGCGCGGTCGGCGGCGCGCAGCGCCTGGTGGGCAACGCGCTCGAGGCCGTGGATGCAGCGCGGAGGCCTTAGCGAGACGCCGATCTCCGCGACCGACGGGCTGAGCGCCCGCCGCGACCGGACGTGGGGCTGGACCGGGGCCGTACTCGGCGTCGCCGTAGGTCTCGGCTCGGCCGCGATCGCGATCCTCGTCGAAGGCGCGAGCGCGTTGGAGTCGAGCCCCTATCCCCCGTTCTTCACCGCGCGGCGGCTCCTCTTATACGACGCGTTTCTCGGTGCCGTGGTGCTGGTCGGGGCGGGATTCGGCGTAGCGGCGATCGCACTGGCCCGCCGCAGTCGTTTCCCGCGCACCGATGCGATGGGCGCCGCTCTCGTGGGTACGGTCCTGACCGTGCTCGGGTCGGCACTGCTGTTCACCCGTCTCATCGCTATGGCGCGGGGCGTGTGACGTAGCATCGAGCGATGCATAGCGTGATCGGCAAGCAGCTCGTGGACGTGGACGTCGGTTAGACCCTTGCGATAGCCGCCTCGTTCGGCCACGTCCTCGTGGACGTGGGTGCGGGTGACGGCGGTTACGTTCTGCATCGTGCGCGGACCGAGCCAACGACCTTAGCGATCGCCATCGATGCGAGCCCTGACGGCCTCGCCCGTGGCGCGTGGCGAGCGAAGCGGGCACGCCTCGCCAACATCGCCTTCCTCGTCGAAGGCGTCGAGCGACTACCGCCGCAGCTGTCGCAGATCGCCCACGAGGTGAGCGTGCACTTTCCGTGGGGCTCGCTCCTCCGAGGACTCGTGGACGCGTCGCCCAGCATCGTCGGCCCGATCGCCGATCTCTTGAAGCCGGGCGCCGAGCTGCGCGTGCTCATCTCTGCCGTTGACCGGGATGGCGTGGGCGAGATCACCCCGAGCGTGCTGAGCGCGCGGTCCGGCGCGTACGCGGAACACGGCCTCGATCTTGTCGGGGCTTCGTGGGCGTCGCCCGTCGCCGTCCGCGAGAGCCACTCGGCATGGGCGAAGCGACTCGGCGCTTCCCGCCCCGTCGTCCTCGCGCGCTACTCGCGACACGGTCTCGCGCCCTCCCGCCGGACTCTAGACTCGCGCCGTCGCGCTCCTGTGTCCGGAGGTGGTTAACGCGGGATGTGTCATCCGGAGGTCCCTGCCGGCGCGCCGATCCCTGATGTCCGGGTAAAGGACGTCGCGATTCCAGTCGAGGATGGTGCGATGCCGGGCCTGCTCGCACTCCCCGAGCGAACGCCCGCACCGGGTGTTCTGGTAATCAATGACGTTTTCGGACGAAGCCCGTTCTACGACCAGCTCGCGCGGCGCCTCGCGCAGGCGGGGTTCGTCGCCGTGACGCCGGAGTATTTTTTTCGGGAGGGCTCTCTCCCCGAACCGACGCGAGAGGCCGCGATGGCACGCGCGAAGCGGCTCGATTTCAAGCGCTGGAGCCGCGACATGTCGGCCGCCGTCGACTGGCTCCGAGCGCAGCCGGAAGTCAGCGGCGCCGTCGGGACGATCGGCTTCTGCATGGGCGGGACGCAGGTTCTTCTGCTCGCGGCCCGACGCGACGACCTCGCGGCGACCGTCTCGTACTACGGCTTTCCGGCGGATGCGCGGACCGATGCGTCGCCCATCGATCTCGCGCCGAAGATGCGCGGCCCAATCCTGGGTCACTGGGGCGATCAGGATGCGGGCGCCGGAATGGAAAACGTCGAGAAGCTGCGGGCGGCACTGGAAACCAGTGGAAAAGAGCATGAGTTCCACATCTATCCCGGCCTTGGTCACGGCTTTCTGAAGGCGTCCCTCGAGGATTCGAAAACCCCTGGCTACGACCAGGCGTGCACGTCCTGGCGCCGCACGCTCGAGTTCTACCGCCGCTCTTTCGCGCGAACGCCAGCGACCGCTCGCTAGACCCACCGTGCTACGGTTTCGCGCGCATTACTGGGGCGTCATGGAGGAGAGGGAAGCGATGAAGCTGTTTGCCGCGTGTCTCAGCGCGCTTGCTCTATTGGTCGCGACGATCGCGCTCGGCGGGGCCGGACTTCAAGCTCGAACATCCAATGCATCGGGCACCGCCGCCCGTAGTGAGGCGATCCCGCAACCGTGGGTCACCGACTTCCAGTTCATCAAGACGGGCACGAAACCTCCGACGAATGCCGACTGCGAAGCGGTAGGACGCACGTGCTTCACGCCACAGGCGATCCAGTCCGCCTATAACGTCGGCCCGCTGTACGCGCGGGGCTTGGACGGTAAGGGCCGGACCATTGCGGTGGTCGACTCGTACGGCAGCGACACCATGGCGCACGACCTCCACGTGTTCAACCAGGCGTTCGGCCTCGCGCCGATGTGCGGTGAGGAGGGCGTCACGTGCACCGCAAGCATGCCGACCTTCAAGGTACTCGCGATCACAGGGTCGCCGGCGACGAAGCCCCAGCCCGGCAACGGAACCCACCTCGAGGACAAAAGCGCGTGGGCGCTCGAGGTCGCGCTCGACGTTGAAACCGCGCACGCGATCGCGCCCGGTGCCAACATCCTGCTCGTACACACGAACAACGCCGAGACGCTCGGCGTGCAGGGTTTCCCACAGATGATGATGGCTGAGGACTACGTCGTTACGAACCATCTCGCCGACGTCATCTCGCAGAGCTTCGGCTCGGCGGAGGAAGCCTTCAGCAGCTTCCAATCGCTCGAAAATCTTCGCTACGCGTTCAAGAACGCCGCGGCGAACGGCGTCACCGTCCTCGCGTCGTCCGGCGACGGCGGGACCGCGAACGGTACGAAGCAGCCGACCGCCAAGGGCGGCAACCTCATTCCGTTCCCGACGGTCTCGTGGCCCGGGTCGGATCCGCTCGTGACCGGCGTCGGCGGCACGTACCTCTGCACCGATCCGCTCGCGACGACGAACCAGCCGCGGACGAACTACAAGAAGGCCGGGATCGGCGCGAAATGCGGCAGCAACACCTATAACCCCGGCGGCGTGAACGCCGAAGTCGCCTGGACGTTCTCGGGCGGCGGATTCAGTCATGTCTTCGCGAAGGAGAGCTGGCAGAACACGCTTCCCGCGGGGAGCACGCCGATCGGCGCGACGCGCGGAGTGCCGGACGTCGCGTTCCAGGCAAGCGCCGGGACGGGTGCGCTCGTTTACCTCTCGCTTCCGCCCGACGGCTTGGGCAGCAACGTCAACAACACCGGCTGGTACGACATCGGTGGCACGTCGCTTTCGTGCCCGCAATGGGCGGGGCTCGTGGCGATCGCCGGTCAGCTGAACGGCGGGTCGCTCGGTCCGATCAACGCTGCCCTCTACAAGATCGGAGCGAATCCGGCTCGGTACGCGAAGGACTTCTTCGACATCGCCACGAACAACACGAACCAAGGCGACCCGACCGTCCCGGGATATCCCGCCACCACGGGCTGGGATCCCGTAACCGGCCTCGGGACGCCCAACGCGGCGAATCTCATCCCCGATCTGGTGGCCGCGCTCCACGGCAACTAAGACGCAAAAGGGGCGGGCCGTGCGCCCGCCCCTCTTTCTTCGCGCGCTGAGGAGAGCTAGCCGGTTTTCATCGCGACGAGCGTTCCCGCCTGCTTGTCGTGGAAACCCTGGTTGAGCGGGTCCGTCGCTGCCGTGTAGAGAAGGTAGACCGCGTACAGGATGGCGAGGAGGGCGACGATCGCTGACACACCGCTGAACTGGAAGAGGGAGCTCAAGACTCCCGGGCCGAAGAGGAAGGCCCACCGCTTTGCGGCCTGACTCCAGTTCAGAGTGCTTGCGTCCGCCGCGTTTACGGTGACGAGGCCGAAAATCCGCTGGCCGGGAGAGGCGCGCCACGCCGTCCACGAGTAGGCGAAGTATCCGAAGCCGATGACGGCCAAGATGATGGCTCGCGTGAGACCTCCAATGATCGTTGCGTCGGGCACGATCGACCCGATCACGGACTGCAAGATGATGACGACGATGCCGTCGACGATGAACGCGACGACCCGCGCGCCCATGGCGGCGGGCGCGAGCGCGGTCGATGCGGCTTGGACCGACAAGATGAGTCTCCCTTCCTCCACGGCGCTGCCGCCGGGCACAATGCCGCGGAGCATAAGCGGCGAGCCCTAGCGCTTCGGTCTCGATTCGGTCCAAGCAACGTCCGCCGGCAGCTCCGCGCGCAGGATCGGCTCGAGCGCCACGACGTACGCGGCGATACGCGTTCCAATGCGGTCGAGGAAGGATCGATCCAGGGTCACGAGCGCGACGGGCTCCCACACACGCGCCCAGCCCTTGTCCCAGCCTTCGATCCGCACGTCCGGGCCGAGCGCGCGGCGGATATGGCGTTCGTGCGCGCGGAAGGCGGCGAGGAGACGAGCGTTCGTGAGGGCATCGGCTTCGAAGTGCAGTCCGACCTCGATCACCCCGAGGCGGTCACGGATCCAGGCTTCGTAGTGGAGCTGCTTGTTGCCGGACCAGACCTGGGCCATATGCGACCAGGCGATCGAATGAAACGCGCCAGTGCCGGTCTCGACCCGAATGCTGTCCACCACCGCGCGGAGGAAAGACCGTCGATCGAGCTTCGGGAGTGCGGACGCGGAGCGCGCGGTCGCCGACGCTCGTGAACGCGAGCGCCGCGATGCCGGCGAGCGTGACGCAGGCGAGGACGCGGCGGCGCGTCGCACTTTCAACGAGACATCACGTCCGATGCGCGACGGGTCGAGCGCCCTGATTGGCGCCGCGAGCAGCGCGCCGGCACGAGTGAACGGCTGGTCCCAGATGATCGCGGTCGCGACCCCGAAGCAGAGGACGGTGAGCGCCCACCAGCGCCAGCCTATCGCCACCGAGCCGCGAAGCCCGACGACCACGGTCGGCACCATCAGGGGGACGAAGTCCGTCGTTCGCGCAAGAAGAATGCCGAGCCCGAGAACGAGGAGCGGCGGCGGTGAGAAGAAGTCTTCGAAAGGATGTGTTGCATGCCAGCTGCGGCCATCTGAAGCCGACACCGAATGCCAGGATGTCGAACACGACGGCCAGCCACAGCAGGCGATACGCGGTATCGAGTTCGACCCGATCTTGCGCACCGTCCGCTGCCATCACTCGCTGTCACGCGAGATGGATACGTCATCGGCTTAGGGAGGTGGCATCCCTCTATCGGTCGATCCGTGCGATAGCCTAAAATCGCACGCACGGTCCCCGGTGGCGCAATGGCAGCGCGGCTGACTGTGCCAAAAATGGTAGCAGCGTCTTGGGGAAACCCAAGAATGAAAACTGGGTGAATTGCGGGAAACCTAAAGCGCGAAGGCGCCATGGCAATCCGCAGCCAAGCCCGAGGAAACGCCTCGGGAAGGTTCAGAGACTAAGCGCCCAGTGCCTGTAGCGCGGAAACGCGCCATGGCAATGAGATAGTCCACGCCCGAGGGAAACCTCGGGGAACGGGTAATCAGTAGGTTGGAGGTTCGAGTCCTCCCCGGGGAGCAGCGGTCGCGAACTAGCATTCGCGGCGTGACGGACGGTCCGTTTCTCGAAGACTTCAAGGTCGGCGACGTGTTTCGATCCTCTGCCGGCCGCACCATCACACAGGCCGACAACATCTGGTTCTCGCTGCTCACCAATAACCAGAACCCGATTCACATCGACGCACACTACGCGTCGCAGACCGAGTTCAAGCGGCCCCTGGTGAACAGCGTGTTCACGATCGGGGTCGTGACCGGGCTCATGGTCCCGCACACGAGCCGGAACGGGTTTGCCCTCGGATGGGACGAGGTGAAGCTCCCGAACCCGCTCTTCGAAGGCGACACCCTCTACGCGGACACCGAGGTGCTCGATACCCGCGCGTCGCGATCGCGGAGCGGATGGGGCATCGTTAAGGTCCGGCAACGCGGGTTCAAGCCGGACGGCACCGTCGTTCTCATCATGACTCGCAGCTTCATGGTCCCGACCCGCGCCGCCGCACCGCGCCGCGAGCCGCCGTCGCCTCGGGACTGAGATGGACTTCTCCAGCGATCCGGATCGGGAGAACATCCGCGCCGCCGTACGGAAGCTCTGCGCCGATTTTGGCGACACGTACTGGCGCGAGGTCGATCGCAAGAGCGAGTACCCGGAGAAGTTCGTGGACGCGCTGACCGAAGCGGGGTGGCTCGCCGCGCTCATCCCGACCGAGTACGGCGGGCCGGCGCTCAAGGTCGCGGACGCAGCCGTCATCCTGGAAGAGATCAATCGCTCGGGCGGCAATGCCGCGAGCGCCCACGCGCAGATCTACACGATGGGCACGCTCCTGAAGCACGGAAGCGAGGAGCAGAAACGCAAGTATCTTCCCGCTCTTGCGAAGGGACAGACGCGCCTGCAAGCGTTCGGGATCACCGAGCCCGAAACGGGCTCGGAGACGACGCGGCTGCGGACCACCGCGGTGAAGATGAAGGGTGGCCGCTACATCATCAACGGCAAGAAGGTCTTCATCTCGCGCGCCGAGCACTCCGATTTGCTCCTTCTTCTCGCGCGCACGACGCCGTACGAGGAGCTCCAGGACAAGACGCAGGGCCTCTCGGTCTTCATCGTCCGTCTGAAGCGAGCTCTCGCGGACGGACGCATCACCATCCGGCCGATCCGCACGATGCTCAACCATCACACGACCGAGCTCTTCATCGAGAATCTTGAGATCCCCGCGCGGGATCTCGTCGGCGAAGAGGGGCAAGGCTTCCGCCAGATCATCGACAGCTGGAACGTGGAACGCATCCTCATCGCGTCCGAGGCGATCGGCGATGGCCGTTGGTTCGTCGAGCGCGCATCCCGGTACGCGACGAGCCGCGTTGTGTTCGGCCGGCCGATCGGTGCGAATCAGGGCGTTCAGTTCCCGATCGCGCAGGCCCACGCGCGCATCGAAGCGGCCGCTCTGGTGCGAGACAAGGCCGCGTGGCTTTACGACAACGACAAACCGTGCGGACCTGAGGCGAACATGGCGAAGCTTCTCGCGTCGCAGGCGTCCTGGGACGCGGCGAACGCGGCGCTCGACACGCACGGCGGCTACGGGTTTGCCTCGGAGTACGACGTCGAGCGCAAGTTCCGCGAGACGCGCCTGCTCATCGTCGCGCCGGTGAGCAACAACCTCGTGCTCGCGTACCTGGGTCAGAACGTCCTCGGCATGCCGCGTTCGTACTGATGCAGGTGCTGCGCTCGCTCATGTTCGTGCCCGCGCACCGCCCGCGGATGGTCGAGCGGGCGCTCGGGCTGGGAGAGTTCGTCCCGAGCGCTCTGGACGTCGCGATCCTCGACCTCGAGGACGGCGTTCCACCCGACGAGAAGGACCGCGCTCGCGCGGCGATCGCCGCCGTGCTCGCGCTTCGCTCGAGCCGCGAGGGCCCCGCACGGTACGTGCGCGTCAACCGCGACATCGAGGGGCGCGGTCCCGATCTCGCCGCCGTCTTGCGTCCGGGTCTCGACGGGATCGTCGCACCCAAGATCGACCACGCCGACGAGGTCGCCGATCTCGCCCGCGATCTCGACGAACGGGAGGACGCCGCCGGGATCGCGCGTGGCTCGGTCCGCCTGATTCCCTCGATCGAATCGGCCCGGGGGCTGCTCGAGGCTCACGCGATCGCCGGGAGCTCGAAGCGCGTGATCGCCCTGCTCTTCGGCGCGGAGGATTTCGCGCGTGACCTATCGCTGCCGACGGAACGCGAGGCGGAGGCTGCGGAGCTCGTCTACGCGCGCTCGGCCGTGGTCGTTGCGGCGGTCGCGGCGCGCCGATATGCGATCGATGGGATATGGCCGAACGTGTCCGACCTGGACGGACTGCGCCGAGATGCGGTGCAGGGCCGCCGCCTCGGCTTCACCGGCAAATCCCTCATCCACCCGGGACACATCGACACAATCAACGAGCTCTTCAGCCCAAGTGCCGCCGAGGTGTCCTACGCGCGGCGAGTCGTCGCCGCGTTCGAGGACGGTCAGACGAAAGGTCACGGGGCGGTCGCGCTCGATGGGAAGCTTCTGGATCAGCCGATCGTGGAGCGAGCTCGGCGAACGCTCCTGCTGCACGAGGCCGTCTCCCGGAAACAGAGAACGCCGCCGGTGGAGAGACCGGCGGCGTTTGGAGGGGAAGCGTTTTAAGAGCTCTCACACGACCTAACGAGGGCGCCGAGCGGCAATTAGGCCGACAGGTCTCAGCGGGGTAGCGCCTGAAAATTGGAGCGGCCCGCCTGGTGGGGCGGGCCGCTCGACGCAGGGGGGTCGGATGGACTGAATTGGGTGGGTCGCACATTCAACGCCGCGCCGGCTCGAGCGTTACTTCCGGGGCGATACATTCGTCGCGTGTTGCGACAAGCGCGAAAGCGTCTGCCGTTTGTCGTGCTCGCGATCGTCGTCGCGACGCTTCTCGCGTATTTCGCCATCTCGTTCCGTGTCGCGGAAACCGTGACGCAGGTCGAGCGCGTGCCACTCGATCCACCCGCAAGCTCGATCGCGGCGACACACGATGACGTGACCTTCAACAGCCGCGACGGGATCGTGCTCAAGGGGTGGTGGTTCGGCGCGCCGCAGGCGGATCGCGCAGCGGTCATCGTGCACGGCCGCGGGCGCAACCGCGTCAACTCCGACTTCATGCCCGTGGCGATCGCGCGGCTTCTGCTCGCGCATGGCTACTCGGTGTTGCTCTTTGACCTGCGCGGCCATGGCGAGAGCGGTGGGACGAGGTACACGCTCGGGATCGAGGAGCCGCGGGACATCCTCGCCGCGGTCGACCTTGCCGCGAAGAAGGCCGCCATCGAGAGGGCGCGTGTGGCGCTGATAGGCGAGTCGCTCGGCGGCGGCAGCGTCCTGATGACGGTGCAGGCCGATCCGACGATCGGCCCGGTCGTCACTGACTCCGCGTTCGCGGACGGCAACACCGTGGTCAGCGAGTCGGCGACGAAGTACACGAACCTGCCGGCGTGGTTCACCCCTGGGATCGTGTTGATGTCACGGCTTTTCCTCGGCCTCGACATCTCGAAGGTCACACCATCGAAGGTCGTCGCGGCTCATCCGGAGCGGCCGTTTCTCTTCATTCAGTGCGCGGACGACACCACCGTGCCGCTCCACCACGGGCTCGATCTGAAGGCCGCGAGCGCGAATCCAGGCACCGAGCTCTGGGTCGTTCCGGGCTGCGAACATGTCATGGCCTTCGCCACGCATCGCGACGAGTGGTCGCAACATGTGCTTGCCTTCCTCGGGCGCGAGCTCGGTGCCGAGAAGCCCGCCGTCGTTCCGGCCGGTATTCTCGCCACATCACAACGGGGAGGATGACGTGGCCACGAAGGGGAGACGCGTTCGCTGGGAGGACTCACCCCGCGAGGACCTGATGGCCGGTGTGCAGCGGAGGTTCCTTCACGGCGAGAAGGCCATGCTCGCGCAGATATGGCTCAAGAAGGGGACGACCGTTCCGAGGCACGTGCATCCGGCGGAGCAGCTCTCCTTCATCGTCGAGGGTGCGCTCCGGCTTCGCCTGGGCGACGACCTCTCGGAGGTCCACGAAGTCCGCGCCGGCGAGGTGCTGGTCATACCGGCGAACGTGCCGCATGAAGCCACCGCCCTCGACGACACATACGACCTCGACGTTTTCAGCCCACCGCGCGAAGACTGGATCAAGGGACAGGACGCGTATCTTCGCGGTCGATAGTGCCGGTCAGTCGTGAGCTGTTCCGCGCGATCTCGAGCTCGTTCCCGACGGGCGTCGTGATCGTCGCGACCCTCGACGAGCGCGGCGAGCCCAAAGGGCTCACCAGTCAGGCATACGTCGGACTTTCGACGGAGCCGCCGCTCATGCTCGTCGCGATCGATCGAACATCGCGGACGCTTCCCGCAATGCGGAAGCACCGCGCCTTCGTGATCAACTTCCTGAAGGAGGATGCCGAAGACGTGGCGACCCTCTTCGCGTCGAAGTCCGAGGAGAAGTTCAGGAACCTCCGCTGGGAGCCTTCCCCGGAGGCCGGTGGCGCCCCGATCCTTCGCGATCTCTCACTCGCGTACGCTGCGTGTCGGGTGACCGAGGAGTACGAGGCGGGGGATCACATCATCTTCGTCGGCAGCGTCGAGGCCGGCGAGACGTTCGGAGGTACGCCGCTCATGTATTACAAGCGCGCATACGCGGCGTGGCCCGAGGAGCGGCCGGCGCCGCCGGTCGAGCAGGCCCGCTAGGTGCGGCTCTGCACCTTCGAGCAGCGCGGCGTGCCGGCGGCCGGTGTCGTGGCCGCGGACGACACGGTCGTGTCGACAGTGGACCTTGTGGGCGGGGCGACGGACGAGGACGAAGTGCTCGACCTGCTGCTTTCGAGCGATGAGCTCCTCACCGAGCTCCGCACCGCGGCGCGCAAGGCTCGGGGCGGCGTTCCGCTCGCGACCGCGAAGCTCCACGCACCGATCCCGCGCCCGCCGCGCAACGTCTTCTGCATCGGCTGGAACTACAGCGAGCATTTCGAGGAGGGGAAGCAGGCGCGGGGTCAATCCGGTCAGCCGATCGCGCCGCAGGAGATCCCTCAGTTCCCGGCGATCTTCACGAAGAATCCAGCGACCGTGGTCGGGCCGGATGCCTCCGTGCTCTTTCCCGCGCCGCACTCGGAGCAGCTGGATTGGGAGGCGGAGCTCGCGGTCGTCATCGGAAAGGGCGGCCGCGACATCGCCGAAGCGGCCGCGATGAGCCACGTCTTCGGCTACACGTGTGCGAACGATGTCTCGGTCCGCGACGTGCAGCGGCGCCACGGTGGACAGTGGTTCAAGGGCAAGAACTTCGACACGCACCTTCCGATGGGCCCGTGGATCGTGACCGCCGACGCGCTCGACCCAGGCGATCTGGCCATTCGGTCGCGCGTGAACGGGGTGACCAAACAGGATTCCCGTACGAAATACATGGTCTTCAAGATCCCGCGTCTCATCGCCGAGATCTCGGCCGGCTGCACGCTCTGGCCGGGCGACATGATCATCACCGGCACGCCGGCCGGCGTTGGTTTCGCGCGGACGCCACCCGAGTACCTGAAGGTGGGTGACACGGTCGAGGTCGAGATCGAGGGGATTGGGGTGCTGCGCAACACGATCGCAGGGAGGACCTGAAAGATGCTCGACGCCTTCACCTGGTACAAGCAATCGACGTTCCGCTGGAAGGGCGAAAAGCTCGTCGTCTACATCGACTCCTGGGGGTTGACGGACGACGCGTTGCCACCGGCCGACCTCCTCCTCATTACGCATGCGCACGGCGATCACTACGCGCCGGACGACATCGCCCGCGTGAAGAAGAGCAAGACGGTGGTCGTGGCGCCCGCCGACGTGGCCAAGGAGCTCTCGGGAAACATCAAGCCGGTCAAGCCCGGTGACCGCCTCGATGTGGCCGGGGTGAAGATCGAAGCCGTGCCGGCTTACAACATCGACCCCGCGCGTCTGGAGGCCCACCCCAAACGGAACAACTGGGTCGGCTACGTCCTGGAGCTCGGTGGAAACACCTACTACCACGCGGGCGACACCGATCACCTTCCGGAGCTGAACCGGATCCGCACCGACGTCGCGTTCCTGCCGATCGGCGACGGGGGCTACGTGATGACGGTCGACGAGGCCGCGGGGATGGCCAAGGTGCTGAAGCCGAAGATCGCCGTGCCGATGCATTACGGGTTCTACCCCGGGGTCGGCGTTCCGGCCGATGGCGACCGGTTCAAGAAGGCCGCCGCACCCGTCGAGGTCAAAGTGTTCACACCGGTCCATCCGTTCGCGAACAAATGACAGGTTTATCCTCGACTCATATGGCCACAACGATCAGCCAGATCAGCGCGGTGAATCCGGCGACCGAGGAAGTTATCGCGTCGTTCGACGCGTTCGGGCGCGACGAGGTCGAGATGGCCCTCGCCGAGGCCCAGGACGCGTTCCTCGACTGGCGCCAGCGTCCCCTCGCCGAGCGGGCCGTTCCCATGCGCGCGCTCGCGGCGCTGCTCCGAGAGCGCTCCGAGCGTTACGCCCGGCTCGCGACGCTCGAGATGGGGAAGCCCATCGTGGAGGCGAAAGCCGAGATCGAGAAGTGCGCCTTCGGCGCAGACCATTTCGCGGAGAACGCCGCGCGGTACCTCGCCGACGAGGAGATACGCGCGAACGCGCGGCGGAGCATCGTCGCGTTCCAGCCCCTCGGCGTGGTCCTCGCGGTCATGCCGTGGAACTTCCCGTTCTGGCAGGTCATCCGGTTCGCGGCTCCAGCGCTCATGGCCGGGAACGCCGCCCTGCTCAAGCACGCGTCGAACGTCCCGCAGTGCGCGCTCGCGATCGAGGAGGCCTTCCGAGACGCGGGCTTTCCGCACGGCTTGCTTCGCACTGTGCTCGTTTCGGGCTCGGCGATCGAGCCAATCATCGCGGACGATCGCATCCGCGCGGTCACCCTCACAGGAAGCTCGGACACGGGCTCGCGCATCGCGGAGCTCGCCGGTCGCGCCCTCAAGAAGACCGTGCTCGAGCTCGGCGGATCGGACCCCTTCATCGTTCTCGGCGACGCGGACCTCCAGCTGGCCGCGACGACCGCGGTCCGCGCGCGCAACCAGAACAACGGCCAATCGTGCATCGCCGCAAAGCGGTTCATCGTGGTGAACACCGTCGCCGACGAGTTCGAGCGTCGCTTCGCGAAGGGCGTTGAGGATCTCGTCGTCGCCGATCCGATGGAAGCGAAGACCCAGGTCGGCCCGCTCGCGCGGCGCGATCTCCTCGACGCGCTCGAGCGTCAGGTCGACGAGTCGGTCCGAGCGGGGGCACGCGTTCTCACCGGCGGCGAGCGTCTCGCTGGACGAGGCCGTGAATGTCGCGAACGACTCCGCGTACGGCCTCGGCGCGTCCATCTGGACCCGCGACGCGGCGCTCGGCGAGCGTCTCGCACGTCGGATCGAGTCCGGCAGCGTTTTCGTGAACGGCATGGTCGCATCGGACCCGCGCCTGCCGTTCGGCGGCATCAAGCGCTCGGGTTACGGTCGTGAGCTCTCCGCGTTCGGGGCGCGCGAGTTCACCAACATCCAGACGATCTGGATCGGGCCCGCGGAGGGACAACAGCCGACGTCGCAGCCCGCCGAGTGACTCGCACACGCGTGGCGGCGGAAGCGGACGCGGAGGCGATCGCGCGCATCTACAACGAAGGGATCGCCGACCGCGGCGCGACTTTTGAGACGGAGCCACGGACGCCCGGCGACATCGCCCGCGGCCTTCGCGAGCGTCCGCCGCGCTGGCCCACGGTCGTCGTGGAGCGCGAGGGGGGCGTGATCGCCTGGGCTTCCGCGAGCGAGTACAGATCGCGGCCGTGTTACGCCGGGGTCGCTGAATTCTCTGTCTACGTCGAGCGAGACGCGCGCGGGACCGGCGCGGGTCGTGCAGCGATGGAGGCGCTCGTTCGCGAGTGCGAGGGCCGCGGCATCTGGAAGCTCGTCTCGCGCGTCTTCCCCGAGAACGAACCGAGCCGCAAGCTCCTGGCGAAGGTGGGATTTCGCGAAGTCGGCACGTACCGGCGGCACGCGAAGCTCGACGGCGCGTGGCGCGACACCGTCATCGTCGAGCGACTCATTGGAGAGGCCGCCCGTTGAAGGTCGCGCAGCTCCTCGTGAAGTGTCTGGAGAACGAGGGCGTCCGCCACGTCTTCGGTATTCCCGGCGAGGAAACACTCGCGCTGAACGCCGCCCTCTCCGAGAGCGACAAGATCACGTTCGTCCTCACGCGTCACGAGCAAGGTGCGGCGTTCATGGCGGACGTCTATGGCCGCCTCTCGTCGTATCCCGGGGTCTGCCTCGCGACGCTCGGGCCGGGCGCGACGAATCTCATCACCGGCGTGGCCGACGCGCACATCGACCGTGCGCCGCTCGTCGCCATCACGGGGCAGGTCGGCCTCGAGCGCGCCCACAAGGAGTCGCATCAGTACATCGACATCGTGCGGATGTTCGGCCCGGTCACGAAATGGAGCACGCGGATCAGCGTCGCCGACTCGACCCCCGAGATCGTGCGCAAGGCGTTCCGGCTCGCGCGCCTGGAGAAGCCGGGGGCCACGCACATCGAGCTCCCCGAGGACGTCGCCGACCAGAACACCGAGATGAAGCCGCTCGAGGTTCGCCGCACCTCGTATCCGAAGGCGCAGGATGCCGTGATCAACCGCGCGCTCGAGCTCATCAAGAGCGCACGAGCGCCGATCATCCTGGCGGGGAACGGGGTCTCGCGGCGCCAGGCCGCGGGTCATGCCAGCGTCGAGTCGCTCCGGCGCTTCGTCAGGCGAAGCGGCATCTCCGCGACGCACACCTACATGGCCAAGGGCGTGCTCGACCCGTTCAGCCAGCAGTCGCTCGCGCCGGCCGGGCTGCAGCGCCCGGGTGCCGAGCTCGCCAACATCCCGCAGCTAGCGGAGGCCGATCTCGTGATCGCCATCGGATACGACCTCGTCGAGTGGTCGCCCTCATTGTGGAACCCGAAACGCGACAAGGTCGTGGTGCACATCGACAGCACCGCCGCCGAGCTCGATGGCCACTACCAGCCGTCGGTCGAAGTCGTGGGCGAGCTCGACGAGTCGCTCTCGGTGCTCGCGGATCGTGTCGAGCCGCGAAAGGACCAGCAGATCCGCATTGCCAACAAGCCGCTCGGCGCGTCGGCTCCGAAGGACACGCCCGCCCCGTTCCCGCCGCCGCTCGTGGTCGCCGCGGTGCGCGAGGCGCTCGCGCCCGAGGACATCGTGGTCAGCGACGTCGGCGCCCACAAGGTGTGGCTCTCGCGTTATTACCCGACCCCCGTGCCGAACACCGTCGTCGTGTCGAACGGCCTCGCGTCGATGGGGATCGCGATACCCGGCGCGATCGCGGCGAAGCTTGTCTTTCCCGAGCGCAAGGTCATCGCGTTCGCCGGGGACGGCGGATTCTTGATGAACGTCCAGGAGCTGGAGACGGCGAAACGCCTCGGCACGGCGATCGTGTGCATGGTCCTCGTCGACGATCGGCTCGGGATCATCGAGGCGAACGAGAAGCGGATCTTTGGCCGCACCTTCGGCACGGAGTTCGGCAACCCTGGGCTCGTGGAGCTGGCGCGTGCGTTCGGCATCGCCGGTTTCGCAGTGCCGACAGTTCGCGAGCTCTTTCCGACCCTTCGCCGTGCCCTCGACCTTGGGGAGCCCGCGCTCGTCGCGGTGCCGTGGGATCACCGCGCCAACGAGCGCATCGCGGACAAGCTTCCCTAATCGCGCGGGGCGAGCCCGACCGAGCGCCGCCAATGCTGCTGCCCGAGCTCGAAGCCGATGGCGCATCCGAGATCGACGAGCTCCTCTTCGCTGAAGCTGCTGTGCAGCCGGGACCAGAGCTCGTCTCCGGCGCGATCCGAGTCGTACGCGATCGCGTCGGCCCACTCGAGGGCGGCCCGCTCGGGATCGTTGAAGCGAGCGAGGTCCGTGGCCTTGGGCTCGTTCGCCAGATACCGGTAGCAGAGCTCTTTGATGCGCTGGTCGACGACGCCTCGGTCGAGGACGTTCTCGCGGATGTAGCGCCAGCTCGCGAGCGCATCCGGCACGAGCGCCCGGATCTCGTCGGCGGTCGAGCCGAGCGGCCGCATCAGCGCTCCGATCGGGCGGGCGCGAGGCCCGCTCCCGGATCGCCCGGCAGCTCGCCGTGGCCGACACCCCAGGTCTTGATCACCCGCTGCTGGCCGTATGTCACCGCGATGAAGGATCCAAGCTCAACGATCTCCGGGTCCGTGAGATGCTCGCGCAGCATCGTCCAGACACGATCGTCCGCTCCCTCCGGATCCCAGACCAGCATGCTCGTGTAGAGGAGCGCCGCCTTTTGGCGCGCGGTGAAACGGTTCGAGCGCTCGAAGTTCAGGAGATCGATGTAATCGGCCTCGGTCAACCCTTGCTCTCCGCCCCGGAGAGACCGTTGCGACCCTCAGTAGTTGCACTCGATGGTCTGCGAGACGTACGCGCGGCAGAGCTCCTTGAGCGAGTGCTCGAGGACACCGTTCCGGAAGATCCGGTCCCATGCGCGGGAGAACGCGCGAGCAACGGCAGGGACGTGCGACCGAATCGCCTGCGTCTCCGGTCTTGGGGTTCCGAACCGGCGCGCCTGCTCCATGTAGCCGCGGAGCTCCGCATCGTCCAGCTTGTCGACGTCCACATAGCTGATCCGCGCCACGCGACGATTGTGCGTCAGGTGCGTCGAAGGATGTAGAGGCCCCCGCGAATGCGATCGGTGACGAAGATGAGCCCATCCGCTCCGACGAGCACGTCGTTGAGCTGGATCGCCTGCTGGCCGGCCGGCGCCTCCGGGACGTAGTACGCGATCTCCGCCGGACGAAGCGGCTCGCTGGTGTCGTACACGCGGAGTCCGGCGTTGAAGTACGTCGCGAAGACGATCCGGTCGCTCGAAAACGTCCCGGGCCGGTTCTCGTGGAGGTTGTGCGGGCCGAAGCGGAGCCCGCGCGAGCAGTAGTCCCCGTCAGGCACCGGAAAGCGCGAGACCTCCCGCGGCGTGCTCTCGTCCGAGATGTCCACGAGGTGAATGTCCTTGCGCGCCCCTTCGCAATCGGGCTCGATGGCTTCGTCCGTCACGGCCAGGAGCTTGCGGTCGCCCAGCGGTAACGCCGTATGCGTGTGCGGGTGGCCTCCCGACCGGTCGGCCCACGAGAGCGAGCTCAGCAGGTCGAGCGCGCCGTCGCTGCCGACTCTGTACACCACCACGCCCGCGTCGAAGTAGCCACCGTACGCGCGGTCGCCCCGCATGATGACGTGATGCGCCCCGACATCGCTGTCGTCGGGGAGGCGCTCGGTGTCGCCGTCATGCTGCCCAGGCCACCACCAGCGCGAGGCCAGGCGCGGACGCGTCGGGTCCACGAGGTCGACCACGATGAGGATCCGGTTCCGGTAACCCGTCTCCCGCGCCGAGGCGTACGCGTATCTGCCGCCGGCGTACCAGATCCGGTGAACGCCCAGGCCGTCGATCGGGAGGAATCCGATCTGTCGCGGGTCGGTGGGCTTCGTCGCGTCGTACACCACCAGACCCGCGCTCTCAGGGACGCCGACGCGATACGGGTACTGCTCGTGGTTCGCGAGGAGCAACCCGTCGGCGAGCTGCACCTTGTGGGAATGCGTTCCCTTTGGCACCGCGATCTGCCGGAGGACCCTCGGCCTCGCGGGATCCGCGATCTCGAGGACGGTGGTCCCGACGCCGAAGTCGCCCATGTGCCCGACGTAGACCACGTCCCCGCTCCGCATGATCTGCATCCCGTCGCCGCGGCCCTCCAAGTCCGAGTGACCGACCAGCTCGAGGCCGCGGTGCTCCAGGGGGCGAGGGCGAAGGGCCGTGGGCATGACGCGGGATTGTGCCCGGTTTGACGGACGGAGCGTGCCGTCCTAGCCTCGCCGAGGCCTTCCGCAAACGATTTCCGCTGGGGGATCAGACGACGCGCCGGACGATCATCGATGTCGCTCGCCTCGCCGGAGTTCATCCTTCGACGGTGTCCCGGGCTCTGCACCGGGCCGATCTCCCCCTGAGCGCCGAGACCCGCCGCCGCGTGCTCGCCGCGGTTGAGCGCCTCGAGTACCAACCCTCGGCGATCGCGCGGGGTCTCCGCCTCCGACGGACGCGCACCCTGGGCATGCTCGTCCCGGACATCACCAACCCGTTCTTCCCGCCGATCATCCGCGGCGCTGAGGAAGCGGCGCGCGAGCGCGGATACGAGCTCGTCCTCTGCAACACCGACGACGACGCCGAACGCGAGAAGGCGTCGCTTCGGGTGCTTCGCGAGCGGCAGGCGGATGGCCTGCTGATCGCCACGAGCCGCACGGCGGACGCGACGCTCGCATCGGTCCGCCGCGAGCGGTTCCCCTTCGTCCTTGTGAATCGCGGCTCGCGCGTCGCTGAGGATCCGGCGGTGGAGGTGAACAACGCGCGCGCCGCCGCCGAGATCGTCGCGCATCTCGTGCACCTCGGTCACAACCGGATCGCGCACATCGCCGGTCCCCTCAGCACGACCACCGGCGCGGAGCGCGCCGCGGGATATCGCGACGCGCTGCGCGCGCACGGCCTCGCCGCCGACGCCGCACTGATCGCGGAGGCCGCCGCCTACTCCGAGGATGCGGGCCACGCCGCGGCGAGACGCCTGCTCGCGGTCGCGCCGACGGCGATCTTCGCGGCCAACGACCTCCTCGCGCTTGGCGCGCTGCGCGCCGCGCGCGAAACCGGCGTGCGCGTTCCCGCGGATCTGTCTCTCGTGGGGATCAACGACATCCCGATGGTCGGCCTCCTCGATCCTCCTCTGACCACCGCGCGCGTACCGCAGCGCGAGATGGGCGCGGTCGCCGCGCGGATGCTGATCGGTCTTGTCGAGCGCCAGCCCGTACCGGAGCGCCACGTGGTCCTCGATACGGAGCTTGTGGTTCGAGGCTCGACAGCCGCACCGCGAAGCGCCGATCGGAGGGTCGCC
>VBIZ01000198.1 GCA_005880575.1 Chloroflexota bacterium | reverse complement strand
GCGACGTTGGTGAAGAAGTCGCCATGCACCTCTTTGACGGTCGCGTTGAACCACGCGTACCACGGCGATGACGGCGGCCCGGGCGGCTCGTCGCTGATGACGAGGCAGTACGGCTTTGAGGTGAAGTTGCTTGGGCCGACGCACTGGGTCGGGCCATCGGGGATGGCCAGGTTGAAGGTGCCGCTCTTTACCTCGCCGGTAGTCGTGCCGTCGACGTTGTGCGCGCTGAGGCCGAAGTTCGTCCAGAAGGTGCCGCCCCCGCTTGGGCAGTCCATCTGAAAGCGTCCGCCGCCCACGACGAACCCCGTCGCGGTCCACGCGGAGGCGACGCCCATCGCCGTCAGGAGTGGGGCGGTGCCGAGTGTGCAGTTGAGACCCGCCGGATAGAGCGTCATCGCTTCGATCGATTGCTGAAGTGCGGTGAGCGTGTCCGTATCGACGCTCGCGCTGAAGCTCGTGCCGTCGGTGCAGCTCACCGTCGCGAGAGTCAGACCGTCCGCGCGTATCGGTAATCCCGTCGCGAGCGTCAGGACGATGCTCGCGGCGAAGGCAACTGCAACTCGTTTCATTTTCATGTTCTCCTCCCACCGTCGGCTCGGGGCCGGGCGCCTACATGAACAGGCACCGCGATTGACGTCGCCTTGAGCGCTTGTTGAGCCGACCCCGATTGCCGGTGGAACAATCGAGCGAGGGCCGTTGTTTTGGGATACGAAATGGAAGTAGGGGTCGATAGCTTCGCGGCAGCGATCGGCGAGACCGACGTGGCAGTCAGTCCGGCGGATCGGCTGCGCGATCTCCTGGAAGAGATCGAACATGCGGATCAGGTCGGCCTGGACGTCTTCGGGATCGGCGAGCACCATCGCAAGGAGTTCCTTGATTCCGCTCCCGCGGTGATCCTCGCGGCCGCGGCGGCCCTTACCAAGCGAATTCGGCTGACGAGCGCCGTGGCGGTTCTCAGTGCCGCCGATCCGGTCCGGCTGTTCCAGGAATTTGCCACGCTCGACCTCATCTCGCGCGGCCGCGCGGAGATGGTCGTGGGCCGCGGTTCGTTCATCGAGGCATTTCCTCTATTCGGTCTCGATCTCGACGACTACGACTCGCTCTTCGCGCAGAAGCTCGACCTCCTGCTCAAGATCCGAGCGAACGAGCACGTGCGCTGGTCCGGAAAGCACCGGGCCGCGCTGACCGGGCAGGGCGTGTACCCGAGGCCGGTGCAGGACCCGCTGCCGATCTGGGTCGGCGTTGGCGGTACGCCGGAGTCCTTCGTTCGCGCCGGCGCGCTCGGTCTCCCGTTGATGGTCGCGATCATCGGCGGCGAGACGCGGCGCTTCCGGCCACTCGTCGATCTCTATCGGGAGGCCGGCCGACGCGCGGGCTTCTCACCGCATCAGTTGAAGGTCGGAGTCCACAGCCTGGGCTACGTCGCGGAATCCTCCCGCCAGGCCGCCGACGATTTCTTCCCCGGATATGCGCGAGCCTTCAGCTCGATCGGGAAGGAGCGCGGATGGGGACCCATCACCCGCGCCCAGTTCGAGGCGCAGCTCACCCCGAACGGCGCGCTGCTGGTCGGCAGCCCTGATGAAGTGGCGGCGAAGATCCTCCGACACAGCGAAGCGCTGGGCGGCATCTCGCGCCTCACGTTCATGATGAACGGCTCGTCCCTGTCTCATCCGAACCTGATGCGCGCGATCGAGCTGATCGCCGACCGCGTCGCCCCCGTCGTGCGCGAGAAGGTCGCCTCAGCCGCGTAGGCGACAGAGCTTCGTTGCCGGCTACATCCGGCCGAGCGCGCGGTCCTGTTCGGCGACGATCTTCAGGCGATCGGCGAACCTTCCGATGAGATCCGACCAGAGGACGTCGCCGATCTTCGCCGATGCAGCGCTGGGATCGCCGAGCGCTCCGGTGCTGGTGGCCTCGTCGAACAGGAAAACCTCGCCGGCATCGACGTATCGCTCGGGGAACGACCGCAGCGTCGGAGCGACGATCGCGTCCGCGTCAACCAGCTCGGGTCGTCCGGCGAGCAGCAACGAGGTCTCCATCGCACCCGCGTGACCCCCGCCGGCCGCGGGGAGGTGCTTTTTCGTTAGCTCGCGGTAGTCCGTCTCCATGGTCAGGTCGTGGATTGTCACCATGCGGCTGGCCCGTCGTGCCTCGGCCTTCAAATCCCAGAGCGCTCCGGGGACGACCCAATGTCCGGTGCAACCGCGGACGACAGCGAGCCGGTCGAAGCCACTGTCGAGCGCGCTCATCAGGACGTGCTTCACCAATCCGACATAGAGCTCGCTCGGGACGCTGATGGTCCCCGCGAAACCGAAATGCTCGGCCGCAGGACCGTACGGCAGCGTCGGCAGGACGACGGCCTCGACTGCGTGCCGCTCCCGCGCCAGCCTCGCGCCATCGCGGACCAAGCGCTCGACCTGGTATGTGTCGGCGTCGACCGGGAGATGCGAGGCATGCTGCTCGGTGCATCCGAGGGGCAGGATGGCCAGAGGATGCGAACGCGCCGCGCGCGCGAGCTCGGTAGACGTCATCTCTGCCCAAAGCACGCCGGCGCGAAATGTTACTCGCGCGAACGCCGGCTCAACCGCCGAGATACGTTCGGGCGACGCCCTCGTCGCGGAGCAGCTCTCCACCCGTCCCGTTCATGACGATGCGGCCGAGGTCCATCACGTAGGCGCGGTCCGCGAGGCGCAGGGCGCGGAGGGCGTTCTGCTCGACGAGCACCATCGTGACGCCCTGTCGCTTCAGGTCGGCGAGCGTTTCGAAGACCTGCTTGACGATGAGCGGAGCGAGGCCGAGCGAAGGCTCATCGAGCAGAAGCAGCCGCGGCCGAGCGAGAAGCGCTCGCGCGATCGCAAGCATCTGCTGCTCCCCACCCGAGAGTGCGCCGGCGAGCAGCGCGCGGCGCTCGCGGAGGATCGGGAATCGCTCGTATGCCGACGCGAGCTCCGAACGGTCGCGGCCACGGAGTCCCATGAGGAGGTTCTCTTCGACGGTCATTCGGGCGAGGATCTCGCGTCCCTCCGGGACCTGGACGATGCCGGCACGAACGATCGCGTACGGCGGCGCGCCCGCGATGTCACGGCCGTCGAAACGGATACGGCCGCGGGCCGGGATGACACCGCTGATCGCGGCGAGCGTGCTCGACTTCCCCGCGCCGTTCGCGCCGATGAGCGCGGTCACCTCGCCGGCGTTCGCCGCGAACGACACGCCATGCAGCGCCTCGACCGCGCCGTAGCGGACGCGCAGCTCCTCGACCTCGAGCAGCGGCGTCATGCGACATCCTCGGCGCCGAGATACGCCTCACGCACGGTTGCGCTCGCCTGTATTTCGGCGGGTGTCCCCTCCGCGATCTTGCGGCCGAAGTTCAGCACCGCGACGCGCTCGCAGGTGTCCATCACGAGCCGCACGTCGTGCTCGATGAGGACGATCGTGAGGTCCTCGGCGACGAGCGCGCGCATCAGATCGCGAAGACGCGCGGACTCCGCCGGGTTCATCCCGGCGGCGGGCTCGTCGAGGATGAGAAGTCGCGGCTCGGACGCGAGGGCACGCGCGATCTCGAGACGGCGCTGGTCTCCGTAGGCGAGCCCGCCGGCCAGCGCGTGCGGCCGCGTCAGGCCGAGCCGCTCCAGAAGCTGCGCCGCTCGCTCGCGGTCGAGACGATCCGGCACGCCGCGCGGCCAGAGCCGTCGCAGGGCGTCCGACCGCATCCGCACGTGCCGTCCGACCAGCACGTTTTCCAACACACTCAGGCCCTTGAAGAGCCGGACGCCCTGGAACGTGCGCGCGATGCCTCGCGCGGTGAGCTCGTGTGGCGCCAGGCGCGTGACATCCGCGCCGTCGAATCGGATGGCCCCTCCGTCGACGCGGAGATGGCCGCTGATCAGATTCACGAGTGTCGTCTTGCCGGCGCCGTTGGGACCGATGAGTCCGAAGACCTGACCTGCCGCGATCGCGAGATCGACCTCCGCGACCGCGTGAACACCGCCGAAGCGCTTGGAGATGCGGTCGCACTCAAGCAACATCCGCAGCTCCGATCTCCTGGAGGCGCCGGGTCTTGCGAAGCTCGGCGAGCGTCACGAGGCCGCGCGGCAGATAGATGATCACCCCCATGAGGATCAGGCCCGCGAAGATGTCGCGGTACTCCTTCAGCGGGCGCAGGATCTCCGGTAGAGCCGTGAGAAGCGTGGCGCCGAAGATCGGGCCGGCGACGCTGGGAGTGCCGCCGACGACGGCGAAGACGAGTATCTGGACCGCTCGCGTAAAGCCGAAGTCTCCGGGCTCGATGGAAAAGTTGAGATGAGCGGAGAGGCCGCCCGCCCACGCCGCGATCGCCGCGCCGGCGACGAACGCGGCGAGCTTGTAGCGGCGGACCCGGATGCCCTGGCTCGCCGCCGCCATCTCGTCTTCGCGGATCGCGGCCAAAGCGCGTCCGACGGTCGAGCCCTGAATTCGCCACAACATGTAAGCGACGACGGCGAGCGAGAGGTAGATGTGCCAGAGCTCGGTGATCGGCGGGATGCCGTTCAGCCCGAGCGCTTTCCCGGTGAACGGCAACGTCAGGAGGACGACGCGCACGACCTCGCCGAATCCGATCGTCGCGATCGCGAGATACACCCCGCGCAGGCGGAAGACCGCGAGGCCGAGCGGCAGCGCGAGCGCGGCGGAGAGCAGCGCTCCGAGCGCGAGGCCCAGCGGAAGCGGAACGCCGGCGCGCATGCCGAGGAGCGCCGCGCCGTACGCGCCGATGGCCATGAACGCGGCGTTGCCGAGCGTGAGCTGACCGGCATAGAGCGTGATCCAGATCGAGAGGGCGAGCAGGGCGTTGATGCCGATGACGCCGATGGTCGTCTGATAGACGCGGAAGAACTCCGCGAGTGCGTCCACCTAGGCACGCTCGGCGACGCGGTGTCCGAGAAGGCCGCGCGGCCGGATCACGAGCACGAGGAAGAGAAGACCGAACGCGAGCGCGTCGCGAAGCTCGGCGAGATCGGCGGGCAGGAAGACGAGAGCCGCGATCTCGCCGATCCCAAGGATGTACGCGCCGAGCACCGCCCCGGGAAGGCTTCCCATCCCGCCGACGACCATCACCGTGAACGCCTTCAGCTCGTACGGCGTGCCCATCTGCGGGTAGATCGCGTTGTAGGCGAAGCCCAGCAGAGCGCCGGCGACGCCGCCGAATCCGGACGAAATGAAGAAGGTCGAGGCGATCGCGCGATCGACGTTCACCCCCAGCAGCCGCGCCGCTCGCGGGTTCTCGGCGAGGGCACGGATGTCGCGTCCGAGCTGCGTCGCCCGAACGAAGTACGTGAGCGCGCCCATGAGCACAATCGCGAGCCCGATGATGACGAGGCGCAGCGCGTCCAAGCGCGCGTCGCCGATCTGCACCACCGTTTGCGGCAGGCTGCCGGCCGGGTAGCTGGTCAGGTCGGGCCCGTACCGGAGCTCCATGAGCCGGATCACGACGATGGCGAAACCGAGGCTCGAGATCATCGCTGAGAGCGGCGGCGCGCCGCGCCGGCGCAGCGGAGCGAAGGCAATACGGTCGAGGAAGATCCCGAAGGCGCCGGTCGCCAGGAATGCGATGACCGCGGCGAATCCCGCTGGAAGGCCGAATGTCGACATGCAGAAGAGCGCGACGAAAGCGCCGAGCATGAACACGACCGGATGAGCGAGATTCAGGATGTCGAGGACGGAGAACACGAGCGCGAACCCGACGGCGAACAGCGCGTAGATGCTCCCGACGAAGATCGCGTTATAGAGCTGCTCGGCCAACGCGCGTCAGGCTAGACGAAGAACGAGCGACGAGCGGTTCACCCGCGAGGAGCGAGACCGTCAGCCTGAGCGCGTCTCCTGGGTCGCTTCGCGCCCAGGGGCCCCTGCCCCTGAGCCCAGAGATTGATTAGTTGAACGGGACGAACTGACCGTCCTTCACGGTCATCACGAAGACCGGCTGTTTGACGTCGTGCTCCGGTGTGAAGCTGAATGCGCCGAGGGGCGTCGCGAAGTCCTTGGTCGCCTCGAGCGCCTTCTTGAGCGCCGCCTTGTCGGTCGCGTTTCCGGAGCGCTTCATCGCGTCGGCCAGCACGATCATCGCCGTGTACGCCTGCGTCGCGAACTGGTCCGGGTCGGAGCCGTACTTCTCCTTGAAGGCCTTGACGAAATCGGCATTGGTCTTGTCGTTCGAGGCTTTGTTCCAAGCGGTCCCGACGATCATGTTCGGCGCAGCGGCGCCGGCCGCCGCGATCACGGCCGGCGAGTTGAAGCCGTTCGAGCCGATGACCCGGAGTCCCTGCGGGAACTGCTTGCCCACCTCGATCAGCACCTTCGAGGCCGTGCCCGCAAGCCCGGATGCAAGGATCGCGTCGGGTGTCTCGCCCTTGGCCTGGGTGACGAAGGCCGAGAAGTCGACGTCAGCGGTCTTGTACGGAATCGTCCGCGCGATCGTGATCCCGTTGTCTCCGGCAGCCTTCTTGAAGATCTCCGCGCCGTCCGCGGCGAACTTCTGATCGCTCTCGAACATGAGGACGACCTTCTTGAGGCCG
>VBIZ01000197.1 GCA_005880575.1 Chloroflexota bacterium | reverse complement strand
CGCGCGACGGAGCGTCGCGCGGACCCGCGCGAGCAGCTCCTGCGGCGTGAACGGCTTGGGTACGTAGTCGTCGACACCGAGGTCGAGGAGCCGCGCGATCTCGGCCGGCTCCTTCCGTCCGCTCAAGATGATCACCGGAGCGAGGGCGCGCTCCATGATCGTGCGCGCGACCTCGTCACCGGAGAGGCGGGGTAGCCCGAGGTCGAGGAGGACCAGATCGGGCGGATCGTCTCGGATGCGCCGCAGCGCGGTCTCGCCGTCGTACGCGGTCACGAACTCGTACCCGGCGTCGCCGAGCACCATCGCCAGAACGCCGACGAGCGAACGCTCGTCATCGACGATCAGGATGCGGGCGCGAACACGCGGTTCGCCGGCTTCGGTAGCGGCGGCCTCCATGTCGAGGAGCGTATGGAGCGACACACTCGTGAACCGTTGCCGGACGTTGCGCCTCGGTCCCCCTTTGGCCCCGGAGGCCTCTGAACTTATTTGCGCAGAGCCATCGATGCGAGCGCGGGAACGACGTGACGCGCCCGCAGCAGGTCCGGGGCCGGCGATGCAACCTCGCGAACGGTCTCGGCAAGAGCGACCGAGAGGTTCAGCTCCCCGAGCGAGACGCGTGCCGCGACGTCGTTCGGCGCCTGCGCCACACGTGCTTCGAGCGCGGCCCGCAGCTGGTCGACGGCCGTAGGGAGGATGAGGCGCGACCGTAGGGGGGAGCGCATCACCGGCATCGGGGTCGCTGTGAAGGTCCGTTGCTGCATGAGAGGACAGTAGCGAGCCGGCGGGGGATCACCGTGCCCGTGCGCTGAAGATGAGGTTGCGAATGCCGACCGTTTCGCGGCGCGATCCGTTGCAGATCTTGTCCAGAGCGTTGCGGATTAGTGGCGGCGTGCGTTCCGGCGTAGAATTGAACACACACACAACTGAATACGACGGGGGAGCGCCCGACGAAGGGGGCGCTGAGAGTGCGGACCGCCGCAGACCCCAGAACCTGATCTGAGTAATGTCAGCGTAGGGAGTCGAGACGCGTGGAATCCCTTGCGAGCGGCGCTCAGGCGCCGCTTTTGTTTTTCCGGCCATGAGGGCCGTCGTCGTCGCGCACGGTGACGTCCTGCCCGCGGATCGCGCCGTGATCGGCGTGGACGACTACGTCGTCGCGGCGGACGGCGGCGCGTTCGCGCTCGAGCGCTGGAAGCTGCTTCCCCATCTCATCGTCGGCGACATGGACTCGCTCGGCGACGCGGGTGTGGAGCGATTCGCTCGTCAGGGGATCCCGGTGGCGAAGTTCCCGGCGCAGAAGGACGAGTCGGACCTCGAGCTCGCGGTCGCTCAAGCCGTGGCCGCGGGCGCGACCGAGGTCGTGGTCCTCGGCGCGCTCGGTGGCGACCGTCTCGATCACGAGACGGCGAACCTTCTGCTCCTCGCGGATCCGAGCTACGACGGCGTCCGCATCGAGGCACGCCGTGGAGCGCTTCGGATCCGCGCGCTCCGTGGAGAGGGATCGCTGTCGCTCGGTCCGCTCGAGGCGATCGTCACGCTCCTTCCGGTCAACGGCGACGCCGAGGGCGTCACGACCGAAGGACTGCGCTACCCACTGCGCGACGAGACCCTCCGCTTTGGCCGCGCCCGCGGCCTGAGCAACGAGGTCGACTCGCTTCCCGCAACGGTCACGGTTCGCAAAGGCTCGCTCCTCGTCTTCGAAACACCATAGGAGGTACGGACATGTCTCGCGATCAATCGTGGCGAACGGTCGACATCGTCGTCGCGGCCGCGCTGGCCGTCGCGTTCGGGGTGGTCTTCTGGGCGTGGAACTCGGTGTGGGAAGCGACGAAGCCGGTCTTCGCCACGGTCACGCCCGCGCAATACATCATCTCCGGCGTCTGGCTCATCCCCGCGGTCCTCGGTGCGCTCGTCATCCGCAAACCCGGTGCGGCGCTCTTCACCGAGCTCGTCGCGGCAACCGTCTCCGCGATCCTCGGATCGCAGTGGGGACTCGACACGCTGCTCTCGGGCGCGATCCAGGGCGCGGCGGCCGAGTTCGTGTTCGGGGCCACGCTCTACAGCCGCTGGTCGCTCGGCGTTGCGATCGCCGCGGCGGCCGCGGCCGCGGTCGGCGAGTGGCTGCACGACATGCCCGTCTACTACGCGACGCTCGATCTCGGCCAGCAGCTCGTCATCGGCGTCTTCATGCTGCTGAGCGCGGTGATCATCGCGGGCATCGGCTCGTGGTACTTGGTTCGGTCGCTCGTCCAGACAGGAGTCCTCGCGCAGTTCGCCTCGGGGCGCGCGCAGCAACGCGTCTGAGCGAGCCGGCTGTTCTCGCGCGCGGCTGGGGGTGGCGCCACCCCGGCCGCGAGGCCTGGGCGCTGCGCGGCCTCGATTTGCGCATCGAGGAAGGGGAACGCGTCCTGTTATTGGGTGCGTCCGGCGCCGGGAAGAGCACGCTCCTCCTGGCCCTCGCCGGCCTGCTCGACCGGACGGCGGCGGACGAAGAGGGTGAGCTTGGCGTTCGCGGCGATGCGGGCATCGTGCTGCAGGATCCCGAAACGCAGCTCGTGATGGCGCGCGCCGGCGACGACGTCGCGTTCGGCCTCGAGAACCGGTGCGTCCCCACCGCCGAGATCTGGCCGCGCGTCCACCGCGCGCTCGCGGACGTCGGGTTCCCGTATAGCGACGAGCGCGCGACCGCGGCGCTCTCGGGCGGCGAGAAGCAGCGCCTCGCCATCGCCGGCATCCTCGCGCTCCGGCCGCGCGTGCTGCTGCTCGACGAGCCCACCGCGAACCTCGACCCCGACGGCGCGCGCGCGGTCCGCGAGGTGATCGGTCGTGTCGCGGAACGGCGCGATGCAACGATGGTCATCGTCGAGCATCGCGTCGCCGACGTGCTGCCGCTTGTCGACCGCGTGGTCGTGATCGAGGCGGGCGGCGGCGTGGTCGCCGACGGACCGGCGCGCGTCGTGTTGGCGCGCGAGGGCGAGCGTCTCGCGCGCCTCGGCGTCTGGGTGCCCGGCTCAGCGCCGGCCGCGCCGGTCCGCAAGACGTCGCCCGCAGGCGAGGCGATCGTCGCTCGCGACCTCTCCTATCTATATCCGCGAGGCGAGGCTCTCGCGCTGGACCGGGTCTCGGCGACTGTCCGGCGCGGCGCCGCCCTCGCGATCACCGGACCAAACGGGAGCGGGAAGTCGACCCTCGCGCTGCTCCTCGCGGGGTTACTGCGTCCGCGAGGCGGTGAGGTCCGAGCGTTCGGTGACGAGCCGTCGCGACTTAGGCCACGAGCGCTCGTCCGGCGGATCGGCACCGTATTCCAAGACCCCGAGCATCAGCTCGTCGCCGGCCGCGTCGACGACGAGCTGCGGGTCGGCCCACGCGCGATCGGTCTTCCCACGGGCGAGATCGACCGGCGCGTGCGCGAGCTCCTGGAGCGGCTCGACCTGCACAAGCTCGCGGGCGCGAATCCGTTCACGCTCTCCGGCGGCGAGAAGCGGCGACTTTCGGTCGGCACCGCCCTCGCGACGTCGCCGGGCGCGCTCGTCCTCGACGAACCGACGTTCGGGCAGGACCGCCGCACGTTCGCGGAGCTCCTCGCGCTGCTGTCTGAGTACCGCGACGGCGGCGGCGCGATCGCCTTCGCGAGCCACGACGAGCTCTTCGTCGACGCGTTCGCCGACGTGCGCCTACGCCTGGAGAGAGGACGCGTGGTGTGAGACTCCTCGAGCCGCTCACTCCGGACCCGCGCGCGACCCTCGCGCGAGCGCACCCGCTCGCGAAGATCGCCGCGGCGTTCGTCCTGATGTTCGCGCTCTTCGTCACGATCGACCTGGTCACGCCGACGCTTGTCCTCGCTTTTGAGATCGCGGCCATCCCGCTCATCGGCATCCCTCCGCGAGCGTTGCTGCGTCGCGCCCTTCCGGTCCTCGCCGCGGCGATCGGGATCGGCTTCTTCAACGCGCTGCTGAGCGGCGACATCGCCGGCGGGATCGCGATCGGCATCCGCCTCGTCGGCATCGCACTCGCCGGAATCATCGCGGTCGCGAGCATCGACCCGACGGATCTGGCCGACGCCTTGACCGAACACCTTCACGCGCCGTACCGCTTTACCGTTGGCGCGCTCGCGGCATTCCGGCTGATGCCGCTCTTCGCCGATGAGTGGGAGACGATCGGGCTCGCGCGGCGCGCGCGCGGGATCGATGACGCGAGCGGACCCCTCGCGCGCCTGAATGGTTTCTTCGCGACGACGCACTCACTGCTCGTTGCGACGATCCGCCGCGCGACACGTCTTGCCCTCGCCATGGACGGCCGCGGTTTCGCGGATGCGGGGTGCCGAACGCTTGCGCGACCGCGACCGATCGCGCGCCAGGACTGGGCGCTCATCGCGGCGTCGTTGGCCGTGGCCATGATCGCGACGGCGGCAAGCGTCGCGCTCGGCAGCTGGCGGTTCGTTCTCGCGCGCTAGGTCTCTGTAGCGGCAGCGGGAGCGGAGTGGAGTGCGCCTCCCCTACATGCGCCTTGCGGGCGCCAGCTCCTGGAGTGTCTCGCGCAGCTTCGAGAAGTCGTCGGCGCTGATCACGACACGGTTCTGCGTGATCGAGTACGTCGGTCCGATATTGAGCTCGTTCTGGGCAAGCCGGCGGAAGATCTGGGCAACGGTGCCCGGACGGTCCTCCACGTCGATGATCGCGGCGTCGCGCTCGTCTTGGACCTTGAACCCGGCGGCCTCGAGTGCCTTGCGCGTGTTTGCCGGGTCTTTTGTGACAACGCGGAAGGTGCCTTTCCCTTCCTTACCTGAGGGCACCGCACAGAAGCCCTCGATGTTGATGCCGGCCTTCCCGATCGCGTCGGTCACTTTCGCGAGGGTGCCGGGGCGATCGTCGAGAGTCAAAGCGAATTCTTTCGTCTGCTCCATGAGTACCTCCTTAACTTTGGCGCGGACCGCTCCCGCTGCCGCGGCCCGAGCATGGCCGACCTGGCGACCTGTGTCATGGTGTCGCAGGCCAGAGCGCTCGTCTGATTTGGTGAGCACTGAGCAAGATGCTCACGTATTGGTCCCGTACCGACAGCCTGCTCAAGGCGGCCATCGGTAGCGTTTTCCACCTAGTGCGCGGCGCGATCGCGACACTCATCGAACGCTTCCGCGGTGATGCGGCCATCTTCGCGCTCGCGAGCGTTGGCTTTCTGATCACGCTGGCATACGGCGCGTACCTCGCGCCGGATTGGGACCCGGTCCGCGACGATCAGCAGGAGTACCTCGCGTTGGCGCGCGGCATCGCGGCGACCGGCGAGTACACGCGTGCCACCGGCGCCGAGGCGTTCGTACCGGAGCCGCTGCGTCTTCCGGGCTATCCCCTCTTCATCGCACCGCTCTGCGCGCGCGGCTGCTCCATGTGGGGCATCACGTTCGTGCAGGCGATCCTCGTCGCGGTTCTCATTGTCGTGGTCGCGAAATACGCCGGGAGCATGATTGGGAGACGCGGCGGGTTGATCGCCGGCGGCCTCGTCGCGCTCAATCCGTCGTTCGCCTTCTTCGGCGCGCACGCGCTCTCCGACGTACTCGGCACTCTGATGATGGTCGGGTCGGTCGCGGCCGCGGCGCTGCTCATCCCCAGTCGCAGATCCGGCGGCCTCTTCGCGGGCCTTCTGTTCGCGGCCTCGGTGCTCACGCGACCGCTCTTCGTCGTGGCGCTTCCGGTCACGATGCTCGCGGTCGCGCTCCGCCACGGCTTTCGCCGTTCCGCCGCGCCGCTCGCTCTTCTCATGATCGTGTTCGCGCTCGCCGTTGCGCCGTACATCTCCTACACCGAGTCCAACTTCGGGCGTCCCGTCGTGGGAAGTAGCGGCACCCAGCTCTGGATGGCGTACTTCGAAGTCAGAGGCCCGCTGGATCCCATGGAGCTCGAGCAGGAGGCCTCCGGACGTGCGGCCCTCGCGCGGTTCACCGCGATCAGCGACCGCGCCGAGCAGTCACGGGGCTGGATCGCACTCGACGACGAGCTTCGCGCGCGAGCGCTCACGCTCATCGCGCACGATCCGTGGGGCTTCGCGGCGCGAGGCGTTCTGCGGTCCGCGATCCTCTGGACCGGCGACGTGCCGCTTCGTGCCGAGCACATCACATCGACCGTCGCCGCGCTGTGGCGAATCGGCGGCCTGAGCTGGTTTTTGATCGGATTCCTCGGCGCGGTCTTCATGATCCGTCGCGGGGACCCGCTTACCGCTCTGCCGCTGCTTGTCATCCTCGCGACGTGGGCCGTCTCGTACCCGTTATGGGCGGAGGGGCGCTATTCGCTGCCCGCGCAGCCATTCGTCGCGATCGGCCTCGCGGCGATGCTGGCCCGCCTCCGCAAGCCAACGGGCGCCGCGTCCCTAGCGGATATTCGTCGGACAAATCGCCCGGAAGTGATTCGGGAGGGTTAACGCGCGAGGCCGCGATACTGCGCGAATGCCTGATGTACCGGATCTCCTATCGCGGAAAAGCACACTGGTGATGGGGATCCTCAACGCCACAGACGATTCGTTCTCCGCCGACGGGTTTGGGGACGACGTCGAGGCCCTGGTCCGTCGCGGTGTGGAGATGGAGCGCGACGGCGCCGACATCCTCGACGTCGGCGCAGCCTCG
>VBIZ01000141.1 GCA_005880575.1 Chloroflexota bacterium | reverse complement strand
GAACCATCGATCGTGGCTGATGACGACCACGCAGCCCGCGAAGTCGAGGATCGCCTCCTCGAGCGCGCGCAGCGTGTCCACGTCCAGGTCGTTCGTCGGCTCGTCCAGCAGCAGCACGTTGCCGCCCGACCGCAGGAGCTTCGCGAGGTGGACGCGGTTCCGCTCGCCGCCTGAGAGATCGCCCACCTTCTTCTGCTGGTCCGCGCCCCGGAAGTTGAGGGAGGCCGCGTACGCGCGCGCGTTCCGCGTGCGTGCCCCGATCTGGATGTTCTCCTCGCCGCCGGAGATCTCCTCCCAGACGCTCTTCGTCGGGTCGAGCGTGTCGCGCGTCTGCGAAACGTAGGCGAGCTTCACCGTGTCGCCCACCCGGAGCGTTCCCGCATCGACCTTCTCTTCGCCGGTGATGAGGCGGAACAGTGTCGTCTTGCCGGCGCCGTTCGGACCGATGACTCCCACGATGCCGCCGCGCGGAAGCGAGAAGCTGAGGTCGTCGAACAGCAGCTTGTCGCCGTATGCCTTGCGGACCCCCTGCGCTTCGACGACGACATCACCGAGACGCGGACCGGGCGGGATCGAAATCTCGAGCTCGCGCTCGCGGACCTCGGGGTCCTCGGCGAGGAGCCGCTCGTACGCCTCGATGCGCGCCTTGCTCTTCGCTTGACGCGCGCGCGGCGACGCGCGCACCCACTCGAGCTCCCGCGCGAGCGTCCGCTGCCGAGCGGACTCCTGCTTCTCCTCATCGGCGAGGCGCTTGCGCTTCTGCTCGAGCCAGGAGCTGTAGTTGCCCTGGTACGGAATGCCGGCGCCCTTGTCGAGCTCGAGGATCCAGCCCGCCACGTTGTCGAGGAAATAGCGGTCGTGGGTCACCGCGACGACGCAGCCGGGGTACTCGGCGAGATGCCGCTCCAGCCAGCCGACCGAGTCGGCGTCAAGGTGGTTGGTCGGCTCGTCGAGCAGGAGCAGGTCCGGCTTGGAGAGAAGGAGCCGGCAGAGCGCGACCCGCCGCCGCTCGCCACCGGAAAGGGTTGCGACGTCCTGGTCGCCGGGCGGGCACCGGAGGGCATCCATCGCGACATCGACGGTGGCGTCGAGGTCCCAGAGGCCTTTCGCCTCGATCTGGTCCTGGGTCTTCTGCAGGTCGTCGGTCACCCGCTCCATCTCGGCGGGCGGGAGGTCCTCGCCAAGCTTCATCGAGAGCTGGTTGTAGCGGTCGAGCACGGCGCGCTGCGCCGCGACACCATCCTCGACGTTGCCGCGGACGTCCTTCGCCGGATCGAGCGCCGGCTCCTGCGCGAGGAGGCCGGCGCGGAAACCATCGGTGATCCTTGCGTCGCCGACAAAGTCGCGGTCGACGCCGGCCATGATGCGGAGGAGCGTGCTCTTGCCGGCTCCGTTCGGACCGAGGACGCCGATCTTGGCGTCGGGATAGAAGGCCAGCGTGATGCCCCGGAGGATCTCCCGCTGCGTGGAGGGCACGATCTTTTTCAATTGATACATCGTGTAGATGAATTGAGGGGGCACGGAAAAACCGTAACAGGTACGCTTTTGCGCGTCGTGGGCGGGGACAAGCGCAACTTTCGACTGTCGAAGGACGTCCTTCCAAGCGGCTACGACCTGCGATTCGAGCTCGAGTTCGACACCTGGACATCGATCGGTTCCGAGCGCATCACGCTGCGCTCGGCGCGGGCCTCAAAAGAGATAACCCTCCACTCGATCGAGCTCGAAATCGTCGACGCGACGATCGACGGGACGAACAAGCTCGCCGACGTCACGACGGACGTCGAGTCGGAGACCGCGACGCTCCGCTTCGCGACTGAAATACCTGCGGGCGAGCACATGCTCGAGATCTCGTGGAAGGGCGGTATCCGTGACTCCCTTCGCGGTTTGTACCGCTCTCTTCGTGGCGAGGAGCGCTACGCCGCGACGCAGTTCGAGGCCGCCGACGCCCGGCGCGCCTTCCCCTGCTTCGACGAGCCCGAATTCAAGGCGCGGTTCTCCCTGGAGCTGATCCATCCGGCGGGCAATGAGGCGATCGCGAACATGCCGATCGCGTCCCAGGAAATCCTCGACGAGCGGCGCACGCGCACCCGTTTCCGCGAGACACCGAAGATCTCCTCCTACCTCGTCGCATTCACGGTCGGGCCGTATGAGTTCACGCCGACGGTGACGACGCCGTCGGGCATCCCCGTTCGCGTCTGCCTTCCACCGGGTCTCGCCGAACAGGGTATCTACGCGCGGGACGCGCACGTGCGCTCGGTGGAGTGGCTCCAGGACTACACCGCCATCCCGTATCCCTACTACAAGGTCGACGCCATCGGCATCCCCGACTTCGAGGCGGGCGCGATGGAGAACCCCGGCGCGATCACTTACCGCACCCGCCTCCTCGCGGCGGACCAGCGAAATGCCTCGATCCAAACGCTCAAGGGCGTCTTCAGCACGGCCGCTCACGAGCTCACGCATATGTGGTGGGGCGATCTCGTCACGATGCGGTGGTGGACGGACCTCTGGCTCAACGAGTCGTTCGCCTCGTTCGTCGGCGAGAAGGCGACGGCCGCGCTCAACCCCGAATGGCGGTACTGGCGCGACTTCGTCGCCGACAATACGAGCGCGTTCAACCTCGACGCGCTCGCGTCCACGCACCCGATCTCGGTCGAGGCCAAGAGCGCCGAGGAAGCGTCGCAGCGGTTCGACGCGATCTCGTATACGAAGGGCGCGGCGGTCCTCCGGATGATCGAGGGCTATCTCGGCGAGGAGACATTCCGCGAAGGCGTCCGGATCTACCTGCGACGGCACGCCGAAGCGAACGCGTCGGCGGACGATTTCTGGCGTGCGCTCGACGAAGCATCCGGTCAGGACGTGACGGCGATCGCGCACGCCTGGATCAAGGAGCCCGGGCACCCGCTCGTCCACATTCGCGCGACGCAGGTGGGCGGCGCGCTCGAGCTCGACTTCGAGCAGGTGCGGTACTTCTCGGACGCGAGCGCGAAGCCGACCGGCCAGGTCTGGCCGGTGCCGGTGGTACTGAAGTACGGCACGGACAGTGGAATCAGCGAGCGACGCTTCGTGCTGCGCCGCCAGCGCGAGACGCTCCGCCTCGAGGGCGCAAAGTGGTTCTTCCCGAACGGCGGCGGGCGCGGTTTCTACCGGTTCCGCTTCGCCTCAGGCTTCGAGGGCGACCTTCTCGACCAGGGGATCGCGCACCTCTCGGCCGAGGAGCGGCTCGCGTTGCTCGACGATCTCTGGGCTCTCGTCCGTCACGGCAAGGCGACCCTCGCCACGTTCCTCCGCCGCGTCGAGAAGCTGCGCGGCGAGGAGGATCGCGCGGTACTCGCGTCGATCGCCGATGCGCTGACCTGGCTCGCGAACTACGCGGTCCGCGACGCGACGGAGCGGCCCTTCGCGCGTCTCGTCGAGGATCAGTTCCGGCCGATCCTGGGTGCCGCGGGCTGGCGGCCCGTAGAGGGCGAGGACTCGGACGTTCGCGAGAAGCGCACGCGGGCCATCGGCATGCTCGGCCTGTACGCGCGTGCGGACGACGTCCGCGCGGAGGCGCAGCGCCTCGTGCGCGCTCATCTCGCGAATGAGGAGCGCCTGCATCCCGACGTCGCGGGCACGGTGGTCGCGGTCGCCGCGACGATCGGGGACGACCGGCTGTGGGACCGCTACGCGGCGCGCATGCAGCAGGCGCAGGCGACAGATGCGCAGGAGGAGACCCGCTTCCGCCAGGGCCTCACCTTCTTCGAGGATCCACAGCTCGCACGGCGGACGGCCGATGCGGTCTTCTCGCCGCTCATCCGCGTGCAGGACCGCGGCATCATGCTCATCCCGATGCTCCAGTACCGCCGCACGCGACCGGTGGCCTGGGCCGTTCTGAAGGAGCACTGGGACGCCGACGTCGCGAACGCGGAGGCCGCACCGCTCCTCAAGCAGGCGATGGTCAACGCCGTCAGCCAGCTCGCGCAGCGCGGTCTCGCCGAGGAGGCCGCGGCGTTCCTCGAGGAAAAGAAAACGCCGGATGTCGCGGAGACGGTCGCGCAGAGTCTCGAGCGCCTCCGGGTGAACACCTCCGCGGCGGAACGATTGGCCGACGAGCTCGAGAACGAATTGCGGGTGGCGGCGCCGGGCTGAGCTCGCGAGCTCCTAGCCGCCGATGAAGCTCATCTCGATCTTGTGCAGGCCGGCCGTCTCGGCGGAGCGCAGGTCGGAGTAGCGATCCGTTCGCTCGGTCCAGGTGGCTGCGATCGCGTCGGTGATCTCGTCGTCGCTCGCCCCGCTCCTGAGCAGCCCGCGCAGGTCGTGGCCCTCGGTCGCGAAGAGGCACGTGTACAGCGAACCGTCGGCGGAGAGCCGCGCGCGCGTGCAATCGGCGCAGAAGGGCTGCGTTACCGACGAGATCACACCGACCTCGCCGGTCCCGTCCTTGTAGCGATAGCGCGCCGCCACCTCGCCGCGATACCCGGCGAGGACGGGCTCGAGCGGCATCTCGCGGTCGATCATCGCGACGATCTCGCGGGCCGGGACGACGTCGTCGAGGCGCCACCCGTTCGTCGAACCCACATCCATGAACTCGATGAACCGAAGGGTCATCCCCGTGCCTTTGAAGTAGCGCGCCATCGGAACGATGCTCGACTCGTTCACGCCGCGCTTGGTGACCATGTTGATCTTGATCGGCGCGAGGCCGGCCGCGTGCGCCGCCTCGATGCCTGCGAGCACCTTGGCTACAGGGAAGTCGACGTCGTTCATCCGCTTGAAGGTCGCGTCGTCGAGCGAGTCGAGGCTGACAGTGACGCGGCGCAGCCCCGCGCTCGCCAGCGCTGCCGCCTTTCCGGCGAGCAGCGATCCATTCGTGGTGAGGGTGAGGTCGAGGTCGCCGAGCTTCGCCAGCTTCTCGACGAGCCGCTCGAGGTCGCGGCGCACGAGCGGCTCACCGCCCGTCAGGCGGATCTTCTGGACGCCGAGCGAAACAAAGATGCGGACGAGGCGCTCGATCTCCTCGAACGAGAGGATCTCTTCACGGGGGAGGAACTGGAAGTCTTTGCCGAAGATCTCCTTGGGCATGCAGTACACGCACCGGAAATTGCACCGGTCGGTGACGCTGATCCGCAGGTCGCGGAGCGGACGGCCGAGAGTGTCGAGCGGATCTGTCCCCACGCCAAAAGTATGAGGCCGGGTGATTACCGAGACGAGCCGGAGAGGCGGGCGCGCACGGCATCCTTGACGGCCGCCGCCTCGGGGAAGCCGCCATCACGGTTCATCGAGTGGATCAGCTGACCGTCGACGGAGACCTCGAACGTGCCGCCTTCCCACGGGATCAGCTCGATGCTGGAGAGGCGAGCGCCGAACTCGAGCATGAGAGCCTTCGCGAGGTCGAGCGTCTGCGGCTCGTACCCGCACTCGGCGCAATAGGTGATCTTGACCCTGTGCGCCGAGCTCATGCCGCGACGCGAGTCGCGATCTCCCGGAGCTCTCGGATCACCTCGGCGTTCGCGAATTTCGTCGTCTCGTCCCGCATCTTCGCGAGCTCGCCCTGCAACCGCACGCGGACCTCTTCGGGCAGCACATCGACGGGCGCGTCGGGCGAGCCGAACTCGGGGTGCGCCGCGAAAATCTGGTTTCGGCGCTTGGCGCGGATCTCGGTGACCGATGCTGGCCGCTCGATCCAATGGCCGAGCTCCCGGAAATCCTCATCGAAGAAGACGAAGACCGGGATCGACTTGAACTGCCCCTTGTTCAGATAGCGCTGCATGATGTCGTCGTTCTGATCGCGCAGAAACACCCGCACGTCGAGCTTTCCGCTCTCCCTGGCGAGGCGCCCCAGCACCGGAAGGTTCGCGATCACGTCGCCGCACCAGTCCTCCGCGAGGACGAGGACCTTCACCGGGCGCGGCAGACCGCGGAACGCCGCGAGATCCTCCTTGCCGAGGTCGACGCGCTTCTCGTTCTCCTCGAGTCGCTCGCGGTTCCGCGTCATCTGCGCCTTGTACGCGTCGTACGTCATGCCGTGATCGAAGCGGCTGCGATCGATGGTCATTGAAGCGGCCTCCCGATGTGCCGATGATGGCATCACCACCGACAACGCGCCCGGCCCTCCGCTGATTCCGCTAGCCGCTCTTTCTCGCCTTCGCGCCTTTGCGTCCTGCCGCGGACATGTCCCGCTTGGCACGCGCCCGCTTGCTCGGCGGCTTGGCCTCTTTGGTCTCGCCCTTCGCGGTCCGCGTCTGATTCACGGTCGCGGCGGCGATCCGCTCCGCGGTGTCCTCCGATCGGCCGCGCTTTCGCAAGTTTGACTTGATGTGGTCGTACTGGCGCTCGCGTTTGTCGCTCCAAGCCTGCTGTGGCATGGCGGTCACCTCCAGGACCGGCGCGTGCAAGCGGCGT
>VBIZ01000173.1 GCA_005880575.1 Chloroflexota bacterium | reverse complement strand
TCGCGGCGCGCAGCACCAGGCGGTGCCCGGGCGTTTGGGCCTCGGCAGGCGCTTCACGCAGGGTGCGGCCGAAGAGCTTGGACTGTCTCATTGCTGAACTCCGAGGGTCATATTGAGGCGCGGCGGAGTCGCCGGCGCGCATTGGCGCGCCGGCTATCGCGGGATTCGGTACGTGGACCCTCGACGAGACGTCACTTCGCGCAAGTGTACGTGCTCGACGTCAGACCTTCGCGTGCTCGAGCGCGTCCCAGACCCTAATTTGGATTCGAGGCGCGGCCTTCACGGCGGGGCTCACGCGCATCCCGATGATCTCGCGCTGGTCCTGCCAGCGCTGCGCGAGCGACTGCAGCATGGCCAGGCCGGCGGTGCGCATCTCGCCGGTCTCCCACCCCAAGATGTCGGCACGGGCGGCCTCGAGGCGGCGGTGGAACTTGTCGAGCCGTACGTACTCGTCGCCGAGCGGCCAGCGCTGCTGGTCGAGGTCGATCCCGAACACGAAGGCGGTGTCGATGAGCTGCGCGTCGCGGAAGTCGTTCCCGCGGAAGTCGTTCTTCGACCGGACGGGGTCGATCCGCGTCGAACCAGGTCCGGCCGGACGGCCGCTGAATGTGACGCTGACGACCTTGCCTGCGAAACGGCACTCCACGAACTCGGCGCGGGCCGGGGTCCAGCCGTCCAGGCGCGCGTCGTCGAACGAGCATTTCTCGAAGCGGGTGCCCTCGGGGCTGATCTGGCGCAGGTCGGCACCGTCGAACTTGCAGGAGGTGAAGACGCTGCGCGGCCGGGTCACGAAGAAGGGCGCGAACTTCTCGTCGAGCCGCAAGCCGCGGAAGTCGCACGCGACGAAGTTGCCGACGGCAAGGAGAAACTTGTCGAAGCGCGCCTTGCGGAAGTCGACGTTCGCGAGCCCGGCTCGTCCCACCGAGACGACGCCGGGCTGCGGTTCCGACCCGCCCGAGCCGGATTCCGCCTGAGCCGTCGTCAACTTGTCGGTAGTCGGAACGGCGCGCCTGACGACAGGCGGATCGTGTCGGCTTCCTTTCGCGCCGACCGGCCGGCACGTGGCCAATCGAATATTTGGGCACCTTTACCAAGCGGTGCCCAACACGAGTCGAGGTAATCGACGAAGCTTTCCAATCGATCCAATCGCTCAGAAATCGAGTCCGATCCCGAAATTGAACTTCTCAGGCTCGCATCGGTTATCGGTGTATCCACAACAACCGCGTCCAAGTAGACGAACATGCGCGACAACTTGCGCGCGTAATAAGCGCCCACCGTAGTTACCCGCACATGCGTTAACTCGCCGTCGCGCCGCTCGGTCGAGAAGCCCTCAGTCGAACGATCTGGTCGTTCAACCAGTTTTCCGAGGAGAGCCCTGGCCAACGCTGCGTGGATCTGAGCTGGAAGATAACCAAGGTCTTGCGCGAACCGATAGAGATCAGCGACCTTCCCGTACCCTTCGGGTTGGCTTCGTCCCAGGGCTTCACACTGGGCGAGCAGGAGAAGCACGAGGAAGTGCTCCTTGGGGTCCGGCATCGTTATATCGAAAACGTTCAAGATTGGGCTCCGGCTCGGGTCGAAATACTGATAGTCGCCATAAATCACCGCTCGAATGAATTCATGGCGAGGAACTAGATAGTTTCCCCCTCGTCCTTGTACGCCAAGGATCTTCGCGGTGTCGACGTGACCGCTGCCTATGAACGTCCGTATAAAGTCGAGGCCCAGACGGATGTTCCCCCCGCACATGTTCTCGCAAAACTCGAGAAGGTCCGGATTCTTCTCGAAGGACTCCAATAGGACGCCTAGATATGTGGCCACTGTAGGTACGGTGAGCGTCACACCTTCAAGTCGGTCGAGTCGCCCACTCTCAGCAATTTGGACAGCGAACTCCAGCCGTCGCTTTATCACCTGATCGAGGCGGGGAGGCGCGATCGTGAATGCGCGCGCGTGATAACCACTCAACGCACCGGAGGCTCGAGACCGATAAAAGGTCTCGGGTCGCAGCGAAATGAAGACGGTTGCCGGCCAAGTTGCCGCAATTCCCACGCCCACCAAGAAGACTTCCTGCTGAAATTCGTCCGGCCGTTGATCCACATTGTCGAGAAATACGACGATTTGCTGCCTGCGCGCCTTCTCCAGGTGTTCGAGGGATCTCTTAATGTGCTCTTCCGCATTCGCTACCAAACTAGCCAGGTAATCCAACTCCCGTCGGCCATATTCGGGAGGGTCTGACTGCTTGAGCGCGCCGAAGATGCCCTTCTCGAAACGCAGAAGCTCAGCGTGGTACACCCCTCGGACGAAAACCGCCTCCTCTACGTCGACCCGGTGCTCTTCGCGAAGTTGCCGAGTGACCTCCCTGGCGACGAAGGGCGCCAAGTCACGGCTCAGGGTCGGCTGGGTTCCGAAATCCAAGTAGAGAACAATCGCATGCTCAAGCAGGTCCTTCGCTTCGATCCGGATAAGGTGTCGCACGAACATCGTCTTGCCGACCCCAACGTCACCAACCAGCAGAACCGGTCGACGACTGACGACGTGGGCGAGCAGATCTGGATCGACGCCCTTCTTTGTCGTTGCGGGGACAAGCGATGGCCCTGCCGTCTGCTGCTCGAGCGCTGCGTATCTTGTTTCCAGAATGGTCTTACTGACTAAGGCGTACTGCGATAGCGCTCCACTCGGGCAGTAGGTGCCTTCGAGAAACTCCGCCTCGTTTCGCGTTGCGCGTACCGCGTCCTCAATAATGACGTCGCCCAGGATCTGCAGATCTGTCTGATGGGTGTTTCTGACTCGGTATCCCGGATAGCCCGAGACGTGCTGAGCGAGCTTGACCGGGGGAGGTGGCGCGACCATCTCCGAAAGTTCTCGTGAGAGACCTTGGGCCTGCACTCCTGATTTTGACGCGACATTCCACAGAAGTTGGAAACGGGCGATCATCTGCTCTACCGAGTCAAAGACAATCGCGCGTCCTTCAAGTGGTGGAGTCCCGTCCAATCGACTACCAAGGAATGCGATGAGCTGATGCCCGTTGCACACCGCCCCGAAGTTGGTTCCTCTGCTCGTGCAATAGTCGATGCACTGAGAGATCGCGGCGTAAGCCGCTTCGTTCGTCCGCTTGAAATAGGCAATCGGTAGTTGAGGTGAATGGACGAGCTGGCCGGCGGGCAGCTCGAAGTACTCGCCTTCGCGCTTCGCCTCTAGGATGAGCGCGCGCAACGGCGCAGCAAGGGAGTAGTCCGCGTACTTGCCGTCGAATCTCTCCTCTGAGATGCAATCGCTCCGCTCCCAACCGAGACACTCGAAGAGCAGGCGATCGATAATCTGAAGTCGGGTCGTCGCCTCGTTGCGTCCCCGACCTTCGCTAGTGATCTCGTCGGCGGCCAAGCGTTTGAGGGCAGCGAGGCCGTCTTCAAATGTCAGCACACCACAAAATTAGCCCCGGACGGCTAGGTGCGCTGCCCTGCTGGGACACTGCGACCGGGAGTCAGCTGTCCTTCGTGCGAAAGCTTCGGCGCCTTCTGCGAGTAGGGCTCCTTGCCGTTCTCGATGAGGATCTTGTCGATCTCGGCGAGCAGCCCATCCATGAGCTGGTCCTCCGGGTACGTGCCGACGACCTTGCCCTTGCGGAAGATCGCGCCCTTCCCCACTCCGCCGGCAATGCCCACGTCGGCGTCCTTGGCCTCGCCGGGTCCGTTGACCTCGCAGCCCATCACGGCGACCTTCATCGGCACAGGAAGCGCGCGCAGGCGCTCCTCCGCGACCTTCGCGAGCGGTATGAGGTCGATGTCCGCGCGCCCGCACGACGGGCACGCGACGAGGGTGAGGCCCTGATCGCGCAGACCGAGCGACTTCAAGAGATCGAACGCGGCCTTCACCTCGACGACCGGATCTTCGCTGAGCGACACGCGGATTGTGTCGCCGATGCCCTCGTATAGGAGCACGCTCATCCCGGCCGCGGAGCGGATCGAGCCCGAGAGCGCGGTGCCGGCCTCGGTGACCCCGAGATGGAGCGGGTACGGGACGGCCTTCGCGAGGCGGCGGTACGCGGCGATCATCACCGGCACCTCGAAGGCCTTCACGCTCACGACGATGTTGTCGAAGTCGAGGTCCTCGAGGATGCGGATCTCGGAGAGCGCGAGGTCCACCATGCGCTGCGCCTCGTCGCGGATGTCGCCCGGTTGCCGGTCGCCGATCGACCCGTGGTTCACGCCGATCCGGATCGGCGTCCCCTGCTCTTTCGCGCGCTTGGTGACCTCGCGCACCCCATCCTTGTTGTGGATGTTCCCGGGATTGAGCCGGAGCTTGTGTACCTTCGCGTCGAGCGCCATGAGCGCCAGGCGGTAGTCGAAGTGGATGTCGGCGACGACAGGCAGGATGCTCCTCCGGACGATCTCCTTGAGGGCCTCGCCGCCGCGCTTGTCCGGCACGGCCACGCGCGCGATCTCGCAGCCGGCTTCCTGAAGGAGCTCGATCTGCCGGATCGTCGCGTCGACGTCGTGCGTGAGCGTGGTGCACATCGACTGCACCGCGACGGGAGCGCCGTCGCCGATCGCGGTTCCTCCCACCCAGACGCGCTTGGACTTCCGGCGCGGGCGGGGCGACGCGCGGTCCTCCGGCAGGCTCAGGTCGACGTTCATGGTGCTCACACTCAAAGTGTAGAGGCGCGAATTGCCTATTCCGTGGCCGCCGAGACTCTTAGGGAAAGATGAGACCGCCGCGTTCGTCGAACGAGGTTCCCTCGGCCCAGATGACTTCCCAGGCGTTTCCCTCCGGATCGAGGAAGTCGAATCCGCGACCGCCGAAGGAGAGGTCCTTCGGTTCGCCGAGGATGCGGATGTCGTCGAACCGTTTCATCGTCTGGTACGCCGCATCCACGCGGGCCGCGTTTTCGAGATTGATCGAGAGAACGAATCCCTTGAAAGCGCCCGCCGCAGGCGGAGCGCCGAACTCCTTCTCGTAGTTCGTCGCCGGGAAAAGCCCTAGCACCGCGCCACTCGTCTGGAACGCGACGAAGCTCTCGTCGCTGAACTTCGACTCCGGCCAGCCGAACTGTCGGTAGAAGCGCGTCATCGCCGGCATGTCGCGCACCGCGAGAGTCACGAAACTCGTGCGCGCTGGAATGCGACCTCCGTCGGTCCGAGCGTCGGTCTCGCGCGGGCGAGTCGAAGGATCGCTCTCGGGCGGAGGCTCGCGCAAGAACTGGCCGACGTCCGCACCTTGCGCCGGCGGTTTCGGATCGCTCACCCGTCCGGTCCGGGAGATGATCGACGTACTCGGTCAGGATCGGATCCATGGGACCGAAGCAGGAATATGAGCCAGCCTGCGATCGCTAGGACAGACGCGAATCCAAGCAAGGCAGCCGCGAGGTTTTGGATCCTCAAGGCGTCTGCGATGACAGCCAGGGCGAGAACCAGGCTCCCTGGGGTCATCAGTGCATACACCAACGAGTTCAATACGCGCCCAGTCGTCGTCGCTGCGCGCGGAAGGGCACACGCCCGGGACCAGCGCGGAAACCGGGCAATGTCTCCGAACTGAGCCGTAATCGCAGTCGTGGCGAACACGAACATCAATGCGGAGGTGAGGCTGACGGCGATGTACATCAGCCAGGCGTCCACGCCTACGCGCTCGCACCTGTATATGACCGCAGGCCCAGGCGCCAGAACCAAGACGCGAGTACGAATGCCGCGATGGTCCCCAGGATGAGGAATCCGAGGCCGAGCGGATCGAGCCGCCCCGCGATCACTTTAGCGGGAACCGTCACCGCGATGCCGATCGGAACTGCGCTCGACAGCGTGACGCGGAGCCAGCCGGGATAGACGTCCACCGGAAACCGGCCCGCGTCCATGAACGACCAGTAGAGCGCCATGAGGTTGTCGACACGGACGAACCAGAACGCGAACGTCGAGAGCGCGAGTAGGAGCGCGTAGATGAGCGCGAAGCCGCACACCAGGGCGATCGGGAATCCGACGGCTTCGGCGAAGCCGATGTTCGGGATCCGCGAGAGGCCGACAACGACGACGATTGCCCCGAGGCCCATCTGCGCGAGCTGCACGACTTGAAAGTTTCGAAGGGTCACAAGGAACTGTGCCGATACCGGTTTCAGAAGCGCGAAGTCGAGCGTGCCGAGCCGGACGTGTTCCATGAACTTCTCGAAGCTCGGCTGGAGGACGAGCTCGCCGAAGCCCTGCACGAGGTAGAAGCAGCCGAGCAGGACGAGCATCGCGCCGAGGTCCCATCCGTTCAGCACCGTCGTGTAGCTAAATAGGACGAGGATCGCGCCGACGCTCGTCCCGGTCACGACAATCCCCTGCACGATCTCGAGGACGAGGTTGAGGCGGTACTCGAGCTCGTACTGGAGCTCGGTGCGGAAGAAGATGCGCAGTAGGCGCAGATAGCGCTTCATCAGGCACCGACCGCGCTGTACTGCCGGACGCCAACGCTCCACACGCGCTGCAGCGCTACATAGAACACGACGACCCAGAACACCTGCCCACCCATGAGCACGAGCGCCGTCGATACGCTGACCCCGCCGCGGAGGATCTCGGCGGGGACGCCGAGGACGTAGCCGAACGGAAGGGCCAGCGAGATCGCTTGCAGCGGGCCCGGCAGAAGAGCCAGCGGTGCGATCTGTCCGGCGAAGATGAACCCCGCCCGATCCCACAGCGTCGTGATCGCGTGCACCCGCGTCGTCCAGAACGCGAGGGTCGCGAGGACCCAGCTCGAGAGGAAGCTGAGCGCCGCCGCGAGCACCACGCTCGGCACGAACAGGAGGATGTGCGCCGGTGTCGTGCGAAACCGCGCATCGAAGGTCAGAGCGAGAAACACGAGGATGATCCCGAGCGGGATGATGGTGGTGAGCTTCCACACGACGTTCTCGACGACCGAGTAGTGGATCGGATGCAGCGGGCGCAGGAGCTTCGGCGAGAATCGGCCCATTCGCACCTCGAACTCGAACTCGTAGGCGTTCCAGCTCGTCACGAGGTTGATGACCAGGGAGAGGCAGATGTAGTACGCGGCGAAGTCGCGGACGTCGTACGCGCCGATCTGCCCGCCCTGCGACCTCGCCACCGCGACCCAGGCGGCGAGGAAGATCACCGGCCGGATCACGGCGAAGAGCATCCAGAGGATCGACTGCACGCGGTACTGGGACGCCGCCTGGATCTGCGCGACGAGAAGGGCGCGATAGATTCGGATCACGCGCTCACCGTGGTCTGCTCGGACGTGAAGACGCGGTCGATCACCTCCTCTATCGGCGGGTCCTCGACGGAGATGTCCGCGAGGCGATCGCCGAGGTCGTTCACCAGGCGGGCCGTCCGCTCGGGGGCGACGTGCCGGTCCACCCTGATCGTCACGCGACCCTCCTCGCGCGAGACGACCGTGCCGTAGGCGTCGAGGTCGGCCGACGACGCGGCGCCGTCATGCAACGTCGCGGTGATGATCTTGTAGGGAGCCATGCGCTCCGCGAGGTCGGCGAGCGGCCCGTCATAGAGAAGCCGGCCCCGGTGAATCACGATCACGCGCTTGCAGAGCGCGACCACGTCGTCCATGTAGTGGCTCGTGAGCAGGATCGTCGCGCCGTTCCGCCGGTTGTACTCGGCGACGAAGCGGCGGATGCGCGACTGCATCGAGATGTCGAGCCCGATCGTCGGCTCATCGAGGAAGGCAACGCGCGGGGAGTGGATGAGGCCCGCCGCGAACTCGACCTTCATGCGCTCGCCGAGTGACAGGTTCCGCACCGGCTTGTGCACGAGCTCCCCCAGCTCGAGGAGCTCGGTGAGCTCCTTCACGGTGGCGCGGAACTGCTCTTCCGGGATGCGGTAGATCTCCTGAAGCACTCGAAAGCTGTCCGCGGCCGGGATGTCCCACACCAGCTGCGTTCGGTTGCCCATGAGGAGGGTCATGCTCTTTAGATAGGCGTTCTCGCGGCGCCAGGGGACGTACTCGAGCACTCGCGCCTCGCCCGCCGTCGGGTGAAGCAGTCCCGAAAGCATCTTGAGCGTCGTCGTCTTCCCCGCCCCGTTCGGCCCGAGGAAACCGACGACCTCACCGGCTTCGATCCGGAACGTGATGCCGGCGACCGCGTTCACGTCTTTGCGATGCCGACTCACGAACGACCGGAGGGTTGCCCCGAGTCCCTCCTCGCGCTCCGACACGCGGAAGGTTTTGCGCAGCTCGCGGACGTCGACGACGGCCTCGGTCATTCGGGGCATGATGACCGCGTTCACCGGCGCGCGCGAGTGCATCATTTGCTGCGAACACAAGGAGGCCAGACCGATGACTGAGCAGCGCGTGATCCCGATGCTCGCGTACGAAGATGCGAGTCGCGCCGCCGACTGGATCTGCAAAGTCTTCGGCTTCCGTGAGGCTGAGCGCTTTCACGACGGCGTCGGCACGGTCACCGACGTGGTCCTCGAGCTCGACGGCGGAACGGTCATCGTGGGTCATCCGAGCGACGCGTACCAGGGGCCGCGGCGCCATGCCCAAGCCTGCGCGCTCGCGCGCCAATGGCTGGAAACGTCGTACATCGTCGACGGCGTCGTCGTGTACATCGACGATGTCGACACGCATTTCGGCCGTTCCAAGCGTGGCGGCGCCAAGATCTTGAGCGAGCCCGAATCGAACGAACGGCAGCGCCAGTACCGCGTCGAGGATCTCGAGGGACATCGCTGGATGTTCGCGCAGCGCCTCGGGGGCTAGCCTCCCGCGGCGCGACGGATATCGGCGACGCTCACGACCACGAGAAAGCCGAGCAGTAGCACGAACCCGACTGCGTGGATCGCGGCCTCGACCTGCGGCGAAAGCCGACGGCGCAGCACGGCGGAGAGCAGCACGAAGAAGAGCCGTCCGCCGTCCAGGCCCGGGAACGGGATGATGTTCAGGACACCCAGGTTCACCGAGATCACGCCGATCAGCTTGAGGAAGGCCGCCACGCCGAGCTGGGAGACGGCGGCGGTCACGAGAAAGATCTGGATCGGCCCGCCCACCGGCGGAGGCCCAGGCTCGTTCGCGGGTCGTGAAAGCAGCTGCCCGGGTAGCTCGGCGATCTGTCTGACCACGTCGCTCGTAAGCCGAACGGCTTGGGTGAAGGCCTGCGGAGGCGCGAGCGCGGTGGGCGGAGTCGTTGCGTCCTCCAGCCTGACTCCCAGGGGGCCCTCGCTAGTGGGAGGTGTCGGGCGCGGCACGACGGTGAGAGGCCCGATCGTTTTGCCGCCCCGATCGAGAACGATCGTGACCTCTTTGCCGACGTGGCCGAAGATATACGTCCGCAGGTCGGTGGTACGGGTGATCGTCTTGCCGTCGATGGTCCGCACGATGTCGCCGGGCTGGATCCCCGCGGCCTCGGCAGGCGATCCCGGCGCGACCTCCGCGACCTTCACGACGTCGGCCGGTGCTTCGGTCCCGATCATGAACGCCGCGGTCAACACGACGATCGCAAGTACGAAGTTCATCGCGACTCCCGCGGCGAGCACGATCGCCTGGGCCCACCACGGTTTCGAGGTGAATGAGCCGGGGTCGCCGGCACCGTGCTGCTCGATCGAGAAGTCGTCCTGCCCGAGGATCCGCACGAAGCCACCGAATGGGATGGCGTTGATGCTGTAGTCGATCCCCCCGCGGCGAATTGCCAGAACGCGCGGCGGGAAACCGAACGCGAACTCCAGCACGCGCATGCCGAGCAGGCGTGCGGTGATGTAGTGACCGAACTCGTGTACGGCGATGATCAGGGTGAACATCACCAGGAACAGCGGGATCGCGAGCGGGTTCTGCCTGAAGAAATCGATGAGCCCGCCCATCAGGCCAGTACCGCCGGCGTACCAAGCGACGCCCGCACCGCCGAGTCGATCGCGATGACCTCGTCGAGGTCCGGCTCGCGGGACCGTTTCACTCGAGCGCCGAGCTCCGCGCCGCGTCGAAGAAGCGTGGCGATGTCGGTGAACGCGATGTCACCGTGAAGAAAGCGCTCGACGGCGAGCTCGTCCGCGGCCGAAAGGCCCACCATCGCACCGAGATCCCCCGACCGCGCGGTCTCGAGGACAACCGCGAAGCACGGATAGCGCCGCACGTCGATCTCGCCGAAGTGGAGTGATCGGTCGGCGCTCCAATCGAAGCGCGCCGCGGGCGATGGGGCGCGGTCCCAAAGCAGCGCGTACTGGATCGGCAGGCGCATGTCAGGCTCGGCGAGCTGCGCTTTCACGCTTCCATCGACGTATTCGATCATGGCGTGAACGATGCTCTCAGGGTGGTACACGACGTCGATCTGCTCGTAGTCCAGCCCGTACAGCCATCGCGCCTCGACGACCTCGTAGCCCTTGTTCACGAGAGTCGCCGAGTCGATCGTCACCTTCGGTCCCATCTTCCACGTTGGGTGGCGAAGCGCATGCTGCGGCGTGACCCCCGGCAGCGCCTCGAGCGGAACGTCTCGGAACGCGCCACCCGACGCGGTGAGCGCGACGCGGCTGACCGCTGAGAGATCCTCACCCACGAGGCACTGCCAGAGCCCGCTGTGCTCGCTGTCGACCGGACGAAGCCGGTCCCCCGCCCCACCCGATAGACGGCGGATCAAGTGGCCGGCGGCGACGAGGACCTCCTTGTTCGCGAGGGCGACGCGCTTGCCGTCCTCCAGCGCCGCGACGGTCGCGCGCAGTGCGGCGACGCCCGGTGTCGCTACGAGGACCAGGTCGGCATCCGCGTCCGTGGCGAGCGCCACGAGAGCGTCCGATCCGAGCACCGTCCGCGCAGTCGGGAACTCCATCGCCAGCTCGCGGAGTGCATCGGCGTTCCGATTCGCGCCGAGCGCGACCACGCGCAGGCGATCCGGTTGCGCGCGGACGACGTCGAGCGCCTGGCGCCCGATCGAGCCGGTGGCGCCGAGGATCGCGATTCGGATCGGCAGGCTCACCAATCCATCATCCCAGACGTCACCGCCGCTGCTGCCCTGAGCTCAGAACCGGCCGAAAGACCCGCCTTCGCTGCCCAGACTGGCGAGTCCCCAGATGCCGATGACGAGCACGAGGAAGGTCGCCACGGCAACCAGGCTGTCCAACCGATCGAGAACGCCACCGTGTCCCGGGAAGATCGTTCCCGAGTCCTTCACGCCGGCGCGTCGCTTCGCGTATGACTCGAGGAGATCGCCCGCAAGGCCAATCGGCCCGATCCCCACGGCCGCGATGGCCGCTCCAGCGCGAGGAAGACCGAACGTGGCTGCTACCGCGAGAACGACGACAGCGCTCGCCGCAAATCCCGCGACCGTTCCTTCCCACGTTTTCCCCGGACTGATGCTCGGTGCGAGGCGCCGACGCCCTAGCGCGGTGCCGGCGAGGTAGGCGATGACGTCAGCGGCCCACGTCGGGAAGACCGCGAGGATGAGCCACACAGGCAGATCGTCGGCGGTCCCGTGCCGCGCCGCGAACGGTCCCAGCTGCTTCAGCGCTCCGAGGCACGCCAGGCCAAGGAAGAACAGCGCGGCGAACGCGAGTGCCGGCCGACCTGCACGGAGTGAGAGCAGCTCCATGAGACCGAGGATGCCCATCACGATCAACAGGACCCAGAAGAGAATCGCCGGGGCGAAGATGCCGACGAGGACGACCGGCGCATAGACGACCGCGGTGATCGTTCGCGTGCGGAGGTCCTTCACCGGCCGAAGCGGCGCTCGCGCTTCGCGTACGACGCGAGCGCGGCGTCGAGATCCGCCGTCGAGAAGTCGGGCCATAACACCTCGGTTGCCCACATCTCCGCGTAGGCGACCTCCCACAGCAGGAAATTCGACACCCGCAGCTCGCCACCGGTCCGGACAAGCAGATCGGGATCGGGGTGATCCGGCGCGTAGAGGCGCTGGGCGATCGCCGCCTCATCGACCTGATCGGGTGCGAGGTCATCCGCGACCAGGCGCCGAACCGCGTCGACGATCTCGGCGCGACCGCCGTAGTTGAAGGCGAGCGTCATCACGCCGCGCGTGCCGCCCGAGGTCGCCTGGACCGCGCCGGCGATGGCTTTCTGCAAGCGGTCCGAGAGCTCGCCGAGGCGTCCGATCACGCGGAGCTTCACCTCATCCTCGACGAGTGTCTTCGTCTCCCGCCGGATCGTCTCCTCGAGGAGGGTCATCAGCCCGGTCACTTCATCGGGGTCGCGGGTCCAGTTCTCCGTCGAGAAGCTGTACAGGGTGAGGTACTCGACGCCGCGTTCGCGCGCCGCACGGAGCGTCTTGCGGATGGTCTCGACCCCCGCGCGATGGCCGGCGATCGCAGGAAGATGGCGCTGCCGCGCCCAGCGCCGATTGCCGTCCATCACGATCGCGAGATGCCGCGGGACGGCGGCGGTCAAACGGAGAGGATCTCCTTCTCCTTCGCCTGCCCGATCTCGTCGGCGGTGAGGATGTACCGGTCGGTGAGCTTTTGGAGCTGCGCCTCGACGCGCTTCACCTCGTCGGTGGTGACGCCCGAGCTCTTTTCCTTGGACTTGAGGTCGTCGTGCGCATGGCGGCGCAACGTGCGGACCTCGACGCGGCAGTCCTCGACCTTCTTGTGCAGGACCTTCACCAGATCCTTGCGGCGCTCCTCGTTGAGCGCGGGGATGTTCAGGCGGATAACCGCGCCGTCGTTGCTGGGCGTGAGCCCGAGGTCCGACCCGATGATGGCCTTCTCGATCGCCTTGATGAGGTTGCGATCCCATGGCTGGATGACGATCTGGCGCGGCTCGGGCGCGCTGATCGCGGCGAGCGAGACGAGCGGCGTCGCAGCGCCGTAGGCGTCGACCTCGAGCTCCTCAACGAGGCTGGGCGCGGCGCGGCCGGTGCGTACGCTAGCGAGCTCGTGCTTCAGCGCCTCGATCGCCTTCTTCATCCTCGTCTCGCTCTGAGCGAGGACATCCTCGAGTGCCATCAGCGGCTGTGCACGAGCGTCCCGACCTGCTCGCCCCTCGCCGCACGGACCATGGCGTCGGGCTGCGAGATATCAAAGACGATGATCGGGATGTCCCGCTCCTCGGCGAGCGTCGCAGCCGTCGCGTCCATTACCCCGAGCCGCTTATCGAGGAGGTCACGGTGCGTCAGCTCGTCGAGCTTCCGAGCGCCCTGCGTCGTCTTCGGGTCGGCGTCGTACACGCCGTCGACCGCGTTCTTCCCCATGAGGATCACGTCCGCGTCGATCTCCGCGGCACGGAGCGCGGCCGCGGTGTCGCTCGTGAAGAACGGGTTTCCGGTCCCGGCGGCGAAGATCACCAGGTGACCTTTCTCGAGGTGATGTATCGCGCGCCGGCGGATGTACGGCTCGGCCACTTCGGCGATCGTGATCGCCGACAGGACCCGGACCGGCACGCCGACCGACTCGAGCTGTGACTGCAGCGCGAGCGCGTTGATGACCATCGCGAGCATGCCCATGTAGTCGGCGGTCGCCCGCTCGATCCCATGCTCCGCGACGGCGGCCCCGCGCATGATGTTGCCGCCGCCGATGACGACGGCAACCTGCGCGCGGAGGTCATGCACCTTCTTGATCTCGAGCGCGAGGTATTTCGTGTACTCCGGGGAGATCCCGAACTTGCGATCGCCGAGAAGCGCCTCGCCCGAGAGCTTCAGCAGCACCCGGCCGTATTTGGCCTTCGCTTGAACCGCCATCAGCGGCAGTCTAGGTCGGCTCGCCGTTCGACTGGCCGAGCTCGAACCTCTTGAACCGTTTGACGCGAACGTTCTCTCCCGTGGTAGCGGCGACGGCCGTGACGAGCTCGCCGATGGTCTTCGAAGCGTCGCGGATGTAGGCCTGCTCGAGAAGCTCGTCCATGTCCTTCGGATCCATGGCCGCGACCTGCATCGCTATTTCCCTGGCGAGCTCGCGGAAATCCTTGTTGCGGGCTACGAAGTCGGTCTCGCTCGAGAGCTCGACCATGGCGCCGATCCGGCCGCCCGCGTGGACGTACGCCTCCACGACCCCCTCTTTCGCCTCGCGGTCGGCCTTCTCCTTCGCTTTGGCGAGCCCGCGCTCCTTGATCAGGCCCTTCGCTTTGGAGAAGTCGCCCTTCGCCTCGTCCAGAGCACGCTTGCAATCCATGACGCCGGCGCCGGTCTCCTCGCGGAGGCGCTTGACGTCGTCCTTTGTGTTCGCCATTACTCGTCCTCTTTCTTGTCCACGGCGGCCTCGGCCTCTTCTGCCGGCTCTTCGTAGCGCTGCCCGCCGATCGGATACTCCTCGTCCTCTTCCGGCTCATACACGCGGGGTGTGCGCTTCGCACGAGGTACGCCGATGCCACCCTCGTACTGCTCGGCCGTCGTCGACGGCGCGTAGCCCATGTCCTCGGGCGTCGCCTCCTTGCGCGCAGCGTCGAACTGCTGGCGACCTTCGATGATCGCGTCCGCCATCTTCTGGCAGATGAGCTTGACCGCGCGGATCGCGTCGTCATTCGCCGGAATGATCACGTCGATGAGGTCGGGGTCGCAGTTCGTGTCGACCATCGCGATGATCGGGATCTCGAGCCGCCGCGCCTCCTCGACCGCGATGTGTTCGCGATGCGGGTCGACGACGAAGATCGCCGTCGGCGGACGGCGCAGCTCGCGCACGCCTGAGAAATAGCGATCGAGATGCGTGAGCTCATCGTCGAGGCGCTGCGCGTCCTTCTTGGGCATCGTCGCGAAGTCCCCGCGCTCTTTGCGCTCCATCAAGTCGTTGAGCCGCTGGATGCGCTTCTGGATCGTGACGAAGTTCGTGAGGAAGCCGCCGAGCCACCTCTGATTCACGAAGTGCATTCCGGCGCGCTTGGCTTCCTCGGAGATCGACTCCTGCGCCTGCTTCTTGGTTCCGACGAAAAGGATCTGCCCGCCGTCGGCGGCGAGGTCCCGCATGAAGATGTAGGCCTCCTCGACGCGCGAAAGCGTCTGCTGAAGGTCGATGATGTGAATGCCGTTGCGCTCCATGAAGATGAAGCGCTTCATCTTGGGATTCCAGCGGCGAGCCTGGTGTCCGAAGTGCACACCGGACTCGAGGAGCTGCTTCATCGTGACGACTGCCATGTGCGTCTCCCTTGTTCCTCCGCCTGCCGTACCGATGAGGGGGACTGGCAAGCGTGCGAAGTACCGAGCTTCGTGCTCGATCTGAATCAATTCTACTGGCTGCAAGTCCGTTTGGAGGGAGGCGGGTCCTGTCCCGGCTGCTCAGACTCGGCAGCGCCGGGGTCTCCTTCGCTCGGCCCCTCGTGGGATCGCGATGGACCGCCGGCCAGGGGCCGCTCGCTCAGAAGACCCCGACGCTGCCGAGTCCCCCCGCAACTCGCCCTCTGGCCCAGAGTTCGTCGATCGGGCTCGCTCTTTCTTATCCCCTTTTCACCCCGGCACGTCGAATGCGGAGTAACAAGGGACAAATGGCCAAATACGACGAAGCTCCCGTGCCTCGCGGCACCTCTCACCGGTGGGAAGTGCTCATGTCCGACGACGGTGCGGCTTCCCAGGCTGGGCCCGACCGGCGGACGGCGAGGGACGTCCGCGGAGAGCACCGCGTCCTCCTGTCCTTCTCCGACAAAGACCTCGCGGCGATGCCCCTCCTCCCCGAGAACACCCGATTGGTGCGCGGCGGCTGGTATCTGGATCTGCACGACCCCGCTCGCGCCGACTTCATCGCCAGCGGCGACGAGACCGTCGAGCCGGGGCAGCACGTCGTCGCACGAAAAGAGGTCTCCGAGGAGCTATGGGATGAGCTTCTTCGGGCCTGTGACGGCGTCCTCGGGCGGCCCTCGATGCGGCGGCTTCGACCGGCGGTCTAGCCGGCACTTCGGAGAAAACAGATCGGCCCGGCTTTCGCCGGGCCGATCACCATTTCCAGCAGAGGGCGGTACTAGGTGAGGTTGTTGCCGATGTTGCTGAAGATGTTCTGGAGCTGACCGCGCAGGAAGATCATGGCGACGATGACCGCAATGGCGATGACAGCGATGATGAGTGCGTACTCCACGAGACCCTGGCCCTCGTCGTCACGGAAGAATGCGAGCACTTTTAAGTCCCTCCTTTCTTCCATGGTTTCTGGCTGACTGCCAGCCGACCTGAGGCAAAGAATAGGTGAGGTCATACGCCCTTCCAGTCCCCCTCCCGTACTCCCCCGTTGGAGTGATACCTAGCGGAAATCGGGGTGCCCGCGACGGCGAACGCGCTCGCGCAGGAGCTCCAGGGGGCTTCGAGGACGTGGCGGTTTGATGGCATCCGCGCCAAGTGTCGCGGCTACAGCATCCCTCAGCTGCTCCAGCGAGCACCCAAATATCTCGCCACTCGTCTCAAATTCCGCCCGGAGGCGCAGGAAACCGAAGCGGTTGTGTCGAGAGACGTCCAATCCTGAGACGAGCTCGTCGAGTAGCACGTAGAGCTCGCGGCGCGCCTCTCGGGAAAGGCTCGCGAGCCAGGCATCGAGCGCTCTCGTCGAGCGGTCATTCACGGTCGCACCACGCTGCCACGCGCGCGGCTATCCCGTCGAGTGGCAAATGCTCGGTCCGGGCATCCGGAAGCGAACTGAGGAGGACCTCGCCGTAGTCCTTCGTCACCACCCGGCGGTCGAGCAGCACGACCGCCCCGTAGTCGGTCTTCGTGCGGATCAGTCGGCCAAACCCCTGACGCAGGCGGAGAGCGGCCTGAGGTAGCTGGAACTCGATGAACGGGTCGTCGTAGCGCTCGGCCCGTCCCTGGACAAGCGGATCATCGGGCACGCTGAAGGGAAGCCGGGCAATCACGACACAGCGGAGCACGTCGCCCGGCAGGTCGACCCCCTCCCAGAATGATTGCGTGCCGAGGAGAACGGCTCGACCTTGCGTGAAGCGCTCGAGAAGAGCCCGACGCGAGCCGTCGATCCCCTGGGTCAGCACCGCGAGACCATCGGACTCCAGCGCGCCCAGGCGCCCGGCCGTCTCGCGCAAAGCCACGTGGGAGGTGAACAGGACGAGCGTGCGTCCGTCGAGCGTCCGAGCGACATCCTCGATGAGCCGAGCAGCCTCTGTGACGAAGCGATCGTCGGCGGGAAACGAGATGTCGACGGGCAGGACGAGGAGCGCCTGGCGCTGGTGATCGAATGGCGAGCCGACAGCGAGAGTCTCGGCGAGATCGGCGATGCCGAATCGGTCGAGCGCGAAGTCGAAGGAGTCCGCGACCGCGAGGGTCGCGGAGGTGAAGATCACCGCGCGATGCGTGTCGACGACCGTGCGCCGGATCACCCCACCGAGGTGCGTCTGGGCGACGTGCAGCGCGAGCCCGCCCCCGTTGTCTCGTTCGAGCCACACGATGTCGCTCAAGCGCGGATCGTGTAGTCCTCGCGTGATCGCGGCGCGTGCGCCGGCGAGCTCGCCCATCGCGGCATCGAGGTCGGCGAGCTCGTCTTCGTCGCCGCCCAGGCTGCGGATCCGCTCCGCCGCGAACGAGATGCCCGCGATCGCGTCGGCGAGGCGCTCACCCGCGAGCTCGACCGGCAGCCAGCGATCGTCGCTCGCGCGCAGACCCGCGGTGATGCGCATGCGTTCCTCGGGCACGCCGGAGATCGTGGTGAGCAGCGCACCGAGAGCGGCGAACACTTCCGTCGTCCGCTCGAGCGCGCGCTCGACGTCGGCACGGATCCGCTCGGCGTGTTCCGCTCTGGCCGGATCGCGAAGGGCGGACGTCACGGCGAGGGAGTGCGCGACGCGCTGGAGGTCGCGGCGCAGGCGTGGTTCGTACAGCTCGAGCCCGAAAGTATCGGTCGCGACGTCCTCTAGTCGATGCGCCTCATCGATGACAACGTGCTCGACCTGAGGCAGAAGCGCGCCGCGCATCCGGGCATCCTGTAGCAGGAGCGCGTGGTTCACCACCACGATGCCGGCATCGGCCGCGGCTTCACGTGCCCGCTGCAGGTAGCAGTTCACGCCCGGCGTCCGCTTGCACCGCCGCTGATCGCACGACTCGTCGTTCGCCGAGACCCGTGACCAGAGCTCGCCCTCGCCGCGCATGAGGTTCAGCTCGGCGCGATCGCCGCTCTCGGTCGCGGTGCGCCACACGAGTGTCTTACTGATGAGGCGAGCCTCCTCACGCGTCGACACGGAGCCTCGGAGAATTTGCCAGCGCCGTGGACACAAGTAGTTCGAGCGACCTTTGAGCACGGCGACGGTGACGTCCGTCCCGAGGGCTGCTTGGAGTGCCGGCAAGTCCTTGCGGACCAACTGATCCTGCAGCGGAAGCGTGTGCGTGGAGATGATCACGCGCTCCCCCATCTCAGCCGATGCGAGAGCCGGGACCGCATACGCCATCGATTTCCCGACGCCCGTGCCGGCCTCGGCCACTAACGCGCCGCCGTCGCTGAACGTCCGCTCGATGGCCGCCGCGAGCTCGCGCTGCTCTGGACGATCCTCATAGCCGACGAGCTTCTCCGCGAGCGGGCCGTCGCCGGCGAACACGGTTTCGACGCTGAGCGAGCGGTGAGCAGCGCGGGAGTCCTCTTCGCTCGGCCCCGCGTGGGATCGCGATGATCCTTGAGCTAGGGGCCGCTCGCTCAGAAGACTCCCACGCTGCTCACTGCCGTCACTCCACGAGTCGCGAACGGCGGTCGCCGCGGCATCGCGGAAGAACTCGGCTGTACTCGGTCCGAGCAGCTCGCTCAAAGCGGCGATCTCGCTTAAGACAAGTGCGGGAAGCTCGCGCGCGACGCGGGCGAGGTGCCCGAGGACGAGCGCGGATGTGATCGCGTCGTCGAGCGCACGGTGCGCGGCGTCGGGGACGATCGCCGCATCGGCGGCGAGCCGCTGCAGGGCGTAGCTCGACGCTGAAGGCAGCAGGATCGACGCAAGCTCGGCCGTGTCGAGTGTCGCGGCGCCGATGGGCATGCCGGCGCGCTCGAGGAACGAGACATCGAAGCCGACGTTGTGCCCGACGAGGCACGGCGGGCCGTCGCGGAAGGCGAAGTCCACAAAGAGCGCGAGCGCTTCGGGAGACGAGGGCGCGCCCTGCAGATCCTCGTCGCGAATGCCGGTCAGCCGCACGATGGGCGGCGTGAGCGGGCGGCCCGGGTCCGCGAACGTCAGGAAGCGCTCGCCGAGAGTCACCGAACCGTCGGCCGAAACTGTCAGACGGATCGCGCCGATCTCTACGATGTCTTCGCTCTGCGGCTCGTACCCGGTGGTCTCGAGGTCGACCGCGATGAGGATCCGCTCCACGGGTGATCGCCGATCTAGCCGCCGTTCCAGGCGGTGTCTCGTCACGCCGCATGTGGGCGCGCGTGCGCCACTCTAAGCGGCTGGCACTTGCCGTGCGGGCTAGCGGTGGTCAGTGCGTGAACGAGACGCTCAGGCGCTCATCTTTTGGATCGGCCTTCTCGTCGTCATCGTCCTGCTGGCGGGACTCGCGGGTGGCTCCGTCGTCCTCCGTGGCGAGACGCCGGCGAGCCGGACTCCGCCGACCCTGTCGAGCGGTGGTTCCCCGTTGGTCCAACCCGGGCCGCTCCTATCCGATTCGCGCGGATTCATCGCGGTACCGGCGAAGAGCGCGCCGGCTCAGCTTCGCCGCGAGACCGACGCCACTCCCATCTCCGTGCTGCGCGGTCAGGGCTTCATCGGCGCAGTGTCGGGAACCGGAAGGCGCGTCGCGTATTGGGTGACGTCCGATGCAGCCACGCGCGAGCTGCGGGTTTTCGACGTCACGGCCCCCGATCAGGACACATCCCTCGCGACCCTCCCCGAGACCGAGCGCGGCGCCGCGGCGGTCTGGTCCTCTGATCGCACCGGGGTGCTCGCGGTCGTGGAGTCGAGCGGCCGCGCGGGGACCGCCGAGGGCACCGGACCCTTCTCGGCGCTGCGGGTGGTGGACACGCCGACGCGGTCGATCCACGAGATCTCGCGACTCACCGACGGCAGCCAGTTCTGGCCGGCGGGGTGGGATCGCACATCTCGGCTGGTCGGCGCCTGCGTCTATGGCGCGGACGGGATGGGCATTGCGTGGGCAGTCGTCGGCGAGGATGCCGTCAGCGGGCGCGTCCCGATGGAGGGCGGAATCCCAGCGCTGTCGATCCTCGCGAGCGGCAACGATGTGGTCGGCGTGCAGAACGGCAGCGTCATCCGGGTCTGGACGCTCGCGTCTTACACGCAGCACCTGGAGTTCGGAGCGGCATCCGGCGCACGGATCGCGGCCGCTCGCTGGAGGCCTTCGACGGACCAGATCGTCGTGCTCGTCGCCGATCGCCTCGAGCTCTGGCCCAAAGGCGGCGGGGATCGGCGGATCGTCGCGCAAGGGCTGCCGATCGCGAAGGATCTTCTCGTCAGCTCCGAAGGCGCTCTCGCGTTCGTTACGTTCGACGGAGGCCTCAGCGCGACCGCGGTCGACCTCGGGAACGGCCGGACCACGCCGCTACCGATGTCGGGTTCGCGGCTCGTCGCGCCCATCTCGTTCCGCTAAGGGCTCATCGGCCAGAGGGAGAAGTTCACGGATTGCGAAATCGCGTTGAACGCGGACCGTAGACTTCCGCCGTGGATCGGCCGGCTCGGCCGGGGCCGGCTTGGCGCCCCTCGCCGAGGCGTCATCCGTTGGCGCTTGCGGTCACCGGAGCCGCGGCCATCGTCGTTTCTGGCGTCATCGCGCTGATCAATCCCGGCTGTCTCGATCTCGTTGTCGCTTCGTCGAACGAGAAGTTCGAGCTTCTGAGCGAGATCGCAAGTTCCTACCAAGCGCCGTCGGTCGACCGGCGCTGCGTGAAAGTCCAGGTGATCAAGAAAGCATCGGGTGCCGCCGAACGCGCGCTCGCACGCGATTGGGCCGGGGAGCGCCAACCGAAGCCGCACGTGTGGTCGCCGGGTGCGACGACGTGGCTGCTTCTCCTGACCGAGGATCGAAAAGCCGCGGGCCTCGGCGAGCTGGTTCCTCGCGTCGCGCAGGGCATCATGCAGTCCCCGCTCGTCATCGCGATGCCCGAGCAGATGGAGAACGCGCTTCGCCAGGCTGAAGGCACGATCGGGTGGGAGCAGATCTTCGGACTCGCGCGGGACAAAAACGGCTGGGCGAAGTACGGCAAACCATGGGGGCCGTTCAAGCTCGGCAAGACAGACCCCACGGTCTCGACCTCCGGGCTGCACGCGCTCATCAGCGTCAACAACGTGGCGCGTGAAACCGCTGCCCCGGACGAGTTTCTGACAGCTGTCGAGTCCAGCGTCGTGCACTACGGCGACACCGTGGCGACGTTCCTATCCAACCTTCTCATCGCGGACCAGCACGGGGCGGCGACTGACTATGTCTCGGCGATCGCCGTTGAGGAGAAACAGGTCTTCGACTACAACCGCGGCAATCCAAGCTCGAAACTCTGCAGGCCCGACTGCCCGTTTCTGCCGCCGAGCGAGAAGCTCGTGGCCATCGATCCGACTGAGGGGACGCTCGTGGCGGACCATCCATACGCCGTTCTCAACTGGACCGACGACGCGCGCAGGCAGGCGGCGTCAGATTTCAAGACCCACCTGGAGAGTCCCGCGATCCAGAGCCTCTTTCGGGCCGAGGGCTTCCGGGATTATCGGCGCCAGGCCGGCAGCGGCCTCGTTGCACCGTACTTCCACCCATCTGGGCCGAAGATTCGATGGGAGCCGCCGGATCCGCCCGATCTCGTTGAGATGCTGGACCTCTGGTCCACCCGGCTGAGAAAGCCGGCTCATGCGCTCTTTGTGATCGACATTGGGAGCTCGATGGCGCTTTCCGTTCCGGCCGAGAGCGCGACGAGGCTTGACCTCGCCAAGCGAGCGGCATCGGATGCCCTGGAGCATCTCGCACTGAAAGACGCCGTCGGACTCTGGACCTTTCCGACGACGGATGCAGCGCCGTACCGCGAAGTCGCAGCGCTCACCAGCCTCGCCAGCGGAACCAGCCAGATCGCCGGCGGGCTCGGGATCTTGTCGAAGGCGAGCGACGAGGCGTCGTTCTACGCGACGGTTCGTGAGAGCGTTGACCAGGTTCACGCCACCTTCGCGGCAGACCGCATCAACGCGGTCGCCGTGCTCACTGGAGAGCGCTTCGCACTCGCAGACAAGAACTCTTTTGACCGGCTCATCAGCTATCTCCAACATCAGCCCGAAAGCTCTCGCGTACGAGTGTTCACGATCGGATACGACCCGAGCTCCGAGAGCGTTCTCAGGCAGATCGCCGAGGCGTCAGGCGGAGCGTTCTACGATGCGTACGGTCCGATAAACATCGGTGAAGTGCTGCGAAACGCCTTGTCCAATTTCTGATGCGGATGATCAACGAGCTGCGCGACCCGTGGGCGATCGCGTTCGCTCAGGCGACCGCGGTCCTCACGTATTTCCTGTTCGCCGCGCCTCTCTGGCAAAGCCTGGTGGCAGCCGCCGCCGTCCTCGGCGCGCGAGTGGCCGCGGGTCTGACGCTGCCCTTTCCGGCGACGACCATTCCGCCACCATCCCTGCTGACCGAGGCAGAGCTGGCGGTGGCGCGATACGTCGCGATGGGCCGGACCGATGAGGAGATCGCACAGCGGACCCAATCAAGTGAGAAGATCGTGCGTAAGCGCAGGCAAACGGTCATGACGAAGCTCGGCTTCGAACGTGAGTGGGAGCTTCGCGAGTGGGCGCTCGCGCATCGCCTCATCCCCGAGCCACCGGCCCGCCACTGGTATGAGCGAACGCTCGTACGCGGAACGCTCGCCGGCGGAGGCCTGATCGGCCTCTGCTGGACCACCTACCAGATCCTGAGGGTGCTACTCCCGCTGTACGTTCACTGAGACCGTCTTCACGGATAGATCCCTCGCGTCAACGTCGCTTCCGCGACCCGACCGACCGCGACCATGTACGCGGCCGTCCGCATGTCGACCTTGTGCTTCTTCGAGGTCTCGAGGACATCGTTGAACGACTTCACCATGACCTCTTTGAGCCGGGCGTTGATCGTGGCCTCGCGCCAGAAGAGGTTCTGGAGGTCCTGCACCCATTCGAAATAGCTGACCGTGACTCCGCCCGCGTTGCAGAGGATGTCGGGGATGAGGAAGACGCCCTTGTCGAACAGGATGCGGTCGGCCTCGGGGCTCGTCGGCCCGTTGGCGGCCTCGGCGATGACCTTTGCCTTGATCCGAGGCGCGTTGTGCTCTCCGATCTGGTTCTCGATCGCCGCTGGGATGAGGATGTCGCAGTCGAGCTCCAGCAGCTGGGCGTTGGAGATGCGCTCAGCCCCGGGGAATCCGGTCACGGAGCCGGTCTCTCGCTTGTACGCGTCGACGCGGTTCGGATCGAGGCCCTTCGGATTCGCGATGGCCCCACTCGTATCGGAGAGGCCGACGATGACCGCGCCTAGCTCGGCCATGAGCTTGGCGGAGAATTTTCCGGCGTTGCCGAATCCTTGCACCACCACGCGCGCACCTTCGAGATCCATGCCGAGATGTTTGGCGGCCTCGATGATCGTGTAGACCGCGCCGCGCGCCGTGGCCTCGTTGCGGCCTTCGCTCCCGCCGATCGATAGCGGCTTCCCGGTCACGACGGCGAGCGCCGTGTATCCGTGATGCATCGAGTAGGTGTCCATGATCCAGGCCATCGTCTGCGCGTTCGTGTTGACGTCCGGCGCCGGAATGTCCCGGTCGGGGCCGATGAGCAGCTCGATCTCCGTCGTGTAGCGGCGCGTGAGCGTCTCGAGCTGCTGAGCGCTCATGCCCTTGGGATCGCAGACGACGCCGCCCTTCGCGCCGCCGTACGGGATGCCGACCACGGCGCATTTCCACGTCATCCACATCGCGAGCGCCTTCACCTCGTTCAGCGATACGGACGGGTGGTAGCGGATGCCACCCTTGCCCGGACCGCGCGTGGTGTTGTGTTGCACGCGGTAGCCGGTGAATACCTGGACGACGCCGTCCGCCATGCGCACCGGGAAGTGCACGGTCAGCTCGCGCTGCGTCGTGCTCAGGATCCGCCGCATGTTCGGATCGAGATGGAGCCTGTCGGCGGCGATGCCGAACTGCTCGAGCGCCACCTCCCACGGGTCGCGCTGGGTGTGGTCAATGACCGCGGTATTAGCCTTCACGAGTACCTCCGACGCGTCATGGTGTCGCTGCTTTCAGCTTTTCGATCACGAGCCAATCATCGGTCGTCTTGCCGGGCGTGTAGGCGCTGTTCCAATTCTTGAGCACCACGCGCCGGAATCCCTGCGCCTGGAGTGTTTCACGCCAGGACCGCAGGCCGCGCGTGACGTACGGCGTCAGTCGTACGTTCGGACTGGGCGCGACGACGCCTTCGAGGTGTCGCCGACGCTCCAGGAGCGGAATCTCGAGGAGCGACTCGCCATCGACCTCGAGCAGGTCGAACGCGGCGAAGATCTGCTTACCTGCGAACTGGCGGGTGTAGGCATTTCCGTGGTCGTCCACCTCGAGGTCAGTCTCGTCCTTCCACTCATCGACGAGGACTCCGTCGATGATCGCCGTGGTGCACTGCGACTCGGCGACGATCGCGTCATAGAGCTCCCGCGGCCCGGCCACCTTGCCTTCGTAGCCGATGAAGTGCGGCTCCGGGTGGCCGACACGGACGAGCACCCGTGTCCCCGTCCACGCCGGCTCGAGGATGTGGCCCTCCCGCTCCGCGCGCTCGCGGACCGACCGGGGGCGTTGGGGCAACAAGTCTGCCCCGAGGACGGTGCTCAGGCTTCGAGTATCCGCGCTCTTGACATGGCGAACGTACGTTCTATTATGCGAACGCCTGTTCTAAACTCGTTTCTAGGGGTGCACCGTGACAGCGGCATCGGCGCTTTTCTTGTCTTTCCGTCCAGGGGAGACCCCCTCCCCATCACCACAGCACGTCGAGGTGGCATCCGCGTCATGGCGGATGCCACCTCGCGTGTACTCACCCTTCACTGCGCGACCACGGGCGCGGCCGATGGCCGTCCCGGCCCGCGCGGAAGAAGCGGCCGTCACGCCTTCTGGCCGAGCGTGGCGCCGCATCTTCCGCGCAAGTCGATCCGGCTAGGCCGTTACTTCTTCTCGCCGTCGCCCCTCGCCGCCATGATCCCGGCGAGCGGGCCCGCGAGGCTCGTGAACTCGGTCGGGATGATGAACTTCGTGGCGGGCGAGGATCCGAGCTGGTTGAGCGTGTTGAAGTACTGAAGCGTCATCGTGCGGGTGTCGGCGTTCATCGCCTGCGCGTTGATCGTCGAGAGCGCAAGCGCGAACCCCTCCGCGCGAAGGATCGCCGCCTGACGGGCGCCTTCGGCCTCGAGGATCGCCGCCTGCTTCGCGCCGTCCGCGACGAGGATGGCCGACGCCTTCTTGCCTTCCGCCTCTGTCACCGATGCACGGCGGGTCCGCTCAGCAGTGAGTTGCCGGTTCATGGCTTCCTGCACGTCACGCGGTGGCGTCAGCTCCTTGATCTCGACGTTGGTGACCTTCACGCCCCACCGGTGAGTGATGTCGTCGAGCTTCACCCGAAGCTCCTCGTTGATCTGCTCGCGCTTGGCCAGCACGTCGTCCAGAGGGATGTTGCCGACGACGGCGCGCAGCGTGGTCGTCGCGATGCCCTGGATGGCCTGACGGAAGTTCTGGATGTTGAGGAACGAGTCCTTCGGCTCGACCACCTTCTGGTAGATCAGGAAGTCGATCGAGATCGGAGCGTTGTCCTTCGTGATGCAGGTCTGCTGCGGGATCTCCACCACGAATTCGCGGAGGTCCACGGTCTGCGCGACGCTCTGGATCGGAGGCGGCAGCAGAAGAACGATGCCCGGACCGGCGGTCTTCTCGAAGCTTCCGAGTCGGAAGACGATGAGGCGCTGATACTCCGGGACGATATGGATGATCGCCCGAAGCGCGAGGATCAAGATCACGATGAGGATGCCGAGCGCGACGAGACTCAAGTTCATTAGGCCGCTCCCTTTCCTTCGGCGCCCCGCGCCGGTTCGACGATAAGCCGCACGCTGTCCACGCGCTTGACTCGTACCGCGCCGCCCTTCGGAATGTCTCCCCCTTCGCTCACCACGGTCCAGTCCTCGCCGGCGACGTGCGCGATCCCGCGAGGCG
>VBIZ01000140.1 GCA_005880575.1 Chloroflexota bacterium | reverse complement strand
CGATTTCCCGATCTCGGTGAACTCGGTCCCCGCCGCCGGGAGCGGAAGATCCTTGCCCTCGACGAGAACGAGTGACTCGTAGATCTCGCCCTCGAACTCCTCGCGGCTCTTGACGACGCGTGGCATCAGCGGCCGCGTTTCCCGGCATTGACGCCGGCCTTGACGATGTTCGGGTACGCGCCGCACCGGCAGAGATTGCCGGCGACAGCGCGGCGCACGTCGTCTTCGGTCGGGGACGCGTTTTCGCGCAGCAGACCGACGACCGACATGATCTGACCCGGCGTGCAGAACCCGCACTGGAACGCGTCGGCGTCGATGAACGCCCGCTGAACCGGGTGCAGCTCGCCGTCCTTCGAGATGCCTTCGATGGTCTCGATGGACTTTCCCTCGCACGTGACGGCGAGCGTCATGCATGAGTACACGGGCCGTCCGTCGACCAGGACGGTGCAGGCGCCACAGGTGCCCTCGTCGCAAACCTTCTTTGTGCCTGTGAGCGCGAGGGACTCGCGCAGCGTGTCGAGAAGCGTTCGCCGGGGCGCCGCCCGGACGTTCATCTGCGCTCCGTTGACGGTGAGGGCGATGTCGGTCTCAGCCGGACCGCGCAGCACGACACGGCCTGGCGAGGCGAGGGGAGGCACGTGGAAATGTTAGGCCGCTAGCGAGCCGTATGCTGGCCGCGCTCTCTGGGGAGGTCACGAACGAGATGGCAATACAGCGTGTGGGCGTCGTGGGATTCGGCCAGATGGGTTCGGGCATCGCGCAGATCTGCGCGCAGGCCGGACTCGACACGCTCGTGCGTGAAGTCGACCAATCGCTCGTGGACAAGGGCTTCCAGCGAGTCGACGGTTCGCTCGCCCGGCTGGTGAAGAGCGGGCGCACGACCGAAGAGGACGCGAAGGCGGCGCGCGACCGCCTCAAAGGCACGACGTCGCTCGCCGATTTCAAGGACCGCGACCTTGTGATCGAGGCGATCGTCGAGGAGATCGGACCGAAGAAGAAGCTCTTCGCCGAGCTCGATACGGTCTGCCCGCCCGCGACGATCTTCTGCTCGAACACTTCGAGCCTCACGATCGTCGAGATGGCCGCGGCCACGCGACGGCCGGCTCAATTCGCGGGCCTGCACTTCTTCAACCCACCGGTGATCATGAAACTGGTCGAGATCGTGAAAGCGATCACGACGAGCGACGAAACCATCGCCGCGCTCAGGGAATTCGTCGGCAAGATCGGTAAGACCGGCGTGGTCTGCAAGGACACCACCGGCTTCATCGTGAATCGCCTGATGGTTCCCTACCTCCTCGGGGCGATCCGCATGCTCGAGCTCGGTGTCGCGACGAAAGAGGACATCGACAACGCCGTGAAGCTCGGCCTCGGCTATCCGATGGGACCGTTCGAGCTCATCGATTACACCGGAGTGGACATCAACTACCACGTCGCGGGCGTGTTCTTCGACGAGTTCAAGGAGGCGTACATGGCGCCGCCTCCATTGCTACGGCGCATGTTCCTCGCCGGCCGGCTTGGGACGAAGACGGGCAAGGGCTTCTACGAGTACGACGAGCAGGGGAAAAGGAAAACATAGAAGTTCACGAGCGCACGGCCCTGCGAAAGGCCGCGGTGTGGGCGCTCGTCGCGGGACTCTGCCATGTCGTCGCGCCGGTCTTCGCGCCGGGGTTCTATCCATCGTGGTACTTCGCACTCGGCGCGACCGGCTACGGGCTCCTGCTTCCGGTGATTGCGTCGCTCCACGTTCGACACGAGCCGGTGCGACGCTCCGGCGCGATCCTCGGGACGATCGCGGGCGCGAGTGTGGTCACGCTCGGCCTCGGCGCTGCCGCGAATGCCGATCTCATCCCAGCCGCGCTCTTTGTGCGCGGGATCTGGTGGTGGACCATCGGGAAGATGTGGGCCGAGACCGGTGTGCTGCCGCGTGCATTCGGATGGACCACCGCGCTGCTCGCCGTGACGTGCTTCGCGCTCGTCGCGGTATACGCGCTGACCGGGATTCCGATGTCACCTCCCGACGTCCCGCTCCGCATGATCCTCGGCGCGTGGCTCATCGTGCTCGCGGGTCTCTTGTGGCGAGACGCCCGCTAGCATGAGCCGCTGATGGCGGTCACCACGCGCAAGGGGAGCGCGACCCGTCACGAGTCGCTGGGCCTCTCGCTCGACGACGTGAAGGGTATGTACCGCTATGTCCTCATGACTCGGATGGTGAGCGAGCGGATCCTGCAGCTGAATCGCATGGGCCGCACGCCATTCGGAGCGGGCACCGATGGTCACGAAGGCGCGCAGATCGGCGCCGCGTGGTGCATCCAGCGCGGTAAGGATTGGACCGTCCCGTACTACCGCGATATGGGCGTTGCTTTCGTCCTCGGATTCAGCGCGCTCGACGAGTTTCGCAGCGTGTTCGCGAAGGCGACCGACCCGAACTCGGCCGGACGAGCCGTGCTCAACATGTTCAGCTCACCAGAGAGCCGCATCATCTCGCGGTCGGTGTGCGTCGGGACCGAGTTCCCTCACGCCGTCGGCCTCGCGCTCGCGCTGAAGCTCCGCAAGGAGCCATACATCGTGTTCGCGTTCGGCGGCGATGCGTCCACAAGCACGGGTGACTTCCACGAGGCCATGAACTTCGCCTCGGTGCACAAGCTTCCGGTCGTGTTCGTCATCGAGAACAACCTGCTTGCCATCTCGACTCGCTTCGAGCGACAGACCGCCGTCAAGGACATCGCCGAGAAGGCCGCCGCCTATGCGATGCCGGGCCATGTCGCCGACGGGATGGACATGCTCGACAGCTACGAGAAGACCAAGATCGCCGCGGACCGCGCGCGAGCGGGCGGCGGTCCGAGCCTCGTCGAGCTCAAGTGCTATCGCTACCAACCGCACACGAGCGACGACGACGACAGCCGCTACCGCACGAAGGCCGAAGTCGACGAGTGGCGCGCGAAAGACCCGTTGAAGCGCGCGTTCGCCTATCTCCTTTCGGCCGGCGTTACCGAGCAGGAGCTCGAAGCCGTCCGCGCTTCGCTCGCCGACGAGATCGAGAAGGCGATCACGCAGGCCGAGAGCGAACCCGATCCGCGTCCCGAGGACGCCGCGACGCACGTGTACGCCGCGGACAATCCGCTTCCGGATGGGACGCGCGCCTAGCACGAGGGCGCTCGTCGCGCTCGTCCTGGTTTTGGGCGCATGCACGACGGCGAATCCCTCGGCGACACCGACTCCGGCGCCGACACGGGACACGAACGCGCTGAACGTCACCGCGCTCCTCGACCTCTCGGGTTCGCGCGCGCCGAACGGCGGTCCCCAGCGCGATGCCCTGCAGCTCTGGGCCGATCAGCACGCGTCGGTGACGCCCCGCGTGAAGCTCAAGATCGTCGACGTCGCCAGCAGTCCATCGAAGACCGCGCTCGAGATTCGGCGCGCGGCGATCGAAGATCGCGCGGACGCGATCGTTGTCGGCGTCTCCGTCGATTACAACGACGCGCTCTCGGCCGCGGTCCAACTCGCGCACGTGCCCGTGCTGTTCACGCTGCCGATCCCGGAGCCCGCGACAAGCGACGGCGGGTGGGCGTTCGCGCTCGCGCCGACACCTGCGCAGCTCGCGCTATCCGTACTCAATGACGCTGCGCTGCGATCGGTCCTCAGCTCCGATCTTGTCGTCAGCGACGAGTCGATCACGGCTATCGTCGAGCGGATCGCGCTCACGAGAGAGCTCGCACGGCGTCAGGTCAAGACGGAGGTGATGACGGTCACGGCGGCGGACGCGGCTCAAAAGCTCCGGCCGGTCCTCGGGACGACGCCGATCGTGTTCCTCGCGGGGACGCCACGCAGCTATCTGGAAGCAGCGCGGACCGCGACGGTGGGGACGACGCTCTATCTCTCGTATCTCTCTGACCTCGGTGACATCGCCGATCTTCGTGATGCCGCGGCACTCGCGGTCTGGCCGGGCTCGCGTTGGATCGCAAGCTCGTCATCGGGCGGCGGCACCGCGCCGCGCGCGGCCTTCGTCCAGGCCTACACCGATCGCACCGGCCCGCCCACGAGCGTCGCGGCGTCCGCGTACGACGCGCTCGGGCTTCTCTGGAACGCGGGCGAGAAGAGCATCGACCCGGCGCGCGTGCGCGACCAGCTGCAATCAGTGACGTTCACGGGCGTGGCGACGACGTACGCGTTCAGCCGCTCGCGGCATGCGGGCTTTAACACGAGCGATATCGCGCTACTCCGCTACGTCGCACCGAGGACGTTGCCGGCGCTCCGATAGCCGGATTTAGCCACTTCTGGCGCATTTCTCATGGCCATCTCATGCTCGCCGAGGCCGCGACGGGCAGGCTCGACTCCATGGAAATGACGACCGTCGACATCGTCGTCCCGGTCTATAACGAGGAGCGGGACCTCGTCCCGAGCGTTCGGCGGCTCCATGCGTATCTCGAAGCGCGCTTTCCCTTCGCCACGACGATCACCATCGTCGACAACGCTTCGACCGACGCGACCTGGCCGATCGCCGAGTATCTCGCCTCAGAGCTGCCGAACGTGCGCGCGATCCACCTCGATGCGAAGGGGCGGGGCCGAGCGCTCCGCAGCGCTTGGCTCTCGAGTGACGCATCGATCGTCGCGTACATGGACGTCGACCTGTCGACGGACCTCGACGCGCTCCTTCCACTCGTGGCGCCCCTGGTGTCCGGCCACAGCGAGGTCGCGATCGGCAGCCGTCTGACGCGCGGCGCGCGCGTGCGTCGCGGCCGAAAGCGCGAGCTCATTTCGCGCGCGTACAACTTCCTGCTGCATGTGGGCCTCGGCGCGACGTTCAGCGACGCCCAGTGCGGGTTCAAGGCGATCACGGCGGTCGCCGCGCGCCGGCTCGTCCCGGCCGTGCAGGATCAGGAGTGGTTCTTCGACACCGAGCTCCTTGTGCTCGCGCAACGTGCCGGTATGCGCATCAGTGAGGTTCCGATCGATTGGACCGACGACCCCGAGTCGCGCGTCGACATCGCGCAGACGGCGATGGACGATCTCCGCGGCATCGTCCGCATGCGCTTCGGCGATGTTGCGGTCGCGCTGTCGCGTCAGATACTCACATTCGGCAGCATCGGCATCGCGAGCACGATCGCGTACGCGATCATCTACGCGCTCCTTCGCGCCATCGCCTCACCGGCGATCGCGAACGTTCTCGCCCTTGTGGCGACAGCCATCGCGAACACTGCTGCGAACCGCCGGCTCACGTTCCGCGTCGGGGCGCGAGCGGGCTTCTGGCGAGACCAGCTCGCGGGCATGGGCGCGCTCGGTGTCGCGATCGCCATGACCTCGGCGGCCATCGCGCTCCTGCACCTGACCGCACCGCATGCGAGCGTCGCGGCGGAGATCGTCCTGCTCACCGGGGCGAACGCGGCGGCGACCATCACGCGCTTCTACCTGCTGCGCGTGTGGTTCGAGCGCCGCGCGCGCCTCACCGCCCGCAAGGTTGTGGACAGGTGAGCACCCTCTCACTCTCGCCGCCGCGCTCGGCCCGCCCTGATCGCGGTCTGCCGCGCTCGCCCCTACCGAGATCTGGAAGGCGTGGTTCGCGGGCCGCTGAGGCACCATACGTCGCGTGGAGACCGAGCTCGACAAGCTGATCTACGACTGGAATCGCGATGGCCGCGCGGCGCGCGCGGACTCCCGCGCGGTCGAGCTCGACGACGAGACTCTCCGCGACGGTCTGCAGGGTCCCTCGATCCGCAACCCGCCGCTCGACGTCAAGAAGCGTCTGCTCCATCTCATGGACGACCTCGGGATCGACAGCGCCGACATCGGGCTCCCCGGTGCGTCGCCCCAGGCGCGGGCAACGATCGTCGCGCTGGCCAAAGAGACCGCGAGGCTCAAGCATCTGCGTCCGAACATTGCGATCCGCACGCATCCCGACGACGTGCGCGCCGCGATCGAAGTGTCGACCGAGGCGGGCATTCCGATCGAGAGCTGCGCGTTCATCGGGTCGTCGCCGATCCGCCGCTTCGCGGAGGACTGGAAGATCGACGCGATGCTCCGGACCGTCGAGACGAGCGTCGCGACCCTCGTGAAAGCGGGCCTGCCGGTGATGTTCGTCACCGAGGACACCACGCGCGCCGACCCCGAGACGCTCCAGAAGCTCTACGACACCGCGATCGCGGCGGGCGCGAAGCGAATCTGCGTTTCGGACACGTGCGGCCACGCCACGCCCGAGGGCGTGCGGAACGTCCTCACATTCGTGCGCGACGAGGTCGTCCACGGCCGCGCGGTGAAGATCGACTTCCACGGTCACAACGACCGGGGACTCGGCACGATCAACGCGCTCACCGCGACCGCGATCGCGGACCGCGTGCACGGTTGCGCGCTGGGGATCGGCGAGCGGGTCGGGAACTCGTCGATGGATCAGCTTCTCGTGAACCTCCAGCTGTGGGGGCTCATCGACCGTAACCTGCGGCCGCTCGTTGAGTACACCGCGCTCGTCGCGGAGCACTGCGGCCTTCCGATCCCGCCGAACTACCCCGCGATGGGCTCGGACGCGTTCCGCACCGGCACGGGCGTGCACGCCGCGGCCGTGATCAAGGCGCTGCGCAAGGGCGACCGCGCGCTCGCCGACCGCGTGTACAGCGCGGTCCCCGCATCGGTGCTCGGCCGCGAGCAGCGCATCGAGGTCGGCCCGATGAGTGGCGAGTCGAACGTCGTCTACTGGCTCGAGTCGCGAGGCATCGAGGCGACCCGCGAGCGAGTTGACCGCATCCTCGCCGCGGCGAAGGCTGCGGACCAGCTCTTGACCGAGGATCAGCTCAGACAGCTCGCGATGTGACGGGCAGCCTCCGTGTGCTGGGCGACGTTGCCGGCGACCCGGCCAACACGATGTTCGCCAGCACGATCCATAGGCTCGCTCGATGGCCAACCAGGAAATCTGCGAACACCTTCGTGCAGCGACCGATCATGTCGCCAACACGCCCGCCGGCTGTGAAGACTGCCTTCGTATCGGAGCCTCGTGGGTGAAGGCGCGACTCTGCCTGACGTGCGGCCACGTGGGCTGCTGCGACAGCTCCCCCAACCAGCACGCTACGAAGCACTACCAGGCGTCGCATCACGCGGTGATCGATTCATTCGAACCCGGTGACCACTGCGCTGGTGCTACCCCGACGAGGGTTACCAGCCCATCGCGTCGGCGTAGCAGGGAACTCCCCTAGTCCGCGGCCTCCGCGGTGGGCGCGAGACGCTCGGCACGTCGCCTGGCGTTCTGGCGGAAGACGATGAACGCGACGGCGATCACGATCACGCCCGCGCCGAGGACGATCGTCGGCGTGATCGGCTCGGCGAGGATAAGCGCGCCGAGCGCGACGGCAACGACTGGGTTCACGAACGCATACGTAGAAACGAGCGAGACCGAGGCGTTCCGCAGCAGCCACGAGTACGCGGTGTAGCCCACAAGGGAGCCGAACGCCACGAGGTACGCGAACGCGATCAGGGATTGAGCGGAGATCTTCGCCGGATCTACATGGGCCAGCTCACCGCCCACGAGCGCGACCACGATGAGAGCGACGCCTCCCGTAACCATCTGGTATGCCGTCGAGACGAGGGCATGGCGCGGCATCGGAAGCCGAGGCGACAGGAACGTCCCGAGAGCCCAGGAGAGCGTCGCGCCGAAAAGCACGAAGACCCCGACAGGATCCACCGTGCCGTTGAGGCCTCCCGGGACGACGAGGATCGCGACGCCTGCCAGGCCCAGCAGCACTCCGAATAGAAGGTCTCGCCGGACGCGTTCGCCGGCGATCAGCCGGTAGACAACGATCCATAGCGGGACCGAAGCGACGATCAGAGCGGCCATGCCGGACGGCACGGTGCGCTCGCCGACA
>VBIZ01000139.1 GCA_005880575.1 Chloroflexota bacterium | reverse complement strand
CTGCGGCAGCTCGCCGGGGACATAGCCGATCTTGTGCTTCAGGGTCACGGCGTCGCGGTCGGCGTCGAGGCCGAGGATCGTCGCCCTTCCCTTCGTTGCGTGAATGAGGCCCATGAGGAGCTTGATCGTCGTGGTCTTCCCTGCCCCATTCGGACCCAGAAAACCGAAGACCTCTCCTTCGTTCACGGTGAGATCGAGGTCGAAGATGCCGTGTCCCGACCCGTAGTCCTTCGTCAGCGCCTTGGTTTGGATGGCGGTGGTCACTGCGAGACAACCTACACGTAGGTCTCCGTCTGCACCCAGCGAAGGCGCCCGCGTGCCTCGATCGCGACCGTGACCCAGGTCGCACCGCCGAGGGCGTGCTCGTCGAACAGCTTGATCCGCCGCGGACGCAGGCGGTAGAAGCGATAGGCGTCGAGATCGGCGTCGAACGCCTTGAAGCGAGCCGCGTACAGCTCCTCGGCCATACGTGAATCGCGGCCGCGAAGCTCGCGTGCCGCTCCGAAGAGCTGGATGCCATGGTCGCTCCGGCCCCAGGTCTGCGTCGAGCGGTAGACGGCGACGGCGGCGGACGGATTCGCGCGGATGTTCCGCGAGTGGCGCGCCTCCGGGGCGGACAGCCACACGATCTCGAACGCCGGGCTCCACGCGAAGTACGCGGTGTTGATGTGTGCGCGTGCGCCGGGCGAGACCGTCGAGATCGCGCAGAGCCTCGACTCGTCCAGCAGCCGACGCGTCATCGCGACGAGGCGGCTGCGGGAGGGGTGTTTGGCTATGCGTCTCACGGGCATGCGAAGACATGATGCTGGCACGCGGACTAGGCTTCTGTTCCGTGCCGGACCCATTCGTCGCCCGCGGATTCGTCGGCCGCCGCGAGCCGGCCGGGTCGGCCCAGGCAGGTCGGATCCCGCCCGGTCAACACCTGGTCAAGGATTTCCCGGTCCTCTCCGCGGGCCCGACCCCGCGCACGCCGCTCCAGAAGTGGTCGTTCAGGATCGAGGGCCTCGTGAAGGAGCCGGCCTCGTGGAGCTGGACCGACTTCCTGAAGCTTCCGGCGCAGGATTTCGTGAAGGACATCTCCTGCGTGACGAAGTGGACGAAGCTCGATACGCGCTGGCGCGGAGTGAGCGTCGACGTTCTGCTCGAGCAGGTCGAGCTCGATCGGCGCGCCGCGTTCGTGACGGCGTTCTCCGACGGGGGATACACGACCAACGTGCCGCTTCCGGAGCTCATCAACGGACAGTCGTTCGTCGCGTACGAGTACGACGGCAAGCCGCTCGCACCCGAGCATGGCGGACCGGCGCGTCTCGTCGTACCGCATCTCTACTTCTGGAAGAGCGCGAAATGGGTGCGGGGGCTTCGCGTCATGGAGCGCGATGAGCCCGGATTCTGGGAATCGCTCGGGTACAACAACCACGGCGATCCCTGGAAAGAAGAGCGGTATACCGGCGACTAGGGATGAAACGTCAGCTCGAGTGGCAGATCGCGACGGTCAAGGCGGTCCGGACCGAAACACCGGAGGTGAAGACGCTCACGCTCGCGCTGCCGGACTGGATGGCGCATCGCCCGGGGCAGCACTACGACGTTCGGCTGACCGCGGAGGATGGCTACTCCGCCCAGCGGAGCTACTCGGTCGGGTCGGAGCCCGAGCGGACAGGTGAGATCGACCTCACGGTCGAGCGAATCGGCGACGGTGAGGTCTCGCCGTACCTCGACGACACGGTCGTCGTCGGCGATCGCTTCGAGGTTCGCGGACCGATCGGCGGCTATTTCGTCTGGGACAGCTCGATCGGCGGCCCGCTGCTACTCGTCGCCGGCGGATCCGGAGTGGTGCCGCTCATGGCGATGCTCCGGCACCGCGCGGCTGCGGGCGTGAAGGACCCCGCCCGGCTCCTCTACAGCGCACGCACATACGAGCAGATCATCTACGGCGACGAGCTCGAGAGGCTCGCGCGAAAGAACGGCCTCACCGTTTCGTACACGTTGACACGGAGTCAACCCGCGGGCTGGACCGGCTACGCGCGCCGGATCGACGATGCGATGCTGAAGGAAGTGAGCGCCCCACTCGGTCGGAACGCACTCGCGTACGTCTGCGGGCCCACCGCGCTCGTCGAAGTCGCCGCCGACGGGCTCGAACGGATCGGTCTTCGCGCGGAGCGCATCCGGACCGAACGCTTCGGGCCGAGCGGTTCATGACCGAAGCGAAGGGCGACGACCTCGTACTCGACGGGAATGCCGTCGCGGGGACCCTCGCTGAGATCTACGGCGATGACATGACCACCGTCCTGGCCGAATGCGCGAACTGCGGAAAAGTCGACCACGTTGGCGGCCTCCTCGCGTACGTCCGTGCGCCGGGAATCGTGCTGCGCTGTACCGCGTGCCAGACCGTCATGGTCCGGATCGTTCAGACGCCGAATCGGACTTTCGTCGACGTGCGCGCCAAACGCATGCCGGCGGCTCCCAGGACCTAAGCGCGCAGGTAACCTGAAAGCCTGATCTTCTCCCGGTCCGGCGATCGCGTTGAGGCACCGCAAGAGCGGCGCCGGATTCGTCGAGTGCCGCGCGTTCTCGCGTCCTCATTCCGTCTGGTGTGGGAAGCCGCCCCGGGGCGCTTCCTCGCGAGCCTTGCGCCGCAGCTCGTCACGGCTATCACGACCGGTGCACAGCTGGTCATCACGAGGGACCTGATCGCCGCGGTCCTCGCGACGGGGAGCGGTGGCGATCTCGGACGGGTCGGGACGCTGCTCGGCGAGATGATCGGGCTGAGCCTGATCTCGAGCGGGGCCGGTCTCGTTCAGGGCCAGCAGCAGTCCATGCTCTCGGCGATCGTCGAGCGGCATACGAACTCGGTCTTGCTCGACCGCATCATCGCGATCGACCTGAAGCGCTTCGAGACACCGGAGTTTCAGGACCTCCTGCGCCGAGCGATGAACGCGATGGGCCGGATGATGGGCGTCACTGGATCGGCGATCGGACTTGCTCGCAGCCTCTTCCTCATCATCGGCGTCGCCGCCGCTCTCTACATCCTGCAGCCGATCCTGCTGGTGCTCGCCATCGTCGGTTTCGTTCCGATGTGGCTCGCGAGCGCGGCGACGAGCCGCCAGACCTACCACTTCTGGCGATCGATGACGCCGAACGAGCGGATGCGGAACTACATCTTCGGACTATTCACAAGCCGCGAGTACGCGAAGGAGCTTCGAGCGTTCGCGCTTGCGCCGTACATGCGCGCGCTCTACGAGCGGCTTTCCAACGAGCGGCTCAAGGAGCTCGCTCGGAATCTCCGCAAGCGCGCCCGCTACCAGATCCTGAGCACAGGGGCGTCATCGCTGGTGACGGCGCTCACGTACGGCGCGCTCGGCTATCTGGTGATCGAGCATCGAATCGGGGTCGCCGAGGCGGGCGCCGCCGTCGCGGCGAGCCAGCAGCTCTCGGGACAGCTCTCCAGCGTGGTCGGCAGCATGACGCAGCTCTACGAGGCGAGCCTCTTTCTCGAAGACTGGGAGGAGTTCAGCTCGCTCGCCCCGGCCCGGGCACCGGCGCTCGCAGAGCCGGCGGTGCCGTTCCATCGCATCGAGCTCGACCACGTGTCCTTCCGCTATCCGCCGTCGGCGTCGAAGGACGGCGGGCCGCCGCTTGCGTCGCGCCTCGCGCTCGATGATGTCTCACTCGAGATCCACGCGGGCGAGGTCATCGCTCTCGTCGGCGAGAACGGATCTGGGAAGACCACCCTCGCCAAGGTCCTCTCCGGCCTGTACCGCCCTGACTCGGGCCGGATGCTGTGGGACGGCGTCGACGTGACCGCCCACGACCAGAGCTGGATCTACGAGCGCGTCGCCGTGCTGTTCCAGGACTTCGCGCGCTTCATGCTCACGGTGCGCGAGAACATCGGCCTTGGGCGCGTCGAGCGGCTCGAGGACCTCGACGAGATCGTGCGGTCGGCGGAGCGCGCCGGTGCTGATTCCTTCGTGGAGGCCTGGCCCGACCGCTACGACACGATCCTCGGTCCCTACTTCATGGGCGGGAAGGACGTCTCGATCGGCCAGTGGCAACGTATCGCGCTCGCGCGGGCGTTCTTTCGCGACGCGCCGCTCGTCATCCTGGACGAGCCCACCGCGGCGCTCGATGCGCGTGCGGAGCACGACCTCTTCACGCGGATGCGCGATCTCTTCAGCGGCCGGTCGGTCCTCCTCATCTCGCATCGCTTCTCGAGCGTCCGATCCGCGGATCGAATCTATGTCCTGCACGATGGCCGCGTGGTCGAGCACGGCACGCACGAAGACCTCATGGCGCTCGGCAGCCGCTACGCGGAGCTCTTCACCATGCAGGCCTCTGCGTATCTCGCTCCGGCGAGGGAGCGCGTGGCTCGCTAGCGCGAGGCGGCGGCGGCCACCGGCCGCTGAGGCAGAGCGCCCCCGATCTGCATGAGCAGGCGGGTTCCGTCGTTCATGCCCCAGCTCTCGACGATCTTTCCATCGCGGAAGCGGTAGATCGACCACGACTCGATGTCGAAGGCCTTCCCATCGGCCGGCGCGCCCATCCAACCGTCACCGCCGGTGTGCTTTCCGCTCGCGCGGTTGCGCATGAAGACCTTGTCGCCTTCCTCGAGCAGATCGATGGTCTGAATTTTCCGCTCGCTGAAGGTCTGATTCATTATCCCGTGCGTGGCCTTCGCCGCGGCGAGAGTCGGCGGTCCGCTCGGGTCGTTGCCGTTCGCCCTGAACTCGGGTGCGAAGTACTGATCGAGATCGTCGAGACGGTTCTGGCTCCAGGCGTCCTGAACCTTGCGCACGGTGTCCTTGTTCGATGCGCCCATGACAACACCTCCCTTTATCACCGCGAGCCTACGCCGACGTGAAAGAGGCGAGCATGCCCTCGCATCTAGAACTCGAGTGCATCGGCCGCTACAGTCGGGAGAGATGAGGAAGGGCGCACTGCGAACGCACTCGTTTGCCCTCATTGGCATCCTGGTCCTGCTCGCTGCGTGCAGCGCGCCGGCTGCACCAGGTGCCTCGAGCCAGCCGCCGACCGCTACGGTCGCGGCGGTTGCCACCCCCGAGCCGACGCTCGCCCCCGACGCACCTTGCAAAGACTGCTGGCCGCTCACCGGCAAACCGCTGAAGCTCGGGTCTGCGGACAAGAGAGCGCTCCTCGTGAAGATCGACAACGTGCCGCTGGCGCGCCCGCACTACGGGATCACGCAGGCGGACATGGTGTTCGAAATCCTTGTCGAGGGGCTCGCCACTCGCCTTGCGGTGGTCTTCCACTCGCAGGATCCGCAGACGATCGGGAACATCCGCAGCGCACGACTCGCCGACCGATCGCTCACGCCGATGGTCCGCGGCGCGCTCGTCTACTCGGGAACATCCGCGTATGAGATGCCGCTCATCCAGGGCGACGCCGCGAACGGCAAGTACATCGACCTATCGGCCGACTACACGAGCGGCTATTACCGGGTCACCTTCCGGCCAGGGCCGTACAACATGTTCACGAGCGCGGCGGCGATGCGGCAGGCGATCGCCGCCCACGGCGCCGACAGCCCGCAGCAAGTCCCGGCATGGGGCTTCCTCGCCGCGACCGATCACGCGCCGACCATCGCTGGGATGTCCGGCGGAATAGCCGCCACCGAGCTCACGATCCCGTACCGCGAGGACATCTCGCTGGTGAAGTACCAGTACGACGCAGAGACGCGGACGTACGCTCGCTTTCAGAACAATGCCGGCAAGGCGGTGCGCGACGTCGATGCGGTGAACAGCCAGCCGATCGCGGCCGCGAACGTCGCGATCATCCATACGGAGGTCTGGGAAGTGCCGCAGATCGTCGACGCAGCCGGCTCGCACGCCCACGACATGCGCCTGACAGGAACCGGCGCGGCGACGATCTTCCGCGACGGTCTCCGGCAGGAAGCGACGTGGAGCCGCGCGAGCGACACCGACCCATTCATCTTCAAGAATGCCGCGGGGGAGAGGATCCTCCTGTCCCAAGGCCAGACGTGGGTGCACGTCATCCCGAACGACTGGGAGACTCCGAGCCAGTAAACGCCTGGCACCCCTAGCATCGCGGGGATGAAGCTCGGGGTCATCGTGTCGCCCGCGGCAGGATGGTCCTATCCAGAGATCAGCGAGCTCGCGCGGAGCGCCGAGCAGTCCGGCTTCGGCTCGTTCTGGGTCAGCGACCATTTCTTCGGCGGCACGGGAGGAACACCCGACCGCAACTGCCTCGAGGCCTGGACGCTACTCGCAGCTCTCGCGCGCGATACGACCAAGATCCGACTCGGCGTTCTCGTGGCCGCGGTGCAGTACCGGAACCCCGCGCTCCAGGCAAAGATGGCGGCGAGCGTCGACCACATCTCCGGCGGGCGGCTCGAGTTCGGCGTCGGCGCAGGCTGGAAAGAAGAGGAATACCGGGCCTACGGCTACGACTTCCCGCCGCCCGGCGATCGCGTGGATCAGCTTCGGGAGGGGCTCGAGATCACGCGACGGCTCTGGCAGGACGATCGCGCGACCTTCCACGGCAAGCACTACCGCATCGACGATGCGGTTTGCGCGCCGAAGCCGACCCAGCGGCCACGCCCGCCGATCTGGATCGGGGGAGCCGGCCCGAGGGTCATGCGTCTCGCGGCCCGTTACGCGGACGGCTTCGACCTGGGCAAGCATGGCGCCGGTGGTGCCGACCTCACCGCGGAGGAGATGGCCGCAGCGTTCCGCGAGCTCGATGAGGCGGAGCGGACGGCGAATCGGGAGCGCCCCCTTCAGCGCTCGCATTGGTGCGCGAGCACGCTCGACGGCGACGCGAAGGTGCTCGTCGACAAGATCCGCGCCTACGCCGGCGCCGGGCTCGACCAGTACGTGTGCGCTTTCCCGAGAGAGGGTGCCGCGGAGATGGTCGCGCGTTCGCGCGAGGAATTGATTCCGGCGTTCTCCTAGTGCCGGGGCGCTTCCCTACA
>VBIZ01000172.1 GCA_005880575.1 Chloroflexota bacterium | reverse complement strand
CCGAACCTCTTCGGCGCTCGCTCCTTTAGTCCGGACGGCCGCTGGTTCGCCGGCGTGAGCCGCACCGGCCTCTACGAGACGCAGCTCGAGCTCTACCGTTGTGGCGTCGCGAACGGCCAGGGTCTCGACCTCCGCGCCGATCCCACCTCCCGCTCGCGGCTCGGGCGCATCGACGGCGCCCCGCGCCGCTTCGTCCGCCCGGTCGCCGGCGCGGTCAGCCAGTTCCGCCAGGGGAGCCACACCGGTGTCGACATCGCGGCACCGATCGGCTCGATCATCGTCGCGGCCGACGACGGCATCGTGGACGCGGCGGGTTGGGTGCAGGTCGGCGGGCGCCGGGTGTGCGTGCAGCACGCCGAGGGAATTGAGAGCTGCTACTACCACACGTCCGCGGCGCTCGTGGCCATCGGCGACCGAGTCGCGCGGGGCCAACCCATCGCGCTCATCGGAATGACCGGCGCGACGACCGGTCCGCACGTGCACTGGGAAGTCAAGGAGAACGGACGGATCATCGATCCCCTCTCGCATTAGCGTCTAGCGATGCGAGTCCTCGCCGCGCTCGTCACCATCCTCGCGGCCGCCGTCATCGGAATGGCCGCGCTCGGCCAATTCGGTCCGACGGTATCGCCGGTCGTCCGCGGCACGGCCCGGCCGGCCAGCAGCGCGACAGCGACGGCCAAAGCGTCGGCCACGCCCAGCGGGCCACGCACCGTCACGGTCCGGCTCACCGAGCTGGAGCTCACCAAGGCGGCCGAGGGCTACACGCCGCTGACGGTCAGCGGAATCACGGTCACCGAGCCGACGATCAAGCTCGAGCCGGGAAGGCTGACACTAAACGCCACCGGACGCGCGTTCATCCTCCGCGGACCGATCGTCGTGGTCGCGTCACCGCTCGTCACCGACGGAAAGGCCGTCGCGAAGATCGAGTCGGCCACCTTCGCGGGTCTGGGCCTTCCCGACTCCACGAAGCAGGACGTCGCCGACACATTCGCCCGCGTCCTCGCGGCGAACATACCGTCGGGCGTGCGCGTCACGTCGCTGACCGTGAGCTCCGGAACGCTCGTCATCGAGGCCGTCGCGGTCTGAGCCGCTCTGCGCTCGAAATGCGATGATGCCGCCTACATCACCAGGGGAGGACACCACGTGGACTGGATCGAGGAGCTTGTTGGCCTTTCTCCGGACGCCGGCAGCGGAACGCTCGAGGCGCTCATCGCCGGCGGCGTCGTCGCGGTGATCCTGGGCGTGATCTTCACGGTCAGAGCGCGGAGCGCGCAGCCGCTGGAGAAGCGCCGCTAGCGATCGCGGATCGATGCCCGCAACGACGCCCGATACCCTGCGCATGACGATCGAGGCGGCCGCCGAAGCGATCCGCGCGCGCGAGATCTCGCCGGTGTCGCTCGTCGAGTCGTGCCTCGCACGGATCGAAACGCTTGAGCCTCGTCTGAACGCGTTCATCACCGTGACGGCCGATCTCGCGCGCGAGCAGGCACGCCAGGCCGAGCGCGAGATCCACGGGGGCGGGTACAAGGGCCCGCTGCATGGGATACCCGTCGCGGTGAAGGATCTCTTCGCGACGAAGGGGATCCGCACCACCGCCGGGTCGCGAATTCTCGCGGAGTGGGTGCCGAATGAGGACGCGACGGTCGTGCGCAGGCTGCGCGAAGCCGGCGCGGTGCTCCTTGGCAAGCTCGGCCTGCACGAGTTCGCGTACGGCATCAGCTCCGTGAATCCGCACTTCGGCGACGTCCGCAATCCGTGGGACACGACGAAGATCCCGGGCGGCTCGTCGGGCGGATCGGCGGTGGCCGTCGTCGCGAGCGAGGCGTACGCCGCGCTCGGCAGCGACACCGGCGGCAGCATCCGCATCCCGGCCGCGCTCTGCGGCTGCGTCGGCCTCAAGCCGACGTTCGGGCGTGCGAGCCTTGCCGGCGCGGTCCCGCTCTCCTGGTCGCTCGATCACCCCGGGCCGCTCGCGCGCACCGTGCGGGACGTCGCCCTCACCATGCGGGCGATCGCCGGATACGACCCGCGCGATCCGATTTCGGCCGATCGACCGGTCGCGGACCTTCTCGACGGCATCGACCGGGGACCGCAGGGGCTTCGCGTCGGCGTGCCCACCGATCACGTGTGGGACGACTGCGATCCGGCGATCGCCGCGGCCGTGCGCCGCGCGATCGAGGCTCTTGCGCGCGCCGGCGCCGCGATTCACGAGATCCCGTGGCGTCGCGCTGCCGAGTACGCCAAGGCCGCGAGCGCCATCCTCGGTGTCGAGGCCCGCGCGTACCACGAGGGCGCGTTCCCAGGGCGATCGTCGGAGTACGGCCCGCTCGTCCGGGCTCGCCTCGCCTTGCAGGGCGACGTCGACGCCGACACGTACGCGCGGTCGCTGGAGCTCCTGCGCGACGGGCGCGCCGGGATGGCCGACAGCGACCTCGACGGTCTCGATGTCCTGGCCATGCCCACGGTGCCGACGCGCGCGTGGACCATCGAGGAAGCAAAGGAGGTCGGGCGCCCGAGCGAATGGACGCGCATCACGCGGATCTTCGATCTCACCGGTCAGCCGGCGATCTCGATCCCCTGCGGGATGGACCAGGACGGCATGCCCATCGGTCTGCAATTCGCCGCGCGCATGTGGGACGAGGCCGGCGCCCTACGCGCGGCGCGCGCGTACGAGCTCGTGCGCGGACCGTTCCCGCTGCCGGCATTGGGTGGCTAGCGCGAGACCGGCGGTGAGTGCGATGGCTGTGTCGATCGGTTCGCCGGCGTCGAACGAGCCGCGCACGAAGATGACGAGCAGCGCCACGATGCCCGCAACGAGCACGAGGCAGCCGCAGCCGGTCACCCGCCGACGGTAACGTGTTCGCTAGCATCGCGCGGGGGAGGTGCGGCGAGTGACACGTGATGAGGCTTGGGACCTTTTGTGCGAGCACACGAAGTCGGAGAGCCTACGCAAGCACGGTCTCGCCGTGGAGGCGGCGATGCGCCGCTTCGCGAGAGAGAACGGCGAGAATGAGGAGACCTGGGCGATCACGGGGTTGCTGCACGACTTCGATTACGAGCGCGATCCACAGGGGCACCCGCAGAACGGAAAGCCGATCCTCGAGCAGGCCGGCGTCCCCGGTCCGATCGTGCACGCGATCCAAAGCCACGGCGATCACACCGGGGTCCCGCGAGTGACCGCGATGGAGAAAACTCTCTACGCGGTCGACGAGCTCTGCGGGTTCGTGACCGCGGTCGCGCTGGTCAAGCCTTCGAAAGCCGTGCGCGACGTCGACGCGACCTCGGTGCGGAAGAAGATGAAGGACAAGGCTTTCGCGCGCGCCGTCAGCCGCGACATGATGTTGAAAGGCGCCGAGGACATGGGTGTTCCGTTCGACGACCTCATCATCGAGGTCGTGCGCGCGATGGAGGACGCGGCGGGGCGTCTGGGCCTCGAGGGAACGACGACGACGTGACCGGTTACCCGCGCGGCGGCGGCCGCCCGGGTCGGAGCGCCGAGGATCGAACGCGCGCGACGGATGTGCGTGTTCACGCTTGCCTCGGTAATGCCGAGGAGCGCGGCGATCTCCTTCGTCGAGAGGCCGCCCGCGACGGCGCGCAGGACCTCACGCTGACGATCGGTCAGAGCGGCGACTGACCGCGTGCGGCGCGCGAGAACGCGGCGCGCAACGAGATACCCGGCAACACCCCCAAGGACCAAAGAAGCGGCGCGCTGCACCGAGAAAGGTGAGCGGCCGCGACTTGCGTCTAGCTCGCGCGCTTCAGGGCGCGGCGCTCGTTGGAGCGAACGACCTCGTGCTCGAAACGCTCGAGGAAAAGCTGCCCGCCGCAGCGAGGGCACAGTGGCTGGTCGCCGTCATTCCAGACGGGCGCCTCGCGGCCGCGAACCTTGTCGTAGGCGGTGCGCAGTTGCTCAACGGTCGGCCGGCGTGCGCTCGTGGCAACGAGCACCTCACCCAGGCCGTGGCCGCAGAAATAGCAGTAGAGCTCAGCTCGAAGGGCCATTTGTCGCGAAACCTCCAGGGATGAAAACGGCGAAGACCGATCCTTTGTTCCAATACCGTCGATCGGCCATTTCGGTTTCCGTATCCCTAGATACGCACCACCGAGCGCTGCGGTTTTAGTTTCCGGCGCTTTCTTACTGGGTCTTTAGTCGGGGCTCGTTAGCTGGCTTCGCCCTGGAGGGAAACGAGGGGGCTCGAGGTCTCCCGAAGGTAGGTCAACTGGCGGATGACGCCACGAGGAATGATGTGGAAGTCGTTGTGCCGGTAGTCGCGGCCTTCGTTGGTGATGTCGTAGTCGCCGACGATCACGACGTACTCAGGCGTGTCCTTCCACAAGAGTCCGCAGGTGAGCTTGCGCAGACGGTATGGCTCGAAATCTTCGGGGAGCGCGGTCCGCGAGTAGGCGGTGATGTCCTCCCACTCGACGGCCACGAGCGGTGCCGCGACCTGATCCACTGCCCTTCCCTCTACGACCTTCCTCATCGTTCGCTTCTCGGTACAAAGAGGCTCCGGAACGGAACCTCGGCGTACAGATCGCGACGATATAGAGCGCCCCATTCGTGTCAATGGGAACCGGGCGTGGATCGCGATCGGAATCGGATCATGCGCGCCGAGCGAGGTCCGCACCTCGGTTCCTCGCTCGCTCAGCGTGCCGTCGACGAAGGTCGTTATGTCGCCTGCCTGCCTCTTGCGATGAGCTCGGCGACCTTCTGACCGCCCTTCTTGCCGATCTCCTCGAAGTGCTCGTGTCCGTACTTCTCTGAAACGGTGTCGCCACCGATCTTTCCGATGCGACCGTAGAAGCGCGGACCGTAGAGCTCCTTCACCTTCTGCCCGCCCTGCTTTCCGATCTGCTCGTAGAAGTCGGAGCCGTGACGTTGTGCGGTCGTCTTGCCGCCCTTCTTGCCGATCTGCTCGTAGAACTCGGGGCCGTGCCGCTGGGCCGTCGTCGCGCCTCCGCGGCGACCCGCCTCGGCGACCGTCATCGCTCCCTTGTTCCGCGTCATGGCGTCACCCTTTCTCGCCCATCAAGTTGGCCGCGTGCTGCCCGGGCTAGATGGCAAGTACGGCAGCAAGACATGTGCCAGCGCTCGCCCGCCCGGTGAGTACCCGGGCGGCTAGGCGGACGGTCGGGGGACACTCATTGCCCGATGCGCATCGAAAGCGTGCACAAGTCGGGACAGCCGATCGCGACGTGAGTCGCGTGCGAAAGATCGAGAGTCCGCCCGGCGATGTACGGCCCTCGGTCGATCACCGGCACGGTCATCGTTCGCCCGCGATATTCGAGCACGACGAGCGTGCCGCAGGGCAATGTGCGATGCGCGACCCCGATGATCTCGGGTGTGTAGGTCTGACCGCACGCGGTCCGGTTGCCGTAAAAGCCAGGTCCGTACCACGAGGCGATGACGATCCCGGCGGTGGGCGGGTCGGGGAGCGGCGGAAGCGTCGCGACTGGTCGTGGTGGGGCGGGCGTCGGCGCAGGAGTCGGCACGAGCGTGGGCTCTGGCGTCGTCGCCGGCTCCGGTTCGGGGGTCGGGGCCGGCGTCGCCTGGACGCCGAGTACGACCTCAGCTCGCGCGATATCGCGGACGCGCTCGGGCACCACGCTGGTGGCCTCCGCGGCCGCGCGCGGGAAGCCGTGCGCAACCGTTATTGATCGCGCCTCGCCGCCGAATGACGGTCGGAAGGACGGCGCGAGAGAGGCGATAAGGAATACGGATATGGCCGACCTCGCCACCGCTCCCCGAAACACAGGCCCGACGCTTTGCAGGACCGATTCCACAATGTGTCGGTTTCGTGAACACGACGCCTACCAATACACAGAGCGTGCGCGAGCTTGTTCGTTCGGTCGCCCAGGTTTCTCGCGATACGAGATCGTTACGAAGCGTAACCGCGCTATGCCGGCGCGGCGATCACGACGAAGCGCGGGTCGTCGCGGTTCGGTCCCGTCGATGTTTGGAGCGTGAGCCGCTCGTCAGGTGAGGGCTGGAGCCAGCTCGTGTCAGCCGGTGGAACCTTGGGATGAACTTCGGTGACTACAAATTTGAGTTCAGCGCCGGCCGGCGTGGTGATCGTGACCTCGTCCCCGAGTCGCGCCTTCCATAGGTCGAGGAACATTCCCGTGCGCGCGTGCGCGTAGATGTAGCTGTTCCCGACGGTCCCGGGGATCGCGGTCCCCGGGAAGTGAAAGGCGAAATTCTCCGGAGTCTTCTGAACGACGACATCTCGCTCGATGTCGCCCTCGGCGATCGGCAGGTCGATCCGAAGCCGCGGAAGCCGGATGCGATAGCCGTCGGGAATTGGTCCGGCCGACGGAGAGGCTTCCGCGGTCGAGAGAGGCGAGGCGACGGCCGTCGCGGTCGCGGACGGGCTGGGCAGGGCGACCGGTGCGACGGAGCCGGCGCGCGGCAAACCGACCCCAGCCATGAGGGCGATCCCGACGGCGAGAAGCAGCGTTCCGGCGAGCACCATGAACGAACGGGGCATGCGGCTATCCTCGGTTGCAGAACGAATGCCGAGCGAACGAGCGAGCATCGCTCCGCGGCGTGCGCGCGCGGCGGCAAAGCTGCGCGAGCAGGGCTTTGGTGCGCTTCTTGTGTCGCCGGGAGCGGACCTGCAGTACCTCGCCGGGTATCAACTCTTCAATAGCGAGCGTTTGACCTGCCTCGTCCTCGACGCCGACGGGAACGCCACGCTCGTATGCCCTGCGTTCGAGGCCCCGCGCGCCACGGTCGCCGCGCCGGACATCCAGCGCGCGACGTGGGAAGAGACCGACGACCCATTCGCGATCGTCGCATCGATCGTCCCGGCGTCCGGTGCTCTTGCGGTGGCCGATCAGATGTGGGCGTCGTTCCTCCTTCGCCTTCAGGACGCGTTGCCGGGTCGTGAGTTTGCGGCTGCATCGGTGATCACGCGGGATCTGCGCATGCGCAAGGACGCCGCCGAGGTTGAAGCGCTCCGTGCGGTGTCGGAGTCCGCGGACCGCGCGTACGCGCGCATCCTCGAGCGCCCGTTCGCCGGCCGCTCGGAGCGCGACATCGGGGCAGACCTGGCCGAGATGCTGCGTGCCGAAGGTCACGAGGAGGTCGGATTCACGATCGTCGCCTCGGGCGCGAACGGAGCCTCACCGCACCACGAGGCCGGCGACCGCCGTGCCGCGGAGGGGGACACGGTCGTTCTCGATTTCGGCGGGGCGATGCGCGGCTACCGGTCGGATATCACGCGCACGGTGCACGTCGGCAGGATCCCGGGTCGCGAGGAGCAGAAGGTTCACGACGTCGTCCGACGGGCCCAAGAAGCCGGATATGCGGCCGCGCGCAAGGACGCATCGGCCGAGTCGGTCGACGCCGCGGCGCGGCGCGTCATCGACGAAGCCGGCTACGGCGAGTTCTTCATCCATCGCACCGGCCACGGGATCGGCCTCGATGGACACGAGCATCCGTACCTCGTACGAGGAAATCGGGAGCGACTCGAGCCGGGGATGGCGTTCTCGATCGAGCCTGGGATCTACATCCCCGGCCGCTTCGGCGTCCGCATCGAGGACGTCGCGGTCATCGCCGCCGACGGATCGGCGCGGCCGTTGAACCAGGCGGACCACGCCTTCGCGACCGTGGCCTAAACCATGCGTTTCGCCGTCGCCGTGCTCGGCGCCGGGATCGCTCAGATCTTTCCCTATCTGCGGCTCGATCAGTGGATCGGCGTCGGCGGCGCGCTCGCGCTCCTCTATATCGGATTCGCGTCCCTCGGCGCGGGGTTCTTCGCGGGTCGTCGCGGCGCGCTCGCGGGGGCGCTATCCGTTCTGGTCGGCGCCTTCGGGTATGCGGTCGTCGCGGGACTCACACAGCCGGGAGGGGATCCCGGAGCGTTCGCGTCCTTCTTCTTGCGCCTCCCCATCGCGGTGTTCCCGTTCATCCTCATCGGTGCGTTCGCGGGCTGGCTCGGCGCCGCGGTCCGCGGACGCGCGGTGGCCGCGCGACCGTGAGCTGGCCGCGCGTGTTCGCGTCGGTCGTGGCGAGCGCGATCGGGCTCGCGTTCTGGTGGGCCTTGACCGAGCCGCTGCCGGTCCCGCCGGTGATCCTCCTGGGTGTCGCGGCCGCGATCCTCTTCTGCGCCGGCCTCATCGCCGGAAACGGCGGAGCCATCGCGGCTCCCGTCGCGTTCCTCTTCTCGCTCTTCGTCGCGAGCATCATCGCGACGCAGCTGCATCAGGCCTTCCGCCCTCAGACCGCGCCCGTCGACGAATTCAACGGGCTCATCTCGCTTCACTTCCCCGAGGTGGTCGCCCCGCTCGCGATCGCGGTCGTCATCGGCGCCGCGGGCGGCTGGGTCGGCGAACGGCTCCTCCCGAGCCACGGCGGTCGTCCGCGGTAGGCGTGAAAGCGCGGACGGCCGGAGGCTAACGAACCAGCGGCTGCGCGGCCTGGAGCGCCCACTGGTAGATCGAGTTCGGCAGGATCCCAAGGACGATCACGGCGAACGAAGCGATCCCCAGACTGACTGAAAGCGTGCGACCCGAGACGAGGCGGGGCTGTTTCTCCTCGGGGTCGTACATGTACATGCGGACCACGACCCGCAGGTAATAGAAGGCCGCGAGCACCGCGTTCAGCGCGATCACGACCGCGAGCCATGCGAGCCCGGCGTCGAGGACCGGTTGGATCACGACGAACTTGGCGACGAACCCGATCGTCGGCGGGATACCGGTGAGCGAGATGAGGAAGATCGCGAACGCGAGCGCGCCGAGAGGTTGTCTTCGCCCGAAGCCATTGAGCTCGTCGAGTGACGCGCCCCGCGTGCCCTCGAGATCGAAGTACAGAAGGCACGCGAAGGCGCCGAGGTTCATGAGGCCGTACGCGAACACGTAGAACAGCACCGCCGCGCCGGCGCTGGGGCCTGCCTTTGCCGCGGCGACCGCCGCGAGGATGTAGCCGGTGTGCGCGATGCTCGAGTACGCGAGCATCCGCTTCGTGTTGGTCTGCGCGAGCGCGACGATGTTGCCGCCCGTCATGGTGACCGCGGCCAGGATCGCGAGGACCGCGCTCCAGTCCACGCCGAGCGGGCCGAGCGCGCCCAGCAGGACACGCAGGATCGCCGCGAAGGCGGCCGCCTTCGGGCCGACGGACATGAAGGCCGTGGCCGGCGTCGCCGCGCCGTCGTATGCGTCGGGCGTCCACTGGTGGAAGGGGATGATCGCGGCCTTGAAGCCGAGCCCGACGGTGACGAGGGCAAGCGCGACGATCGTCGGACCGTTCGCGATGCCCTGCGCGGCGAGGAAGCCCGCGATCGTGACGAAGTCCGTCGCCTTGGTGATGCCGTATAGCCAAACGAACCCGTACAGAAGGAGGGCGGAGCTGAAAGCGCCGAGGAGGAAGTACTTGATCGCGGCCTCGTTCGCGAACCGGTCCGTCCGCTGGATCCCTGCGAGCACGTAGATCGGGATGGTCATCGTCTCAAGGCCGATGAACAGGGTGATGAGATCGGCCGACAGCGCGATGGTCATCGCGCCGACGGTCGAGAAGCAGATGATCGCGTAGTACTCGCCCGCGGGGACGCCGCGACGGGCGAGGTACGCCGGCGACACCGCCGCCGCGAAGATCGCGAGGATGATGAAGACGGCGCGGAAGAACGACGTGAAGGCGTCGATCGTGACGAACCCGCGGAAGTACTGAGCGGCCGGCACCACGTAGAAGACCGACGCGAGCGCAACGATGAGCCCGGCGATCGTGAGGAGCGGCAGTGCGACCGCGGCGCGGCGCCGATCGAGGAGGGCGTCGGCGACGAGCACGATCAACGCGACCGCGGTCACGATGATCTCGGGATAGACGGCGGCGATGTCGACTCCGGTCACTTGATCAATCTCCGGCCCAGGGGCAGGGGCCCAGGGGGCAGGGGCCCCAGGGGGCAGGGGCCCCCGGACGCGAAGCGGACGCGAAGCGGACGCGTAGCGCAGCCGGTAGACACGCCGCAGGCGCGAGGTTTCGCTCCTCAGAGCGGAGCCCCTCGTCGATCGTTCTCATTTGAAGGCGACCACGACGAACGACGGGTCCGTCGCGAGGCGGATGACGCGGTCGAGGGACGGCTGGATGTACGCGATGAAGGGCTGCGGCACGACGCCAAGGATCACCGTGAGGAGCAGGAGCGGCAGGGCGCAGGCGACTTCGAGCCGCGAGAGGTCCGGCAGCGCGCGGTATGCCTCGCGCACCGGCCCGTACATCACCCGCTGGAACATCCAGAGCAAGTAGACAGCAGCGAGGATCACGCCGATCGCTGCGAGCGGTCCCCAAAAGAGACCGCCGAGCGGCGGCGCACCGGAGAAGGCGAACGTCCCCAGAAGGACGAGGAACTCGCCGACGAAGCCGTTGAGTCCGGGCAGTCCGAGCGAGGCGAAAACGAACACGCCGAAGAAGGTCGTGAAGAGTGGCCACATGTTTGCGAGGCCGCCCAGGTCCGCGATCATCCGGCGATGAGTCTTCTCGTACTGGATTCCCACAAAGAGGAAGAGCGCGCCCGTGACGAAGCCGTGATTCAGCATCTGGAGCACGGCGCCGACGCCGCCTTGAAGGTTCAGCACGAAGATGCCGAGAGTGACGAAGCCCATGTGCGCGACGGACGAGTAGGCGACGAGCTTCTTCAGGTCCTTCTGCACCGCTGAGACGATCGCCCCATAGAGGATCGCGATGACCGACAGGACGATGAGGACCGGCAGCCAGGCCTGGACGCCGATTGGGAACAGCGGTAGCCCGAACCGGAGGAATCCGTACCCGCCCGCCTTGAGGAGCACGCCTGCGAGGACGATCGAGCCGGCCGTCGGAGCCTCGACATGGGCGTCGGGCAGCCAGGTGTGGAAGGGGACCATCGGCATCTTGATCGCGAAGGCGAGCGCGAAGGCGAGGAAGGCCCAGAACTGGAAGTCCGCCGGAAAGCGGCCGCGCAGCTCGATGAGATCCGGCAACGACAGGGTCCGCGTGCCGGAGGGGTCCGCGGAAGCGACGTACACGGCGACGATGCCCACGAGCATCAGGAGTGAGCCCGCGAGCGTGAAGATCACGAACTTGAGCGTCGCGTAGATCCGTCGCGGTCCGCCCCAGATCCCGATGATCAGGTACATCGGCACGAGCATCAGCTCGAAGAAGATGTAGAAGAGGAAGAGGTCGAGCGCGACGAAGACGCCGACCATACCGACCTCGAGGAGGAGGAACGCGGTCATGTACTCGACGATCCTCGTCTTGATCGCGCCGCCGCTCGAGTACAGGACCGCGATGAAGGTCAGCAACGTCGTCATCGGCACGAGGAACACCGAGATGCCGTCGACACCGACGAGGTAGCTGATCCCGAGGCTCGGCAGCCATTGGAGCCGCTCGACGAGCTGGAACCCGGCCTCTCCGGGCACGAATTGAGTCAGCATCCAGAGCGACACGACGAGCTCCACGAAGGTGGTGGTGATCGCGACCTGCTTCGCGGCGCGCTCGTCCTTGCGGAAGAGGAACAGCGGGATCAGCCCGGCGAGCGGGATGACCACGAGGAGCGACAGCACGTTCGTCATCGGCCGAGGATCCCCGCGGCGTAGCCGCCGTAGGCGACGAGGACGAGGAGAAGCCCGGCAACGATCGTGAGCGCGTAGTTGCCGACGATTCCGGTCTGCGCGCGACGCAGGCCCTGCCCGCCCATCGCGAGGGCCCAGCCGAGTCGATTCGCGAGGCCGTCGATGATGTGGATGTCGAAGGCCCACGCCGCTCCAGCGAATGCGCGGGCCGCCTCGACGAGGCGGTGGTCGTAGAGCTCGTCGATGTAGTACTTGTTCACGAGGATCCGATAGACCGGACCAGCCGTGCGGGTGAGAGCGGCCGGGTCGGGCCGGTGGCGTACGTACATGGAGACGCCGATCGCGATTCCGATGAGCCCCGCCACGACGGAAACGGCCGCGAGGGCGACGACCGTCACGAGCTCGGGCGTCGTTTCGGCCACGCCCGCCGCCTCGACGACAGGGGCCAGGAACCGATGGATGAAGCCCTGCTCGGGCGGAAAGCCGATGACGATGCCGAGGACCGCTGAGCCCACCGCGAGCGCGCCGAGCGGCAGCGTCATCACGCGCGGCGATTCGTGCGCGTGGTCGTAGAGGTGGTGATCGCGCGGCTCGCCGTAGAACGTCATCCAGAGCGCGCGCGTCACATAGAACGCGGTGAGGACCGCGGTCACGATGCCGATCGCATAGAGCAGGAAGTGGCCGTTGACGAAGGCAGCGCCGAGAATTTCGTCCTTCGACCAGAACCCCGCGAGCGGCGGAAGCGCGGCCAGCGCGCCGCCGGCGATCAGCATCGTCCAGAAGGTCACCGGCATCTTCCGGCGCAGGCCGCCCATCTTGCGCATGTCCTGCTCGCCGCCGAGGCCGTGGATCACCGACCCCGATCCGAGGAAGAGAAGCGCCTTGAAGAAGGCGTGCGTCGCGAGATGGAAGATCGCCGCGACCGGCGCGCCGACGCCGAGCGCGAGGAACATGTAGCCGAGCTGGCTTACGGTCGAGTACGCCATCACGCGCTTGATGTCGAACTGAACGAGCGCGATCGTCGCCGCGAAGATCGCGGTGATCGCTCCGACCACGCCGACGACCTGGAGCGACGGTCCGGCGTGGTCGAAGAGCGGCATGGACCGCGCGACGAGGTACACGCCCGACGTGACCATCGTCGCGGCGTGGATGAGCGCCGAAACCGGCGTCGGACCCTCCATCGCGTCGGGCAGCCACGAGTAGAGGGGCAGCTGCGCCGACTTACCGGTCGCTCCGAAGAAGAGGGCGACACATATCAGCGTGAGGCTGGCCTGGGCCGGCGCGCCCACCTCGAGCCGCTTGAACACGTCGACGAAGTTCATGGACCCGAAGACGAGGAAGATCGTGATGATCCCGATCGTGTAGCCCCAGTCACCGATGCGGTTCATCACGAAGGCTTTCTTCGCGGCGTAATACGGCGCGGGGCGCTCGAACCAGAAGCCGATGAGCAGATAGCTGCAGAGGCCAACGCCCTCCCAGCCCACAAACATGAGGAGGTAGTTGTCCGCCATCACGAGGATCAACATCGCGAAGACGAAGAGCGAGAGCCACGCGAAGAAGCGGTAGAACCCGGCGTCGTGCTCCATATAGCCGTTCGAGTACACGAAGATCAGGAACGAGACGACGGTGACGACGAGGAGCATCGTCGACGACAGCGGGTCGACCAGCGCAGCTACGTTGATCGTGAAGTCGCCCACGCCGATCCAGCGGTAGAGCGATACGACGGTCTGCGTCTTCCCCCCGAGAACCTCGAGGAAGACTCCGATCGCGAGGAGTGCCGAGACGCCGACCGCCGCCGATGCGATGACACCCGTCAGATGGCCGAGCCACCGCCGTCCGAAGATGCCGTTGATGAGGAAGGCCCCAAGCGGCAATGCCGGAATGAGCCAGACGAGCGAGATCACTCGGTCATCCCTTCATCTGATGGATCTCGTCCACGTCAACGACCGGCCGATTGCGATACGCCGAGAGCACGATCGCGAGACCTACGGCTACTTCCGCCGCCGCGATGACGAAGACGAAGATGACGAAGACGCTCCCGCGCTCGTCGATCGATCCGTACTTTCGCGAGAAGGCCACGAGCGCGAGGTTCGCGGCGTTCAGCATGAGCTCGACGCACATGAGGATCACGACCGCGTTGCGGCGAACGAGCACGCCGGCACACCCGATGAAGAACAGTGCCGCCGACACGACGACGTACGCGCCAAGAGGAACGGTCACCGGCGGCGCCGCGCCGCGGCTTCTTCGGGCTCGTCCCGTTTTGTCAGGACGATCGCCCCGATCATCGCCGCGAGCAGGAGCACCGAGGCGATCTCGAACGGAAAGGCAAAGTCGGTGAAGACGCTCGTCGCGAGCGGGATGAGATCGCCTCCGCCTGGCCGCGGCGTGGGGCTCGTAAAGGAGAGCGCGATGATCGCAACCGGGATCGCGACCGCGGCGACGAAGACCGCGGCGAACGGCGTCTGTCGCTGGAAGAAGAGCGCGCGGGGACGGTCGCTGAATTTCGTGAACATGACGCCGTAGAGGATCAGCACTGTGATCGCGCCGACATAGATCAGCACCTGGAACAGGGCGATCGTCTCGGCCCCGAGGAGTACGAACATCCCGGCCATGGAGAGGAACGTGAAGGCCATGAGGAGGGCGGCCGCCGTGATCCGGCTGAGCATCACCACCGCCACGCCGCCCGCGATCAGGCCGATCGAGAGCAGGGCGAAGACCACCGGCTCGACGAAGTCGTACGTCACCTGGCCGTCAGCTTGCCGCGCGGGCTGCCGGCGCTGTGGCGGCGCGGGCACGAGCGCGCAGCGCTCGCAGGCGGCGGCGCTGCACGACCGGGATCCCCGCGACGAAGACGGCGAGCAGCAGCCAGCTTGCGATGGCGATCGGGATCTTCGTCGTCGGGAAGGCGAGGGCGAGAACGGCAACGACGACGATATTCACGAGCGCCATCGGAATGAGGCCCTTCCAGCAGAAGCTCATGAGCTGGTCGATCCGAAGACGCGGGAGGGTCGCCCGGATCCACATCATGACGACGATGAACCCGTAAACCTTCAGGGTGAACCAGAGGACGCCGAGCAACGGGATCGCGTCCACGCCCGGCCCCTGCCAACCGCCGAACCAAAGCGTCGTGATGATCGCGCAGACGACGGTGACGTTGCCGTACTCGGAGAGCGCCAGCATCGTCCCCCAGCGCATGCCGGAGTACTCGGTGAGCCAGCCGGCGACGAGCTCGGACTCGGCCTCGGGAAGATCGAACGGCGTGCGGTTCGTCTCGGCGAGAGCGGCGATGAAGTAGATCACGAACGAGAACGGCAGAACGAGCACGTTCACGAACGGGCCCGCCTGCGAGCGCGTGATGTCGATCATCGAGAGCGACCCCACGACGAGCGTCACCGACACGAGAGCGAGGATCTGGGGGATCTCGTAAGAGATGAGCTGACCCGCCGAGCGGAGACCGCCGACAAGCGCGTACTTGTTGTTCGAGGCCCAGCCTGCGATCACGATGCCGAGCACGGTCATCGACCCGAGCGTCGTGAGATACAGCAGGCCGACATTCAGATTCGCGCCGACGATGTCCTGGGCGAACGGCAAGACGACCCATGACGCGAGCATCGGACAGAACACGAGGGCCGGCGCCGCCACGAAGAACCAACCGTCCGTGGCCGCGGCGCGGACGTCTTCCTTTGAGATGAGCTTGAGCGCATCGGCGAAGGTCTGAAGGAGTCCGAAAGGGCCGACGTGATACGGACCGAGGCGATCCTGGATGATCGCCTGGATCTTCCGCTCGAGGTAGATCTGCAACAGCGCTCCGTTCAGCACGAGGAAGAGCGCGAGCCCGACGGCGATGACCAGGCGGAGCGGCGCCCAGATAAGCGGATCGATGCCGAAAGGACCGACGGGCATCGCTTCTAGCCTCCTCGCGCGTCGCTACGCGGTGGGAGGAACGTCTTTCGAAGAGGGTGTCCGGGGAAGCTCTCTTCGAGAAAGATGCGGCGAAGGTCGGGGTGGCCGTCGAATTCGATCCCGAACATGTCGTACGTCTCGCGCTCGCACCAGTTCGCGCCCTCCCAGACCGGGGTAAGCGACGGAACGTGCGGATCGAGCTCGGTGCACGACGTCCGAAGCATCACCGAGACCTTCGTGCCCGTGCCGCGAACGAACGTCACCGAACGCATCTCGGCCCCGGTGTCGACGCCCGCATTTACGGAGTAGAGGTCGCACCGGGTGCGCGGATCATCGCGAACGAAGGTCGCGACCTCGACCAGTCGCTCGCGGTCGACGTCGAGCACGAGCATGTCGTGCAGTGTCGATACGCGAGCCTTGTCGCCGAGCTGCGACGCGACGTAGGTCCGAAGGCCGGCGAGATCGATGGTCGAACGTGGCGCGCTCAGTACCAATTGAGAGCGTCCTTCTTCCACGCGTAGTACAGGCCGACGACGAGGATCGCGATGAACACGATCACTTCGACGAGACCAGCGGCGCCAAGCGCGCGAAAGAGCACGGCCCACGGGAAGAGAAAGATCACTTCGACATCGAAGACGACAAAGAGAAGCGCGAAGACATAGAAGTGCGTCGGATATCGTCCCCACGCTTGGCCGATGGGCTCTTCGCCGGACTCGTAGGTCCGGAGCTTTTCTTTCGTGGCCTTTCGCGGAGCGACGAGACGAGCGAGCGTTAGCAGGACAGTTACGAAGATTGCCCCGACGACGAAGAATGCGAAGACGTAAACGTACGAAAGGCTGTAGTCGGGCACCGAAAGAAGCCTACGTAGGGGTACTCGCGCGAGCAAACCAGCCCGACACCGAATTTCCACCGAGAACTTGCTTGGTGCTACCGCGTTGTGTGGTTGACACATTTGTTGTGGCGGAGGTACGGTGCAGACCTCCCACCACGTCAGTACGCAATTCGTACATGCGCGAGGTTCGGGAGGTCGGTCAAGCGGGCCGATGTGGTGAGGAAATGAGGTTGGAGGATCCGCCGGGGTTGGGACAACACAGCCGACGTTCGCAAGCCATACCTAGCCCAAGGCGGTTCGTTCAGCGGCACAGACGGCTCCTCTTTCAGGGAGTCTCCGCGCTCGGCGCGCGGATGAAGCACGTGTCGTTCGTCGCTCTCGAGGGAAGCAGCAGCTACCTCGCGAGCATGGTCGGTGTCCGTGGCCTCCGGCTCGCGCTCAACACCTCCGTCGCGGTGCTGGTGCTGTCGCTCCCGTTCGCGGCGACCGCCGCATCGCGTGCAAGCGCGGTCGCTCCAACGATCGCCGCGACCACCCTCACGGCGACCGACGCGTCTCGCGCGCAAACGGTCGCACGCGCCGGAGCAATCGGCGGTAGCAGGAACCCCGTGACCGTCGCTGCGGAGACGACACGGTCGGTGCAGGAAGTCACGATCCACGAGGGGGACACCCTCGCGACGATGGCGAACTACTACGACGTGTCTGTCGAGGCCATTGCATTCGCGAACGGGATCAGCGACGCGCGCGCGCTTCAGCTGGGACAACCGCTCGTGATCCCGCCAGCCGAGGGCGCGCTCTACACCGTGAAGGACGGCGACACCGTGGACTCCATCGCGAGCCACTTCAAGGTGGACCCCGGGGTCATCCTCACCTTCAACCGCTGTTACTTCGAGCCCGAACGCTGCGCGGCGGGGCAGAAGGTCTTCGTGCGCGGCGCCGCGCTACCCGCACTGCAAGAGCCGGAACGAGTCAACGTTGCCGTGCTTCGCGGGCCAACCCTCGGCCCGACGCCACCGCGGACCGGCCGCCTGGCATGGCCGGTCGCCGGCGTCATCACGCAGTACTTCTGGGCCGGCCACACCGGCGTTGACCTCGCGGCCCCCTACGGCACCGGTATCGGCGCCTCGGACGATGGCGTCGTGTCGGCATCCGGTTGGGTGGCCGTGGGAGGACTCCGCGTGTGCGTCCAGCACGCCGGCGACCTGGAGACCTGCTACTACCACACGAGCTCCGTGTACGCGAGCGTGGGTCAGCAGGTCACGCGTGGCCAGATCATCGCGGCAATAGGCCTCAGCGGCGTCACCACCGGGCCGCACGTCCACTGGGAGTGCAAGCTCGGAAACCGATTCGTGAGTTGCCTCGACCTCTAAGCCGCTAGCGCGACCGCCTACGTTCGGCCAAGCCGCTCCTTGTTCGACCTATTCTCCCGATCAATCTCCGCTTCGCGGAGACACGCTCAGGGCTGGTCGACTCACTCGTCGCGGCCAAGCCGCTCCTTGTTCGACCTATTCTCCGAACTGTGTTCAGCGCCGTTCACAGCGATCGTTCGGGGCGCCTGGTGGTCGCGGCGGACTACGCGGCCGCCATGTCCGACGGCTCATCCGTCGTTCCGCTCGCCCACGCGATCCGGCTCCCTGCTGGGACCGAGGTGGTCGAGCTCCCAGGTCGGACCGCCATCGGCCTCGATCGGTCGGGGCGCCCGCGCGAGCTCGGCGCCGGGCGATTCGGCGTGGGCGCGATCGTTCCCATCGGCTACCTGCGCATGGCTCTCCCCGCCTATGAGGACGACCTCGCCGCACCGCTCCTGAGGCCGCGCGCATACGCGGCCGTCGGCGCGGACGCCGACGGCGAGCTCGTCGTTTCGGCGGTCGCGCTTGAGGTGGACGCCGGCGCTGCCGACGGGAGAACCGCCCCCGATCTCGTCGCGCGGATCACGGCGACCCAGCGCGACCATCCGTCGAACCGGGCGCTGCGCCAGCTCGCTCGTTGCGCGAAGGAGTACCGCTGCCGCGCCGCGGCCAACGCGTTCGTGGGTCGTCACGACTGCGCGCTGCCGGTCGCCGCACCAAAGAACGAGCGACCGCCGGACGTGCTGCTTCTGACCAACGACGCCGACGCGTCGCCGACGGAACCGGCCGCCTTCAGGCCGACCCCCGAAGAGCTCGCGGACGTGGCGACGCGCCATCTGACCGGCGGAGGAACGGTCGTCGCATTCGGGCGCGCCTGCGAGGGCGAGCCGCTCCTCGCCGTCCGCCTCATCGAATCCGCGATCCTCGCCATCCGCGAGAAGACGCGGGCCGGGACGATCCATCTCGAGACGAACGGTTCGGTGCCCGTCGCGCTCCGCAGGCTGGGCGACGCCGGCCTCGATTCGGTCGCCGTCCGGATCGCTTCCGCGCGCACCGAAACGTACGAGGCGATCCACCGTCCGGAGGGCTTTCGCTTCGCGGATGTCCGCGGGTCAATCGCCACCGCGATCTCGGCGAAGATGTCCGTCGCGCTCCGCGTGCTTACCCTGCCGGGTCTCACCGATCGGGCGCGCGAGCTGGAAGCTCTCGTGGGTCTGGCGGGGGAGCTTCCCGCAGGGAGCTCGCTCGTCCTATGCGATCTCGCCGCCGATCCACAGCGCGCGCTCGGCGTCGTCGGAGGCGCGGAAGCTGCGGTCGGGATGGACCGAATGGTGGATCGCCTGCGCGCTGACGCGGCGCACCTGCGAATCGTCGCGATTCCGCGGCCGCTCGTTCGACTCTGATCCCGTGTTCATAGATCGCGCGCGCTTGGTTGTGCGGGGAGGCGACGGCGGCCGGGGCGTCATCTCCTTCAGACGCGAGGCGCACGTTCCGCGAGGTGGTCCCGACGGCGGCGACGGCGGCAAGGGAGGCGACGTCATCCTGCGCGTCGATCCACAGCTCGGGACCCTCACGGACTTTCGCTTCACCAAGCAGATCGAAGCCGACCCCGGCAAGCCGGGAAGCGGCCGCAACAGCAGCGGGCGGTCCGGTGCAGATCGTGTCTTGAGCGTTCCGCCGGGGACGCTCGTGATCGATCGCGCGACCGGCGCGACGATCGCAGATCTTGTCGCGCCCGGCGAAGAGCTCGTCATCGCTCGCGGCGGGTCCGGCGGAAAAGGCAACGCGCGTTTCGCGACGAGCACGCGCCGCGCGCCGCGCATCGCCGAGGACGGCGGGAAGGGCGCGCAGAGGGAGATCGAGCTCGAGCTCAAGCTTCTCGCCGACGTCGGACTCGCGGGGTTGCCGAACGCTGGGAAGTCCACGCTCCTCGCGGCCCTCACGAGCGCGCGGCCGAAGATCGCCGACTACCCGTTCACGACGCTCGTCCCGAATCTGGGCGTCGCCCGCCTCGACGATCGCGAGCTGGTCATCGCAGACATTCCTGGGCTGATCGAAGGTGCGAGCCGCGGCCTCGGTCTCGGTGAGGAGTTCCTCCGTCACGTCGAGCGCACGCGGCTTCTCGTGCACGTCGTCGACGCATCGCGGCCCGAACCACTCGAGGACATCGCGACGATCGACGCCGAGCTGCGGAGCTACGGACGCGGCGTGGCGGAGCGGCCACAGCTCGTCGCGCTGAACAAGATCGACCTGCCCGAGGCGCGCGAGGCCGCGCCGCGCATCGCACGCGCGCTCGCGGAGCGTGGCATCGCGAGCATCGCGATATCGGCCGCGGCGCATCAGGGAACCGCCGACCTTCTCCGCGAGATCTTCAATCGGTGCCCGCCACGCGAAGCGGCAGGGGCCCCGGCACCGCGCGAGCGCCGGATCGCGTTCGCCGGCGGAGGGCGCGATTGGCACGTCACGCGCGAAGGCGCGGCTTTCCGGATCGAGGGCGATCGCGTGGAGCGGCTCGCCTCGGGGATCGACTGGGGTTCTCCCGACGCCGCCGCCTACTTTCAGCGCCAGCTGATTCGAACGGGCATCGAGCGAGAGCTGCGGGCGCTCGGCGCGAAGGAGGGCGACACGGTCCGGATCGGGGCGCTCGAGATGGAGTGGAGCGAAGGGGCGGCAGACGAATGACACGCGTCGGTGTTTTTGGCGGCACGTTCGATCCGGTGCACGTGGGACATCTCGCGATCGCCAACGCGGCGCTCGACGAGCTCGATCTCGATCGGACGTACTTCGTACCGGCGCGCCGGTCGCCGCTGAAGCAAGAGGGGCCGATCGCGAGCGCGGAGGATCGCCTCGCGATGCTTATCTCGGCGACCGCAGGCGAACCGCGCTTTCGCGTTTCCGGGATCGAGCTCGACCGCAAGGGCCCGTCGTTCACCGTCGACACGCTCGAGGCGCTCCGCGAAGAGGGCCAGCTCTTCCTCATCCTTGGCAGCGATGCGTACGCGGACTTCGAGCGCTGGCGCGAGCCGGCGCGGATCCGGGATCTTGCGACCATCGTGCTGGCGGCCCGGCCTGGCGCACCGAATGCACCCAGCGGCGTGCGGATGTTGGACTCGCCGCTCATGGACATCAGCTCGCGGGAGCTGCGGGCGAGGGCGGCGCGCGGCAGGTCCCTGCGCTACCTTGTTCCCGAGGAAGTACTGCGCTACATCGAGGAGCATCGCCTGTACCGATGACCGACCTCTCGCCCAGAGCCATGGCGGACGTCGTGGTCGATGCCGCGGGCGATAAGAAGGCCGAGGACATCCTCGTGCTCAACGTGTCGGAGCTCACGACCATCGCCGACCTGTTCGTGATCTGCACGGGCCGCGGTGAGCGCCAGGTGCAGGCCATCGCCGACGCGGTCCGCGAGCAGGCGACCCTGGCAGGCCGCAAGCCCCTCGGGGTCGAGGGCTACAACTCCGGTCGGTGGGTGCTGATCGATCTCGGTGACGTTGTGGTGCACGCGTTCGTCCCCGAAGAGCGCCAGCTGTATCGACTCGAGCGTCTCTGGGGAGACGCTCCGGTCGTGCTGCGGATCGCGTAATTCGGCTGGCTCCGGCGGCGTCATGTCGGGTACCCTTGTTTGCACGACCAGGACGCGTTGTCGCGGCTCCGCCGCGAGGGGCTGTATCGGTCACAAACGACTCGCGCGCTACGCGCGCTCGTCAGTGACCGCAGCCCCGCAACCGGCCTGGCCGGTTGCGGGGCTGTAGCTCAGCTGGGAGAGCGCATGAATCGCACTCATGAGGTCAGGGGTTCGATCCCCCTCAGCTCCACAGGGTCGACAGGCCCTACAAGGTCGAATTAGAAAAGTGGACCGGTTCACCCAAAACGATCCGGAGCGCCAGGCGAACATCGCGTTCATCC
>VBIZ01000138.1 GCA_005880575.1 Chloroflexota bacterium | reverse complement strand
CGCGTTCGACCAGCGCGCGTCGGAGGGTTTCATCAAGGTGTTCGGCCTCCCGCTCCGGACGCAAGCGCGGACGCAGGCGCTCTGGGGCGAGGGGAGCGAAGCCTCGCTCGACATACCGAGGAAGGCGCTCACCGCGCCGAAGAAGAGCGCGAAGAAACCGAAGCGATGAACGAAGAGAAGAAGCCACTCTGGTCCGGTCGGTTCACCACCGGGCTCGAGCGACGAGTCGCTGGATTCACGAGCTCGCTTGAGCTCGACCACCGCATCGCGCTTCACGATGTTCGCGGCAGCCTGGCTCACGCGCGGATGCTTGGTCGACAGCGGATCCTCAGCGAAAAAGAGGCGAAGACGATCGAAGACGGTCTCACGCGGATCGTCCACGAGATCGAGCAGCGTTCATTTCCCTGGCCGACCGACTTCGAGGATGTTCACACGGTCATCGAGCGCCGACTTCGAGACCTGGTCGGCGAGGTCGCCGGGAAGCTGCACACGGGTCGAAGCCGCAACGACCAGATCGCTCTGGACCTCCGGCTCTTCACGATCGACTCGCTCGCGCAGCTCGACGCGGGCGTTCTCGACCTCGCGCGAGCGCTCGCCGAGCGCGCGGCCGAAGAGATCGACACGATCATGCCCGGGTATACCCACCTCCAGCGCGGCCAACCGGTCTCCCTCGCCCATCACCTGCTCGCGCACGTCGAGGCCTTTCGGCGCGATCGGGCCCGAGTCGCGGAAGCGCGAGAACGCACGGCAACCTCGCCCCTCGGTGCAGGCGCCCTCGCGGGCGCACCGTATCCGCTGGACCCGGCGTCGGTCGCGAAGGAGCTCGGGCTCGATCGAGTCTTCCGCAACAGCATCGACGCCGTCGCCGATCGCGACTTCGTGATCGACTTCATCTACGTGTCCGCGCTCACCGCCGTCCACGCATCGCGCCTCGCCGAAGAGCTCGTCCTCTGGACCTCCTCCGAGTTCGGGTTCGCTGAATTCGCGGATACGCATGCGACGGGGTCGAGCATCATGCCGCAGAAGAAGAATCCCGATGTCGCCGAGATCGTCCGTGGCCGCTCGGGTCGTCTTCTCGGAGACCTCGTCGCGGTGCTCACCACCATCAAGGGCTTGCCCCTGGCGTACAACTCCGACCTTCAGGAGCAGCGGGTTCCGCTCTACGACGCGACCTATTTGGCTGATGCGTTGTCCGTTCTCGCGCTCGTGGTCCGCGGCCTGCGGTTCGATCGCGAGGCGATGCGGCGCGCGACCGAACGCGGCATGCTCGGCGCGACCGACCTCGCGGACCACCTCGCGAAGCGCGGCGTGCCGTTTCGCGAGGCGCACGAGATCGTGGGCAAGATCGTCCGCGAGCGACTCGCGGCGGGCAAGGACCTCGGTGGCGTGACCCTCAGCGAATTGCGCGGACACGACAAGCGCTTCGAGGCGAGCGCGATAGACGAGATCCGCCCTGAGCGGTCGCTCGCGTCGCGCACCTCGCCCGGCGGAACCGCGCCGGACCGGGTGCGCGAGGCGCTCGCGGAAGCGACGGACGCGCTGCGGGAATGAGCGTGGCCATTCGACCGGCGCGGGTCGAGGACGTCGACGACATGCGCGCGCTGATCAACGGCTACGCGGCCGAGGACCGCATGCTCGAGCGGTCGCGCGATTTCCTTATCGAGCATCTGCGCGATTTCGTCGTTGCCGAAGGTTCGTCCGGCTTCCTCGGATGCTGCTCGCTCGCCGTGCTGACGCCGGACCTCGCCGAGGTGCGCTCGCTCGCGGTGCGGCCCGAGGCGTCGGGTCGCGGCATCGGCCGGCAGCTCGTCCTGGCGTGCGTCGCGGAGGCGCGACGGCTCGGCTTGCGCCGGGTGTTCGCGCTCACGCTCAGCCCTCAGTTCTTCGAGCGATGTGGCTTCGTTCTCACCAGCCTCGGACGGCTGCCGGAAAAGAGCGCCTCGGAGTGCCCGGTCTGTCCGAAGCGGTTCGCGTGCGACGAGCACGCGATGCTGCTGCACCTCGATGGGACCGTCCCGGAGCCGCTGGCGGCGAGCGAGCCGGTCGGGTACACGAGGCTCTTCCTCGGTGTCGAGCCGGGCGGGCGGTCCGCGCCGTGAGTCGCATGGGGAAGGCGGCGCGATTTTTCGCCGCCGGCTTCGACACCGCCGCGATCGGGATCCTCGCCTACAACGAGACGGGCGGACGATTCGCCGCGACGCTGGCCGAGTACGTTCTCTGGGGCTCGGTGCTCGCAGCGGCGATCTGCGCGATCGTGATCCTCCTCGAGAGGGGCGCGCCGCTCGCGTGGATCGCCATCGGCTACATCCTGTTCGGCGGCCTCCCCACGCAGGGAAGTCCCCACTACGCTTTCATCCTGCTCGCGCTCGCGCTCGCGCCGATGGTCCCGCGGCCGCGCGGCTCGCTCGGCCTCGGGATCGCTATCGCGGCGGTCTCAGCCCTGGTGTCGCGTGTCGCGATCGCATTCGCTCCTTGAGTACCATCGAGGGCAGGTGACCACCCGCCCAACGGTCCGAGCCGCCAACGGTCTGGTCGCGAGCGGACATCATCTGGCGACATCCGCGGGTCTCGCTGCTCTGCGCGGAGGCGGAAGCGCGGCCGACGCCGCGGTGGCCGCCGCCGCGGTCTGCGCGGTGGTCATGCCGCACCGCACGTCGATCGGCGGCGACATGTTCGCGCTCGCCTACGACACGACGTCTCGCGACGTCACGGCGTACAACGGCTCGGGCGCGGCACCGCATCGCCTCGACCCCGACGCATTCGGCACCGCTTACCCGGCGCAGGGCGCGTCGCTCGCGACCGTGCCGGGCCTGATCGCTGGACTCGTCGATCTCGTCGCCGACCTGGGCCGGCTTGGGCTCGATCGCGCCCTGGCTCCGGCGATCGCATACGCGGAGAACGGCTTCCCGGTCAGTGACGTCCTCGCCGAAGCGATCGTCGGGGAAGGCGAGCGCCTCACGCGTGACAAGGAGGCGTCGCAGCTCTTTGGTCCTCGCGGCCGATGGGCTCGTGCCGGCGAGATGCTCCAGCAGCCCGACCTCGCGGCGACACTCCGAGCGATCGCTCGCGACGGCGCCGACGCGTTCTATCGCGGCGAGCTCGGTGACCGCTTCGCGACCGCGGTCGGGTCGATCGGCGGGGTGATCGACCGGGCCGACCTTTCCGCGCATCGCACCGATCGACCCAAGCCTCTCTCCATCGACTACCGCGGTCTGCGCGTCTTCGGGCAACCGCCGGTCTCGCAAGGGCACATCCTCCTCGAGGAGCTTGCCATCGTCGAAGGTCTCGACCTCCGATCGCTCGAGTGGGGGAGCGCGGAGCTCGTCCATCTAATGGTCGAGACGAAGAAGCTCGCGTTCGCCGATCGCGACGCGCACGCCGGCGATCCCGCGCGCGTCGACTTCGACGCCCGCCGCCTGCTCGACGCGGAGTTCGTCGCGAGCCGCCGCCGCGCTGTGAACGCGAAGGCGAGCGAGCGCAGCGAAGCAGGTTCCCTGATGACGCCCGCGGATACCACGTACCTCGCTGTCGTCGATCGCGACGGCAACGCGATATCGCTCATCGAGAGCGTGTTCAGTGCCTTCGGTGCCGCGACCGTGGTTCCGGGCACCGGGATCCTGCTCAACAACCGCCTCACGGGCTTCTCGCTGGACCAGCGTGCGCCCAATGGCCTCGCGCCCGGCAAGCGGCCCGTGCACACCCTGAACACGGTCATCGCGCTCGAGGGCTCCATGCCGCGCTTCGTGTTCGGTACACCCGGCCGTCACGCGCAGGTCCAGACGAACTTCCAGCTCGCGGTGGGCCTCATCGACTTCGGCATGGACGTGCAACAGGCGATCGAAGAGCCCCGTTGGTACCACGAGGCGGGGCGCACACTGAAGATGGAGCGCCGGTATCCCGAGGCCGTCCGCCGCGCGGTCGCGGCGAAGGGCCACGAGGTCGAGGTGCTCGGAGATTGGGCTGAGATCACCGGGGGCGCGCAAGCGATCGCGATCGAGACGAACGGATCGTTCGCCGGCGGCGCGGATCCGCGCCGCGAGGGTCAGGCCGCTGGGTATTAACCGCGGCCTCGTCGCCGCGGTCGTGGTCCTCTGCGCGATGGTCCTCGACGCTTGCGAGCCCGGCCCACCGCCGGCCGAGCCCATCGCCCGCCAGTACGCCGTCGCGTGGCAGAAGGCCGACTACCAGGCGATGTGGGATCTCCTGACCGACGACGCCAAAGCGCAGGTCACGCCCGCCGGCTTCACCGAACGGCTGCCGCGCATCGCCGACGAGATGACGCTCACCTCGATCGACGCGAAGCCCGGCGTCGCCACGCATCCTGCCCTCCCGAATGGATCGCCTGACCCGAGGAAGGCGAGCGTTCCGCTCGACCTGACCTTCCACACGCAGCGCGTCGGCAGCATCGCGCGCTCGACCACGCTGCAGCTCGTTATGGTCGGCGAGAAGGACAAGGCCGTGTGGCGGATCGCGTGGACACCCGAGGCCATCCTTCCGCACCTCACCGCCGGGCGCCTCGTGCGCATGACGCGCCTACCGACTTCGCGCGGGCGGATCATCGCTCGAGACGGCACCGAGCTCGCCACGTTCGTGGAGGCCGGTGTCGTCGGCGTCGTCACGGGGCAGATCCGGTCGGAGTCCGGACTCCTCGCGTCTCTCTCCTCGGCGCTCGCCATGACGCCCGAGCAGATCAAGGCGAAGTACACGCAGTCGTGGGTAAAGCCCGATCTCTTCGTGCCGGTAGCGATCGTTCCGGCGAACAAGCTCGATCCGCTCCGTCAACGTCTTGCGCTCATCGAAGGGGTGCAGGTGCAGGCGACGCGAGTGCGGAGCTACCCGACCGGTCTCGCGTCGCAGACCCTCGGCTATCTGGCCGAAGCGAGCGAGGACGAGGCGAAAGCGAAGAGCGCGCGAGGGATCCAGGCCGGAGACCTCATCGGCAAGAGGGACACCGGGCTCGAGGCGACACTCGACGACGAGCTCGGTGGCAGTTATGGGTTCCGTCTGGGGATCGTCGAGTCGGATGAGCGTCCGGTTGAGACGCTCGCGGAGACCGCGCCGGTGCCTGGGCGCGATGTCGTGCTCGCGCTCGACCCGAAGCTGCAGCGCGCGGCCGAGAACGCGCTCGGGAATAACAAGGGTGCGATCGTCGCGGAGGACCCGTGGTCGGGCGAGATCCTCGCGATCGCGAGCCGTCCGACCTACGACCTGAACGCGCTTGTCTCGGGCGACTCAGCGGCGATCGCGCGGTATGCGTCGGATCCCGGCAAGCCGTTCTTCAACCGTGCGACCTCGGGCCAGTACCCGACGGGATCGTCGTTCAAGCCGATCACAGCGGCCGCCGCGATGCGGAACGGCGTCTACAACTGGGGCGATCGCATCGACTGTCCTGCGCGCTGGACCGGATACGGCGAGCAATGGGTGCAGCTCAACCATGAAACCAAGGCCCTCGGCCCGATCGACCTTCGAACGGCGCTGGCGCGCAGCTGCAACACGTTCTTCTACGAGATCGGCAAACGGCTCAACGATCGCGATCCGAATCTGCTGCCGAACGCTGCGAAGAGCTTCGGCCTCGGCAAGGCGACCGATATCGATTTCGTTCTCGAAAAGGAAGGAATCGTTCCGAGCCCCGATTGGAAGAAGCAATACTTCCCGACCCCCGCGCAACAGGTGTGGAATCCTGGCGACGCATCCAACCTAGCGATCGGCCAAGGCGACCTTCTCGCGACGCCACTCCAGATGGCGAACTACGCGTCGGCGCTGGCGAACGACGGGATGGTGTGGAAGCCGCGGCTCGTCACCGAGCTCCGCGACCGCGACGGCAAGACCGTCAAGACGTTCCCAAAGACCCAGGCGGGATCGACGCTTGCCATCCCGACCGATCTCTCGCTCATCCGCGACGGAATGCACGCGGTGACGACGGACCCCGACGGCACGGTGTCCTTCGTCTTCCAGAACTACTCGCCGACCACCGCGGGAAAAAGTGGAACGGCCGAGTCCCCGGCCCAGGGCAAGGTCGACGCGTGGTTCATCGGCTGGGCCTCCTTCGAGCAGCCCTCGATCGCGGTCGCCGCGGTGCTCGACGAATACACCGAGAGGGCAGGAGTGTTCGGATCCGTCGATTCGGCGATCGCCGTGAAGGCGGTACTCACGGCGAAGTTCGCGACGCCCTAGCCACCGAAGGCCGTAGGGGCGGGGGCTAGGCTCGGACCATGCGTCGCGCTCTGACGGCCGCTTTCCTCGCCGCCGTGCTGTCCGGATGCAGCGTCGAGGCTCCCGAATATCGACCGACCCCAACACCGGTCGCGTCCTCGACCGCGATCGCCAAGCCGGACGTCCTGCCGCTCACGTACTCGGTCACTCCGCTCGGTGTCCCGCCGAACGCCGTCGCGAAAACGGGGATCTTCTTTTCGAACCCGAACGCGTTCGTTCTGGACTGGTTCATGACGGTGCGGTTCAGGAGCGCGGACGGTCTCTCCGTGACCGACGAGCGCATCGGCAACGCGGGCGTGCCACCGGATCGCGGCGACCCAAAGTTCCAGAACTGGTTCTTCCCGATCCCGCCGGGCGACTCGTGGACCGTCGTCAGATTCGCAACGGCATTCAGCAAGAGCGACGTCCAGGAATTCAAGGTCGCGCGCAGCCTCGTCACGATCGGCGAGGTCGACGGCGTCCGCATCGCGAGTAAGGCGTGCGCGGGTGACCCGGCGGTGGGCACCATCGGATGCGATCTTGCGATCGAGACCGGGACGACGGTGCCCGGGTTCGCAAAGCTTCACCTTGTCGTCGTCGTCCGAACCGCCTCGGTAGAACGCCCGGTCCTGAGCTTGATGCAATGGCGTCCCGAGCTCGCGACGACCGGCAAGCCGTGGTTGTCCCTCGCGGCCGGCGACTCGATGAAGATCCAGATGCACGACAGCTACCCAACCCCATCGGTTCCGTGGGAATACGAGGTCATCGCGCACA
>VBIZ01000137.1 GCA_005880575.1 Chloroflexota bacterium | reverse complement strand
GCGCTCGGTGATCGGGAACTCCGCGCGCCAGGCCCTCTCGCGTGCTTCCATCACCATCCCGCCACGTAGCTCTCCCGTCGTGGATCGGCGCCGCCTTCGAGTGTGCCCGTCCCGAGGCGACGCACGGCGCAGACGCCCGCGGCCGCCGGCGAGAAGTCCGGGAGCATGCGGACGACGTGCCCGCGGCGCGCGAGACCATCGCGCACTTCGGGTGAGATGCGGCCTTCGATCGTCAGCACGCCCGGCTCGTACGCGTGTGGGTGGAACGTCCAGGGGAACGAGCG
>VBIZ01000136.1 GCA_005880575.1 Chloroflexota bacterium | reverse complement strand
GCAAAGGCGTTCCCCTCCGCGTCCATCGCGCACGCGAACGAAGTGTCCGGTGCGCCCACGCCCTCGGCGATCCGCGGGCGGTACCCCGCGTGCCCGGCACGCCCCTCGAAGCGCCACGGGTCGCCCGGCTTGGGCAGCTCGGGATGGGCGCGGTCGTCGTCGATGAGCCGGCGGCGGATCTCCGCATAGCCCTTTTCGAGCAGGCCCGCGATCGGGACGTCGACCTGCTCCGGATCGCCGAAGAAGCCTTCGCGGTCAGCGGCCGCGAGCTTGAAGGCTTCGACATAGCGATGCAGGAACTCGACGCTGCCCGGGCTCATCCCCGCAACGTCGTAGCCTTCGAGCAGGTTGAGCGTCATCGGCACGAGCGGGCCCTGCGACCACGGACCGCACGCGTACACGTCGATACCGCGATACGACGAATGGACCGGCGCCTCGATCCGCACCCGCTGCGCGCGGAGGTCCTCTGTCGTGATCGCGCCACCGGCCTCACGCATGAACGCCGCGATCTCGTCGGCGACGTCGCCTTCGTAGATCGCGTCGCGCGCCGCCGTGATCGCGTTCGCCCGCCCCTCGCGCTGATGCGTTCGCTCGATCGCGGCGAGGCGGCGGAAGAGCGCGCCGAGCTCGCGCTGGACGAGGATCTCGCCCACCCGCGGCGGGCGTCCGTTCGGAAGGAACACCGCTGCGCTCGTCGGCCACTCCCGAAGACGCTCGGCGAGACGCTCGATCGCGATCGCCAGGCGCGGGTACACCGGGAAGCCGTCGCAGAGCTCGATCGAGGGTGCGAGTACTTCCGCGAGCGAGAGGCGGCCGTGACGCGCGAGCGCGGTGAGCCACGCGTCGGCCGCCGCCGGTGTCACCGATCGGGCGACGCCGATCGGCATGTCGTCGCCGTACATCGCGCGATACGCGTCGAGGTCGAGCGACGCCGGCCAGTGCCCCAGGCCATCGATCGTCTCGGGCGCGGCCATCCCCGGCCGAAAGACGATGCACGGAGCGACTCCGCCGAAATCGGTGAGGTGGCGCTCTACAACGTTCAGGGCGATGCCCGCCGCGACGCCGGCGTCGATCGCGTTGCCGCCGCGCTCGAACATGCGCGCTCCCGCGAAGGTCGCGAGGTAGTGACACGAGCTCACCATGTGTCGTGATGCGAGGAGCGCCGGCCGGCCCTGGGTGATGGCGATCGGCGGATTGGTGCTCTCGATCGGGATCTCGCGCACGCACAGACTTTACTGGCTACGCTCGAGCGATGCGGATTCTGGAATGGCGCGTTCCGCCGTACGACAACGGGACCTACATCGTGTTCGACGATCGTCGGGACGCACTCGCGATCGACCCGTCCATGGGCGAGCGGGTCCTCATCGATGCGGTCAAGGAGCAGGGTCTTCACCTGGTCGAGATCCTCAATACGCACGGGCACCCCGATCACATCTACGGCAACGCGGCGGTCAAGGAAGCAACGAGGGCGCGGCTCGCGATCCACCGTCTCGATGAGTACCGCCTCGGGCCGAAACGTCCGCCCGCCTCGATCTCGTTGCCCATTCCGCCGAGCGAGGCTGACGATCTCTTCGACGAGGGCCCGCTCAACTACGTTGCCGATCTCGTGCTCACGGCGCTACACACGCCGGGGCACACCGAGGGATCCACCTGCTTCTACTTCGAGCGCGAGAGCGTGCTCTTCTCGGGTGACGTCCTCTTCAGAGGAAACACGGGCCGTTGGGACCTCCCCGGCGGCGATCGCGAACAGATGGAGCGCAGCCTCGAGCGCGTGATCGGCCTACCTCCGAACACGAAGGTGTATCCCGGGCACGGTGCCTCGACGACGATCGCCGCCGAGCTGCCGAATCTCCGGCGAATGCGCGAGCAGGGCGTGCTCCCCGGCATTCGGGTGTGACAGTGGGGTCCGGTTCTTCCGGATCGCGACACCGGCCGAAGAGGCTAGCGGCGTGCTATTCGGTGACTCCGAGGATGTTGAACCCGTTGTCGGCAAAGATCGTGTCTCCCGTGACAGCGCGCGACCAGTCCGACGCGAGGAAGACGGCAACGTTGCCGACTTCATCCTGCGTGATGTTCCGGCGCAGCGGCGCCTTCTCGACCATGAGGTCGCGCGCCTGCGACACACCGCGGACCGCGCTGCCCGCGAGCGTCTTGAGCGGCCCGGCGGAAATGGCGTTCACGCGGACGTTGTGGGGCCCGAGGTCGGCCGCGAGGTATCGCGTCTCCGCCTCGAGCACGGCCTTCGCCATGGCCATCGAGTTGTAGCTCGGCACCACTCGATCGACCGCGTTGTAGGTGAGGCTCATGACCGAACCGCCACCGGCCTTGTCGAAGAGCGGGAGCGCGGCGCGGCTCAGGGCGACCAGCGAGTAGGCGCTGATGTCGATCGCCGTCTTCAGTCCTTCGCGGCTGATCTCGTGGAACCGGCCCTTCAGGTCCTCGATCGCGGCGAACGCGATGGAGTGCACGAGGATGTCGAGCTTGCCCCACCTGCGATCGATCTCGGCGAAGAACGTGTCGATCTCGTCTTGCTTGGAGACATCGCAGGCACCGACCGGGATCGACTCGTGGTTCGGCAGCGTCGCGACGAGCTCGAGCACGTTGTCCTTCAGCCGATCGTTCGGCCAATTGAACGCGAGCTCCGCGCCTTCGCGCTGGAACGCGGTCGCGATCCCCCACGCGATGCTGCGCTTATTGCCGACGCCCATGACGAGCGCCTTTTTACCCTCGAGGAGACCCATCGCCGTGAATCATCCCAGATGTCGAGCCGCGACGTCGCGTGAATTCAGTGCATCACGACTGCAGCGAACGAAGGTCGGCGGCGGTGAGTCGCATGAGGAACTCGGGGTCCGGCTCCCCGGGAACGGGTACGACCTTCAACGGTCGGAATCCGGCCTTCTCGTACGCTCGAATCGCGGCGATGTTTTTCACCGACGGCCCGATCACACACACGTCGATGCCGTGGAATGGGAACGCCAGCTCAGGGAGGAACCGGCGGAGCATCGCGGGCCCGTGACCGCGCCCGAGCAGCTCCGCCTCACCGATGAAGATGTCCACGCCGATCGCCTCCTCGCCGAGATGGGGAGCCTCGGCATACTCGTCGGCGATCCGGTAGTGCTGGATCAGGCCGGCGGGTCGCTGATCGATCAGGGTGATGTAGCGGTACGTCGGATCGCGGCCCTCGATCGCCTCGCGGTAGTCCGCGATCTCGGCATCCGGATACGGCGTCTTCGTCCCGTCGTCCCACCAGCGTTTGACGTGAGGCTCAAGGAGCCATCGGCGGACGACGACCAGGTGGTCTTCGCGAAGTGGCTCGAAGGCGTACGTCATTGAGGAATCATGGGGTTAGAGTCGCGCGGTGCCGGTGGCCGCGGGGGACCTCACACGACGGCGCGGCGAGTACGGAGTCGACGCCCCCTACGTCCCGCTGCTGATGGCGTCCGGCGCGGTGGCCGCGATAGCCGTCTTCTTCATCGGATTCGTGGTCTCCAACCCCACCATCGGCATACCGGCCCTGAATATCGGGCTCGCGTTGGCCGCGAGCACGGCCGATTATTTGTACGCCTCGCGAGTCGGGAAGTTCGTGGTGTGGGCCGACATCCTGCGGTCGCTCCATCTTCGCGGCGACGAGCGCGTGCTCGACGTCGGCTGCGGGCGCGGCGCAGTCCTTCTCATGGTCGCGAAGCTGCTGCCGCGCGGTCGCGCCGGCGGCGTCGATCTGTGGAGGACGACCGATCAGTCCGGGAACGCTCTTGAGGCCACCAGACGCAACGCGGATCTCGAGGACGTCGCTGATCGAGTGGAGCTCGACACCGCGGACATGCGCGCGCTTCGGTTCCCCGACGAGACGTACGACCTCGTCGTGAGCAGCCTCGCGATCCACAACATCCCCGACTCGGTGGGTCGCGCGAAGGCGATCGACGAAGCGGTGCGCGTGCTCCGGCGAGGCGGACGCATCGTCATCGTGGACATCAACGCGACGCGTGAGTACCAAGCGCGATTTCGGGAACGCGGGCTGGTCGAGGTTCACCTCCGCTCGCTGGGACCCCGGCTGTGGTTTGGCGGGCCGTGGGTCGCGGCCTCCCTGGTGGAGGCACGCAAGCCCGCATGAGGGCTAGTTCAACCGCCGCGGACGGTCGTCGTCTTCGTCGACCGGTCGTCCCCGCCAGTACCTGATCTCGCCGCGGCGTCGACCGCCGGGACGGGGCCGATCGAGATCCTGCGTGAAGATGTACGCACCCGCCCCGAAAAGCACACCGACCCAGATGATCACGTCGTACCACCCCAGCTGATACGCGAGGGTCTCGCCGGCGGCGGCCGCGAGGCAGATGAGGAGGAGTCGCCACAGGGCCGATGTCATGACCGGCCGTTCCTGGGCAAGAACGACGCCTCTTTCGCCCAGGCACCGCATTCCGCGAGCTCGTCCTTCGTCACCCAGCCGCTTCGAACGGCGAGACGGAGCTCGTCACGGAGCGTCGTTTCGAGCATCTCGGGGCCGTCGGTGTTGAACGAGAACCGCACCTTGTGCTTCTTGAAGATAGCGATGTACTCGCCGAGCTCGTCGGCATCCTTCACCACCTTCGAGTCGAGGTTGGAGGAGGGACAGATCTCGAGGAGCACGCCGCGCTCGGCGAGCCGCCTGCATAACGCCGCGTTGCGCGCCGCGTGGATCCCGTGTCCGATCCGATCGGGCTCGAGGTATTGGAGAACCTCGTCGACGCTCTCCCAGTCCTCGTCCTCGCCCGCGTGAACGGTGACGCCGAGCCCTGCCTTGCGGGCCTTCTTGAACAGCGCCGTGTAATCGCGGTAGTGGAAGTCCGGGTTCTTGCCGCCGGCGATGTCGATGCCGACGATGCCGCGGTGGCGGTACGCGATCGCCTTCTCGACGAGAATCGCGTTCAGGTTTTGATCGAAGGTGCGGTCCAGACAGAAAATGAGCCCGGCTTTGACCGGATAATCGAGAAGGGCACGGTCGAGGCCGCGAATTGACGCGTTGATGATGTGGTCGAGGTCGCGCTCCCCGCCGCGATTCCGTTTCATAGGGTTATAGCGGAGCTCGAGAGTCGTAATGTTCGCCTTGCGGTAGGCGCCACCGACCACCTCGTAGACGGACTGCTCGACCGCCAGAGGGCTCGATTGGATGAGCTCGGTCCAGTGGTAAAGCGCTAGAAAGTCTTCGAAAGACTTCTTCGTCTGCTTGCGGACGGTGATGAGTTCAACGAACTCCCAGTAGTCCTTCGTCGGAAGACGGATCCCCTGGTCATGCGCGATCCCCCACATCGCCGCCGGATCGACGGCGCCGCCGAGGTGGACGTGGAGTTCGGTGAGTTCATCGCCTAGGGGATGCGGCATTGACCACGAAGGCTAAGGCGAGCGGCGAAGCGGGGAGTTGGGCCGAGGGTGGCACCGGCGAGAGGGTTGTGCGCGAGCCGCGGGTGCCCCAGGGACCCACCCTCGCGGAGTGAGCGAAGCGAACGACGCGAAAGGCGGGAAGGGTGCGGCGAGGGCACGGCCCCGAGCCGGGGACAGGACCCGCGGCCCGGCAGGACCGCTTAGCCAGTGAGCCTCTAGCTGCCTTGCTCTCTCGTTGGAGGGCGGCGCACTCGTCGGCGGCGCCGCGGACGACTCGGCGCGCCTTCGGGGTGATCGCGCCACACGATGTGCCCGTCATCGTCTGCGGAAGCGATTTGAACTAGGCGGTCCCAGAATTCGGCGCGCCGGATGTCTTGCTCAGCTTGATCGCGGCTTACGTCTCGCTCGAGCATCACATCGCAGTCGTACGGCGACCCGACGACCTTCCAGCCGTTCTCGGTGAGCTGGTCGAGCAGATACGCGATCTCGGTCAGCCGCTTCGGGGTTTCGGCGACGTACTGACGGAGCCATCCGGAATACGTGCGCTTTCCGCGGTCGGCGCGATCGAGCTCGTCGCGGACCGTTCCGAACACGTGGATGAGGATGTACGTCGGCGACGACGCCACGTGCGGGAGTTTAGCCGCGCTCCTCTACGAAGCGGTAGCCGCCATCGGAATCCTTCGCGATCACGACGAGAGCACCGTTTTTGAAGCCTGTCTGTCCCTTGAGCGCCTGGCAGATCAGGTGGTAGTGCTCGTGCTCGGGCGGCACGCACTCGCAGCGCTCGCTCTTGATCTCGGCGTCGAAACGGCGGGCGCCGATGCGCAGTGCCACACGCTCGCCGGGCCCTGGGAAAAGCTTCCAAGCGTCCTTGGTGATCAGGATGCGGGTCTTTCGAACGTCCTCGCCGCTAAGCCGGTGACGATAGGTCGATCGGGAAA